>CAYTAP010000102.1:0-15781 GCA_964435775.1 uncultured Tepidisphaeraceae bacterium
AGCCCAAATATGCCGTGGATTCTCATATTCGTTATCGCTTTCGGGTAAAAACCTTTTCATGCACACTAATGATGCGCGCGGAATCTCCGTTATCCCGCATCGTCACCTGCAGCGTCAGTGAGCGTCCGTACCCAACAAAGGCATCCGAACAATCATCCAATCTCACTGCAACGCCGTCGGTTATCGTCCCATTTTGCGCAAGGCTTGAAGGCTCCGACGGGGAATCTCAAAACCCCGGCCGTCTTTGGCGCCTTCCTCCACCACATACCATTCAACGGGCTGCTGGGTATCGCACAGATGGAAGATCGTCTTCCAATCCAACTTGCCCTCGCCGATGACTGAGTCTTCCGGGCCACCGTGGTCCTTGAGGTGGACCGACTTCGCCCGCCCGGGGAACTTTCGCAATGCCGCGATCGGATCCCCCCCGCCGCCGGCGCAATTGCCGGTGTCCAGTTGCATGATGACTTCCGGACGCGTCGCGGAAAAAAGTCGGTTCCATGCAACTTCGCCTTCCACCATGGCGAAGTCGAAACCGTGAGCGTGGTAACCTGGAAACATTCCATGGGGCTTGAGGTCATCGACGGCCCGGTTAAGCGTATTCGCCAGGTCGGAAATGCTCGCGGTGGTTTTCATCCGCGCGGCGTCGGCGGCGATGATCAGAAAGCGATTGCCTAGCGTACGATTGAAGTCAGCGGTCAACTTCAGGTTGTCACCTGTAAAGGCGCCTGGCGCGATGTGAAATCCGCAACACTTCAATCCATTGTCATCGAACATCTTGCGAATGTCCTTGGCGGAATGACCCTTCCATTGGGCAACGGACCCGTCAAAGCCATACAACTCGGCTCCGGCATAGCCGGCGGCGGCCGTCTCCTTCAACGTCCGCGAAAGGTTTTCTTCCGCATCGGCGCGAACTGAGAAAAGCTGAAGAGCAATCGGCGGCTTGGCACTCATGAACGACCTTTCAAAAAAATTGTGTACGGATATCGCTGCCACATAAAGCAGCCTGAACAACGATACCTCATGTCAATCGGCTGTCGAGATCATGTGTCGCAACAACGACCACCTTAATTCATTTCTCATTTTAGCGAGAGTGTATTACCAGACACTGATGAGCCGTGTCAAACAAAATAATTCCCAGCCACAGGCAACCACTACCCGGCGGAACCGGACAAAATGGATCATGACCACCCTGTGTGACTTTATTGCACGTTCTGTCCAGTAATCGATAACCTTGGGACCAAAAATCCCCCTGTGCGATTGAAGCAGACGCCGACACGACAGGAATGTAGGATGATTTTCACAATCGTTACATAAGTTTCGTATAATTCATCCCAATCATGTTGCAATATACGTCATAAGCACGCAGATACGGCTTCTCATGCGCGCGAACGGCTTGATCTTGTCGATTGCGAACGATAATTCAGAAGTAAATGAACAAGTCAGATCATTCCGGCGCTTCAAAACAAGTGACCCTCACCGATATCCAGGCCGCCCGCAAGCGTCTCGGGTCGGTCATTTACCACAGCCCATGCCCCTACTCGCTGTCACTCAGCCAACTGTGCGGCGCAGATATCTACTGCAAGCTCGACCACCTTCAGATGACCGGCAGCTTCAAGGAACGTGGGGCGCGCAATCGTCTGATGATGCTGACCGATGCCCAGCGCCAAGCCGGCGTCATCGCGGCCAGCGCGGGAAATCACGCGCTGGGGCTTGCGTATCACGGCCAGTTGCTCGGCATACCGGTGCATGTCGTCATGCCCAAGTGGGCGCCGCTGGTGAAGATCACCCGCTGCCGCTCGTTCGGCGCCGACGTGACGCTGCACGGCGAAACCTATGACGACGCACTGCGCCATGCGAGGAAACTGGCCGAGGAGTTCAAGCTGACGCTGATCCCCGGTTTTGAGAATCCGCACATCATCGCCGGACAAGGCACGCTGGGGTTGGAAATCCTGGAGGATGTTCCCGATGTCGATGTGGTGATCGTGCCGATCGGCGGAGGCGGTTTGATCTCCGGCATCGGCACGGCCATCAAAGCGCTTCGACCGCAGACGCGCATCATTGGCGTGGAGCCTCGCCATGCGCCGGCGATGTACGAATCAATCAAGCAGGGACATGTCGTGCGCGTGCCGACGACGCCGACGCTGGCCGATGGCCTGGCGGTGGCCGAACCGGGTCAGATGTGCTTTGAGATTGTGCAAAAGGTGGTGGACGAGATCGTGCTGGTTGATGAGCCGCAGATAGCGCTGGCGATCCTGCGCCTGCTGGAACTCGAAAAAACGGTGCTGGAAGGCGCTGGCGCCGTGCCTCTGGCGGCGGCGATGGACAAATCACTCAACCTCGCCGGCAAGAAGGTCGTCCTCACCCTCTGCGGCGGCAACATCGATGTCACCTTGATCAGCCGGATCATCGAGCGCGGCCTCGCGGCCGACGGTCGCCTCTGCCGCCTCACACTGACGATCTCCGACCGCCCCGGCTCGCTGGCCGCCCTGGCGACGACCCTGGCCGCCAGCGGCGCGAGCATCAAGGAAATCGATCATGACCGCCATTTCGGATCCGCCGATGTCGCCACGGTGACCGTCACATGCCTTCTGGAAACGCGCGACTTCGCGCACATCGACGCCGTCAAATCACAACTGGCCGAGGCGGGCTTTACCTCGTCGGAGTAAACGTTCGATCTGGCATCGTATTAAGCGCACGCACGCTGAATTGGCGAGATGTGGACCAGCAATACAAGCAGGATGTGAACCGCAAGCCACAGGTAGTAAATGGCTTATGAACAGTGGGCCCGACAAGACCAGAACAATTGAGAATCCCTTAGGAAAATCGCAGATTCAGAACGTGGCAACGCACCACACAACGCATTTCGGCGAATTATTGGAGCGGTGGGAGTCTCTGCCGGATCACGTCCGCAAGGCAATTGAGACGCTGCTGAATGCGAGCAAGTGACCATTGCCGGGGTTGCTCGGCTGTCGATGTCCAAGAGGTGATGGCCGCTGGGGGTGGGGGTGGTGAAGTCTCTACGCCGTTTGGACGCCAGACCGAGCGTGACCATTTCCGCATATTTACGCGAAATGAAATTTAAAAAGTCGGCGGGCGATCGCGCGGACGTGGTGACGGATTCAAGGATGATCCAAGGATGATGCTGGGATAGTGCAAGGGTGATTCAAGAATGATTCGAGCGGCGATGGCGTGGCCGCTGGGACGCGATGGACGCGGCGGGAGTGTTGTTAGTCCGTTTGATTGTTCCGACGCGGGAGCGTGCGAGTGGTGCGGACGGCGGGGGATGGGGGTATGCTCAAGTCACGGGAACAGCAGGCCGTACACCTGTTGATGATCCGGGGCGGATGACGTTACCACCTGTGCGCCATTCCGCCCTGGATCGTGCCCGGCTTGAAACAGGTGGATCATGTCTAAGAAAGACAGTGTAACGCGGGCATCCAACACCTTGAACGCCGTCCAGCGGGCGAAACGCTTTGCCGACGCATTGGCGGAATTTCGTCAGTATATTGGTTGGATGCGTCGTCTACAGGATGCGATGGCAAAAGAGAGTCAGGCGAGCGAGCAATACCACTATCGGCATGACGGAGAGGATGACGCCCATTTGATCGACAAAGCGGAGCGCACCGTCGGCCAACTGGAAGAAGCATGGCCGCAAGTCTGCCAAGCCCACAAGAGAGTTAGGGCGACGGTATTTGTTCCGGCGTTTCCCGTCGGCGGCGTGGAGCCTAATCAGTGGGCGCACGGGGTGCTGGCGGAAGTATCGGAATTGACAGAACTGGTGGGCGGCGCGTATGCGTCCACGCCCCGGATGGGGATGACCGCCGATCAGGTGGAGCGGTATTACGTCCTGCTGAATCGCCTGGGGGTACATGTTCGTTACTTGGAGGAGCTGGCGACGATGGCCGACGCGATGGAGGTGCGGGAGAAGGATGGGCAGTTGAGAATGCTCATGCAAGATGAAGATGCACCGGGCAAGGAAACGTCGGATGGGGAGCGGGACGAGATTGGGTTTGCCAGCGCGAGAGAACTTGCAAACCGATGGGGGCTATCCAACGGGGCAGCACGCAAACGCCTGGATCGGTGGCGAGAGAAGAACCCTATGAGCAAGGGGTATACGGAGAACGTCAACCGCGCCCGGCATGAACCACAATATCTGTATGACCCCAAGGCCGTAGGATTCATCCTGGACAAGCCAACGCGGACCACAAAGTAGACGCCCGAAAGCGTCCGTCCAATGTCCATCGACAATTTTCTTTGGTCTCATTTCTTCTGTTTTCCCGTGGACAAGCCGCCGTTTTAGGCGGACGCCCAAAACATTATTTGTCCATTGACAACAGCAAAACCCGCCAATGATCGAAATTGGCGGCCATGAGATACTCAACCCTCAGTGTCGTGCCCACCGCAAAGCTGCGCAAGTGGCTGGTGTGGGCAGAAAAAGAGTTTGGGAGCGACTCCCCAACGCCAAAAGTCTATCGCCGCGAACTCGCCCGACGGAAGGCCGCGAAGGGAGGGCCGCGCCATGTCTCAAAATGAGTCCGTGATTACAGACCGCATCGGCGTGGCCAAGCTGTTCGGCTGCTCGCCCGAAACCATAAAAAACTGGGACAAGCTGGGCGCGCCGAGTCTCAAAATCGGCCGCCTAAGGCGATACGTCGTTGCCGACGTGCTGGCGTGGGCGCGGGAGCATTTCGCTCAAGGCGGTCAACAGAAAACCGCCCCGACGGGAAACGGTTGAAACCAAACAAAACCGCCGCGCCGGTGATGAGCCATGGCGCGGCGGAAGGGAGCTATACAATGCAATCATATTACGCGCAACAAACAGGATCAACCTCCGACGATGGCGCAATCGTCCTAGCCGAGCGGCGGGCGGCGCTGGAACTGGACCTATTGGCGGCGGTGCTGACCGACCCGGCGGCGTGTTGGCCGGAATTGGTGGCCGAGGGCATCACGCCCGGCCATTTCGAACAGGATGACGCCCGCGCGATGTACGAGGCGATGGCGGGAGAGCATTCGTGTCGCGCTCGGGCGCTCGAGGCGGCGTGGGCCGCGCTCATGGCGGCTGGACTGACCGATGAGAGCGTTCCGGTGGCAACAAGCGCCGGATGGTCCTGCTTTTGGTCAGCTGCGCGGCTGGTGCATTGGTCGAGAGGATATTTGGACGAACCCGACCTTGAGGCCGTCGCGCACGCCCTGGCCGTTGGGCTGGTGATGGTGGCCGAGCGGATCGAGCGCGCGGAAGCGCTGGCGGATGAGTATCGGCGTCTGGTGGGCGAGGGGGTGCCAGCATGAGAGACTTCATACCTTTTCCAGTTTCGTCACTCCCTTCCCCTGTGCGCGAATATGTCGCCGAGGGAGCCGAGGCGCTTGAGTGTGACCCCTCATATCTCGCGCTCCCCATGCTCGTGACGGCGGCCAGCGCGATCGGCAACTCGCGGCGCATCCGATTGACCCCGACGCGCTCGCAACCCGCCGTACTCTGGGGCGGGATCGTCGGCGACAGCGGCGCGGGCAAGAGCGAACCTCTCAAGCTCGCCACCAAACCGGCATGGCGTCGTCAACGCAAGCTCTTGAAGGAACACAAGGCCGCGATGGCGGCGTACAAGGCGGATCGCGCCGAGTGGAAAAAACCATCAAAGGATGACCGTGGCGATGAGCCGGAAGCGCCCGAGCCGTGTCAACATCCGGTGTGTATTGATATCACCGTCGAGGCGCTGGCGTCGCGCCTTGAGGATACGCCGCATGGGGTGCTGGTCGCGCCCGATGAGCTGGCAGGATGGTTCGCATCATTCAACCAATACAAGAAAGGGGGCGCGGACGTTCCCAATTGGCTATCCATGTATGACGCCAGCGCGCTCAAGACGGACCGCAAGGGCGGCGACAAAACAACGATCTACGTTCCCCATGCGGCGGTGTGTGTCGTCGGGGGTATTCAACCCGACACGCTCGCCCGCTGTTTCACCCCGGAGTTTTTCGAGAATGGCTTGGCCGCGCGGCTGATACTCGCCATGCCTCCCAAGCGAAAGCTCGTGTGGTCCGAGGCGGATATCTGTCAATCAACGCGGGTGGCCGTCGATGACCTTTTCTCGCGGCTTTACGCCTTGCGGCAGGATGACGGACCGGATGGACCAGAGCCGAAAATGATCGACCTGGCCGGGAATGCCAAGGATGAATACATCGAGCGGTTCAACCGTCATGCCGCCGAGGCCGACAACCTCCACGGCGCGGAACTGGCGGCGTGGATGAAGGGTGTCAGTTTGCCGGCGCGGCTGGTGCTGATTGACCATTGCGTACGCGGCGAAGATGGACCGATTGACCTTGAGTCGGTCCGCAACGGGATTGCGCTGGCTGACTGGTTCACGCGCGAAACCTTGCGAGTCTATAAGGCGCTGGGTGATGGCGATGACCCACTGGCCGCGCTGGTCGAGCAGATCGAGCGCTGGGGCGGGCGATGCACGGTGAAGAATGTTTACGACACGCTTTACCGGTATCGGAACAAGACGCAACAGGCCGCGCAAGATTTACAGACATTGGTCGATGAAGGGCGGGGCCGGTGGGACCATCGCGGGCCGAGCGACAAGGGGGGAAGATCGACATCCATTTTTATTCTCGCCAGCACCACCAGCACCAGCACAACCAACGAAAACCAATGGGAAAACCTACGTTCCGCTGGTGCTGGTGGCGATGGTGAAGCGAAAAACAACCGGAAAGCCACGACGAACGGGAGGGTGACATTTTGAGCGCGGCCACACTCATGCTCGATCTTCATCGCGCCGGATTCACGCTGTCCGTTGAAGGCGACAAGCTCAACGTCGATGGACCGATTGACCGCTTGACCGACGCGACGAAGGACGCCATCCATGAAAACAAGGCGGGGCTGGTCCGGTTGTGTTCATCATCCCCGACGGGGGAACTTTCCCGCCAGATGGCCAAGATCGGAATGGACCTGGACGCGCGATCGGACCTCATTGAGCAATTCCATGAGCGGGCCGGGATTGCCGAGTATGACGGCAACCTCCCCCGGCAACAGGCCGAGCGAATTGCCCTGGCCGAGGTGCTTGCGGATATCGGGCGGTTGGATTCACAACCATTGAGGATTCAACCATGACCCCTACAAGCCGAACGCTGGACGCCTTGCAGGGTGATGGCTGGATCGTCGAGGTGGTCGAGCGGTGGATACCCGGCGCGAACCTCCGCCGGGACTTCATCGGCGTCGGCGACGTGCTGGCGATGAAGGCCGACGCCCTGCTTTTGGTCCAATGCACCAGTGACGCCAACATTTCATCGCGGGTGAACAAGGCCAAGGTCGAGCCGCGACTGCGAACATGGTTGGCCGATCCCTCTCGCATGTTTGAAGTGTGGGGCTGGAGCCGACGCGATGGCCGGTGGGAGTGTCGCAAGGTGCCCGTGGTGCTGGATGAAGTCGGCGACGTGGTGCCGATCATCCCGGACCGTCGAAAGCCGCGAAAACGGGAAAGAACGTTGTTTGACCGGCTGGAACGTCAAAATCATGCCCATGCCCGCAACGCTGGTGCGTCTGGAGGGGATGGGATGAGTAATGACCCATCGGAATATCCGACGCACCAGAATGCGAGCCACAAGGATGATGGACAATTCAATGATCGAACTAACAAGGGGGATGGCGGGTTCGCTGTCCAAATCCAAAACGTGGGGCCGAATATGTAGATTGATCGGAACGGTGGCGAGGGGTATAAAAAACCGCCCGGCTGCTATTCACACACGCCGGGCAGAAAGGAATTGAAGCGATGGCAAGTCTATACAAGCGCCCCGACGGGAGCAAGCGGATTCAATTCACGGCGGCCAACAATCGACGCAAGACGATCTACCTGGGGCAGGTGTCCAACAAGACGGCGGAAATGATCCGCACCAAAGTGGAGGCCATTCACTCGGCACGGCTGGCCGGGTATCCGCTGGATCGGGATACGTCCAAGTGGTTGAGTGACATCGGCGATGAATTGCATGGGAAGCTGGCGCGGGTGGGGCTGGCGGATGAACGATCAGGGGATCGGGGGCATCGCCTCGGTGAACTGCTGGAAGGGGCATTCAGTCATTTGACCGTCAAGCCGGGAACGATGACGGCGTACAACCATACGCGGCGGAATCTGGCCGAACACTTTGGTACGGATCGGACCATCCAGACGATCACGCCGATGGACGCGGACCAATTCAAGATTTACTTGAAGGATCAGGGATTGTCACCGGCGACGGTATCGCGCCGGATGGTTGTGGCGCGATATGTCTTTCGGCAGGCGGTGCGGTGGGAATGGATCAATCGCAATCCCTTCGAGGGCGTCAAGCCGGGGAGTCAGACCAACAAGGCACGGCAGCATTTCGTGAGCCGGGAGGAAGTGGCCAAGGTGCTGGAGCAATGCCCGGATGCTCAATGGCGTCTGCTTGTGGCATTGAGCCGCTACGGTGGATTGCGGACCCCATCCGAGCCACTGGCGTTGCGGTGGTCCGATGTCTTGTGGGACAAGGAACGCATCCGCATACCGTCCCCAAAGACCGAACATCACGCCGGGGGTGATTGCCGGATCATTCCCATCTTCCCGGAACTCAAGGGGCCGCTGCTGGAAGTCTTCGAGGAAGCGGAGCCGGGGGCGGAATATGTCATTACCCGTTACCGGGATTCATCCTGCAATCTGCGGACCCAGTTGATGCGATTCATCCAGCGGGCCGGATTGAAAGTTTGGCCAAAGTTATGGCACAATATGCGGGCGAGCCGGGAGACGGAACTTGCCGAACAATTCCCGATTCAAACCGTCGTGGCGTGGATCGGCAACAGTGTATCGGTGGCCAGTCAACACTACTTGCAAGTGACCGATGAACACTTCGAGCGGGCAACGCATAATACAACGCATAAGGTAGCGATATCTACGGAAAACAGTGGGGAAGTGCGGAATGAGGCAAATCCCATAAACCCCTTATTACCCGATACTTACCCGTCTTTACCCATACCTAACAAATACCTAAATGGGCCCGACAAGATTCGAACTTGTGACCTCGTCCTTATCAGGGACGCGCTCTAACCAACTGAGCTACGAGCCCGTTTTGGGGTCGCAGTGGAATGCGGACCCGAACGGGGCGGGATTGTAAAGGGTTAAGCGGGTATGTCAATTGCCCACGGATGATTTGTTGAACACTGATCGCCTGTTGCGGGCGAAAGGATTATTTTTACTGAGAGCGAGGTGATCCGTAGCATTCGGGCAACAATGGGGTGGGTACACTTCTGTCGGAGGAACATATGCGGGCGATATTCTTCGGAATGCGGGGGCATGGGGTTTTTGTTGGCCTGGCCTTTGCCATCGGCGCTGGGTTGCTGATCGGCGCCTCGTCGCGGGCGGGCATCATCACGCAGGGCGCGGGGGAGAATTGGGTTGGCTTCGAGGCCGAGGGGACGGGGGTGGTGACGGAACCAACTCCCGGTTCATCCTGGCAGGACATCGCGGATTCCGGCGCCAGCGGCGGGCATGCCTTTCAGCCATACAGCGCGGACTCCGGAGAAGTGGCATACCAAATCCAGTTCAGCAACACGGCAACTCAAACGTACTATTTCTATGCCCGCATGCGCGCTGTGACGAACAGTCCCTCCGGCGACCACCCCAATAACCAAGCGTTGCACGACGCCTTCAAGGTCATCGAAACATTGGAATCGCCGACAAAGTACATGACGTCCTACCCTGTCGAGGCAGCCGGAACAGACTATGCATGGGCTACGTCTACATATATCGCATTTACAGTACCAGCCCATTTCCTTGGAACGCTCATGATGCCCGTCAAAAACAGCGGCGTGGTCGTCGATCGGATTTATCTGAGCACGGACAACACCTTGACCGACGGCAATTTCCCCGCGTTCGAGAACTCGGAGATCCTGGTGCCCGAACCATCGTCGGTGGGCGTCGCCCTCGCGCTGGCCGGAATCGGGCTTGCCGGGCGAAGACGCCTCGCCAGGGGGCGATGAAGGGAGCAAGTCTTTCAGCCCGCGACCAGATTGGTCGCCACGGGGGTGCGGTACGCCTTCAGCGCGGGCACCAGGCCGGCGAGGATGGCGATGATGATGACCAGCAGCAGGTAGAGCCATTCCTCCGCTCCCACCGTCCACCAGTTGATCCCCTGGCCGATGGTGGCTTCGAGATAGGCCGATGCGAGCGAGCCGAGGACGAGGTGGCCGACGAGCAGGCCGAGGACCGCGCCGACCAATCCGACGATGCCCGCCTCGATGCAGATCAACGCCAGCACGCGGCGACGGGTTGCGCCCAGCGCGCGGAGGATGGCGATCTCCCGTTTGCGCGCCGACACGGAATTGTAGATGCTGACGAGGATCGACACGGCCGCCACGACGGTCACCAGCAGCGCAATGTAAAACAGCACGGCAAAGTTGGCGTCGAGAAACTGATCGAAGAACTCGCGCATCTCGCTGGCGGGGTTGGCGGCGGTCGCCTGGGTGCCGTTGTTGATCTGCCACATCAAATCCTGCGCCTGGTAGCCGCCGCGGGTGTGGACGAGGATCGCCGAGAGCATCCAGTCGGACTTGGGAAGGACGAGGGTGACGTCTTCGCTGTCAGCGGCGGCATGGTCATGGTCATGATCGTGCGCGGCATGGCCGGCATGGGGAGCATGGGGAGCATGGGCATGAGCCGCGTCATGCGATGATGCATCGTGTGCCGTGGAAGCGGCGGTCGAGGGGGTCGGGTGCGGGCTTTGCGATGGCAGGCTTTCCCCACGGCGAAGCGCGTTGATGTCCATCAGGCCGCTCGTGTGTTCGGTGATTGAATAGAAGCTGAGAAGCGGAATGAACACGACGCGGTCGTTGGCGGTGTGGGTGGGTTTGAGGACGCCGACGACGCGCCAGTGCTGGGGATGGACATCGGGGTTGGGGGTTTGCTGAAGCCCATGCTCGACCTGGAATCGATCGCCGGGTTTGAGGCCCGTCCGCTTGGCGACTTCGCTGCCGATGACGGCCTGGTATTTGTCGGGCGCGAACGATTGGCCGGACGCGAATTGGAATGATTTGCCCAGCCGGTATTCGAACGCCTTGTCGGGCGGAAGGGGTTTGCCTTCGTCATCGATCCCAAACATTCCCGGCGTCGTGCCGACAACGCGATACCCCTTGTAGTTGTCGCCCACCGCGGTCGGGACGGCGATGGCGACATCCCGGCGAAGAGCGTTGTCGCGCGGGTCGCCCTCGGTCATTTTCTCGTAGAGGGAATAGGGGACATTTCCCGGGCTTTGCTCCATGTGATAGACGCTGTTGAGAATCAGTTCGAGCTTGGAGCCCTTGGCGCCGACGACGACTTCAAAACCATAATCGCTCTGCCCGAACAGCCCCCGCCCCTCCCGACGGAGGAGCATGATTGAATCGGCCAGTGCGACCCCCAGCAGCACCGACAGCAGCGTCAGCCAGGTTGAAAGGCTCCGCTGACGCATCTGCTTCAAGACGAGTTGGAAGAGGTTCATGCGTTTGACCGAAAAGGTTCAAGGCGTTTCGGGAGGACTGAGGGTTCAGGGTTCAGGGTTCAGGGTTTGAGGTTCAGGTGTTGAAGGCGGCGCGTGGTCGTGGTGGGCGCGATTCATTTCAGACAGGACCATGACGCGGGAAAACTGCTTTGAGATGCCCAGATCGTGCGTCACCAGGATCAGGCTCGCGCCCACTTCATCGCACAAGCGGCGAATAAGCCCCAACACCTGGCGCGCGGTATTGCTGTCGAGGGCGCCTGTTGGTTCGTCGGCCAGGACCAGCTCCGGGCGATTGGCCAGCGCGCGGGCCACCGCGACGCGCTGCTGCTGGCCGACGGATAAGCGTTCGGGTTTGTAGTTCAGTCGCTCGCCCAATCCCACTTCGACCAGCAGTCGCCTTGCCCATTCGGGGTCATGGGCTCGCCCGGTGAAGCTCATGCCCAGCAACACATTTTCGAGTGCGGTGAATCCGGGAAGGAGATGGTGGGTTTGGAAAATGTAGCCAATATGGCGACCACGGAAAACGTCTCGCTGGGCTTCCGTGAGCGCGGTGAGATCGATGGTTCCGTCGCCGTTGACATCTGGGGTTGTTGAATCCGAAGCCGCAGCTTTGTCGGACGGCGACGCCTGAGGCTGGTCGTGTCGGAAAAGAATCTGTCCGCTGTCGGGGGTCAGGATGCCGGCAATCATGTGCAGGAGCGTGGTTTTGCCCGAACCGCTGGAGCCGATCAGCGCCACCTGCTCGCGCCCGGCGAGTGTGAAATCGGCGATGTCAATGACGGGTACGACGCTGCCGTCGGGCCCGATGTAGCGTTTTCGCACGTTTCGCAGTTCAACCGCCATGCCTTGCTTGTATCCCGCGCCAGGGTTGGCCGCAATGATGGATGATGGAGGGGACTTGTCGACGGGACACCATTGCGAGGTCGGATTGCGGAAATCATTCGGGCCGACAGTGGTGAAAGTGATTTTTTGAGCGTGTGTGGCGATGGTGCAATAATTACATGGTGGGACTCTCATTCAAGACAAATCGCTTACTTCGCACACGCCTCATGGATGCGCCATGCGGCGGGCACGCTGTACACGCCGAAGGGTGGGAATATGACAATAATGCAACGTACGCGCGTGGCCGGATCTGTTCGGCAACATTTTTCTCTCTCGACGGCATTTGCGGTTAAACTAAGCCGCCATGCGAATTCTTATTGTTGAAGATGAGGCGAAGACGGCGGCGTACCTGAAGCAGGGGCTGGAGGAGAACGCGTTCGCGGTGGATGTCGCGACGGCCGGCAATGAGGGGTTGCGATTGGCCGAGGGGGGGGATTATGCGCTGATCATTCTTGATGTCATGCTGCCCGAGCGCGATGGGTGGTCGATCCTCGCGGAGCTTCGGCGAGGCGGCAAGCAGACGCCGGTGTTGTTTTTGACGGCCAGCGATGCGGTGCAGGATCGCGTGAAGGGGCTTGAGCTTGGCGCGGATGATTACCTCGTCAAGCCGTTCGCCTTTTCAGAGTTGCTGGCGCGGGTGCGGTCGATCCTTCGCCGCGGGCCTGGGCGTCAGTCGGACACGCTGCGGGTCGATGACCTGGAGATCGATCCGTTGCGTCATCGCATCACCCGCACGGGTCAGCGGCTGGACCTGACACCCAAGGAGTATGCCCTGCTGCTGCTGCTGATGCGCCGCAGCGGCGAGGCGCTGTCACGGACGCTGATCGCCGAGCAGGTGTGGGACATGAACTTCGACAGCGACACGAATGTCGTCGATGTGCATGTTCGCCGGCTGCGCGCCAAGGTGGATGATCCGTATGAGAAAAAGTTGATCCACACCGTGCGGGGGGTCGGCTATGTCCTCGAAGATCGTGGATGAATCCGCAAGCGGGGATGCCGATGGGACCCCGGGCGGCTATGCCGGCGCGGCACAAGGCGGCGGTGATGCGCGGACAGGTCGAGGCGAGGCGGGGCCAACGCCGTCGAGTGGCTCAAGCTGGTCGCTGGCGGCGCGGCTGACGGCGTGGTATGCGCTGTCATCCTTCGCTCTGATTATGACCGCCACGGGGCTGCTCTACTGGGCGCTGGCCGACAGCCTGAACCATGAGCATGATCTGTATCTCGCGGACAAGGTGCATGTCATCCGGGAGTTGCTTCGCCATCGGCCAACGTCCGAGAGCGAACTGAAAGAGGAGGTGGAGGCAAGTTGGGCGCCGCGGCAATACGCGCAGGTGTTTGTGCGCATCCTCGATCTGCATGGGCATGTGTTGCTGGAATCGCCGGGCATGGCGGAGCGGCTGCCGGTGAGTTTGTTTCCCCCGCCGGCGGATTTTGAGGATGCGCTGCCGCAGGGGATCGACCTGTCGGCCAATACCGGGCGCCCCTACCGGATCATCACGGCCACCGCCGCCATCGGCGCGTCCCCGGAACCCTCCCGACTCATCCAGGTCGCTCTCAATACCGTTCCCGAACGGGCGCTGCTCGTGGGATTCCGCAGGCGGCTTTGGATTGTTCTGTGCGCGGCGCTGCTCGTGTGCCTGGGTGTGGGATATGAAATCGCGCGGCAGGGGATTCGTCCAATCAACAAGATCGCGGCCATCGCGCGGCGGGTGGGGTCGGCGACGCTGCACGAACGCATCGACATGCGCGGATTGCCGGCGGAGGTGTCGGCGCTGGCGGGCACCTTCAACGCGATGCTCGACCGCCTGGAGGATTCGTTTGCCCGGTTGTCGAGGTTCTCGGCCGACATCGCCCATGAGCTGCGCACGCCGGTCAACAACATGCGCGGACAGACGGAGGTGGCGCTGAGCCGGGCGCGCACGGTTGTGGAGTACCGGGAGACGCTTGCATCGTCCCTGGAGGAAACGGTTCGACTGTCACGGATCATCGAGGCGCTGCTTTTTCTCGCCCGCGCCGAGGATCCGCGAAGCCAGATTGACACCGAGGCGTTGGACCTCACGAGCGAACTTGAGGCGGTGCGGGAGTTTTACGAGCCGGCGGCCGCCGAGTCGGGTATTTCGCTGCATGTCCAATCGCAACCGAATCTCCAGGTCCATCTGGATCGCATCCTGTTTCAGCGCGCGGTGGGGAATCTCGTCGCCAACGCCCTGGCCCATACGCCATCGGGCGGGAGCGTGAAGTTGACGGCTTCCCCGCACGATCACCATGTGGACATTGACGTCAGCGACACGGGAGCTGGCATCGCGCCGGAGCATCTGCCGCACATCCTGGATCGTTTTTACCGAGCGGACGCCGCGCGATCGAACGCCCCGTCAGCCGGCCCGGGGGGGAACGTCGGGCTGGGATTGGCGATCGTGCGCTCGATTGCGACACTGCACGGGGGATCGGTGGAAATCACGAGCCAGTTGCATCAGGGAACGCATGTGAGGCTTCGCTTCCCGCGCGATCGGATGAGTACTCCGAAAAAGAAATCGTGACGGGATTCACCGCGGAGGCGCCGAGAGCGCAGAGAAGACAGAGATTGAACCACAAAGCCGCGAAGATCACGAAGCGGTTCATTGGCGCATCGCGCGGCCTGGCGATCGAACATGTGGTCCGGTTTTTTTAGTGAATTGAATACCTCACTGCGAACGAAGGCACGCTCCGTTCAGGCGACTCTTCGTGTCGTCGTACCGTTTGTGGTTCAGTCTCTTGCGTTGTCCATCGCTTCTCACCACCTGGGCGCGCTTCCTGGGGTAGGGTTATTCAATGCTCTGTTGCTGCGCAATACCACAAGAGAATGAACCACAGATAAACTCAGATAAACGCAGATAAACGCGGGCTTTTCACATCCGTGTTTATCTGTGTTCATCTGTGGTTCGATTCCGTGCGGAATTGAAAGACCTTGCCTCCCTGGGGCCATCCGATTGCATCGGGAGGGCAACGTGTTAATAATCAGCTTCGTTATCGAACAGTTTTTATTTTTGGAAGGCAGGATGAATAGATGAAGCAGCCGATTCGAGTCGCCGTGACGGGAGCCGCAGGTCAAATTGGGTATGCGTTGCTGTTTCGCATCGCGTCGGGGCAGATGTTCGGGCCCGACCAGCCGGTAATTTTGCATTTGATCGAGGTTCCGTTCGAGAAGGCGATGAACGCGCTGAACGGCGTGGCGATGGAGCTTGATGATTGCGCGTTCCCGCTGCTCCAGGGGATGGTGCTGACCAGCGATCCGAACGTGGGGTTCAAGGATGCCAACTGGTGTCTGATGGTCGGCGCCAAGCCGCGCGGACCGGGAATGGAGCGTGCGGATCTGCTCAAGGACAACGGAAAAATCTTCATCGAGCAGGGAAAGATCATTGACCGCGTGGCGGCGGATGACGCCCGC
>CAYTAP010000103.1:0-13906 GCA_964435775.1 uncultured Tepidisphaeraceae bacterium
TGCTCGATTCGATCACGCGATTGGCCCGGGCCTACAACACCGAAGTCCCCCACAGCGGCAAGATCCTGACCGGTGGCGTGGACGCCAACGCGCTGCAGAAGCCCAAGCGATTCTTCGGCGCCGCCCGCGCGATCGAAAGCGGCGGCAGCCTGACGATTCTCGGCACGGCGCTCGTGGACACGGGATCGAAGATGGACGAAGTGATCTTCGAGGAGTTCAAGGGCACCGGTAACGCCGAGTTGCACCTGGACCGGCGCCTGGTCGATCGCCGCACCTACCCGGCCATCGACATCAATGCCTCGGGCACGCGCCGCGAGGAATTGCTGCTTGATCCGAAGGAACTGGAGCTCGTCTATCGCCTCCGTCGCGTCCTGAGCGACATGAACCCGGTCGAGGCGGTTGAACTGCTCAAGGGCCGATTGGAAAAGGTGCCGAGCAACGCGCAGTTCCTGATGAGCATGAATCTGGATTGAAGCGAATCCGAATGATTGCAATCCCATCAAATGCCCCTGGCCCCGCGCCGGGGGTTTTTTTGTTGACGCCATGCCGATGGTCGATGCCGCCTTGCCGCCGGTCATTTCGTTGCCTACGGTATGGTCGTGTTGGATTGGACTCAATGTTCCCAGGTGGAGCGATCGCTTTGGAAAGCCGACGGTGTGGTTTTTCACTGATGCTTGAGTACCGATCGGGACATTGCTTCAGAACCATGAATATGAATGGAAGTCTGAAGGCGACGAGTACGGGAGGCCCATTATGCCACGCGTATTGATCTGGGACTGGCCGGTTCGGTTGTTTCACTGGATGTTGGTGGCAGGCGTTTTGACCGCATTCGGCCTGGCCAAATTGGCGCCAAAACATGGCACGTTGTTTCATTATCACGCGATGATCGGAATCCTGGTGGGCGTGATGGTGGTGTTGCGCATCATCTGGGGCGTGGTGGGCACACGGCATGCGCGCTTCTCATCCTTTGCCCATGGTCCGCGCGCGGTCTTGCATTATTTCAGGGACATCGCCGCCGGTCGGTCGACGCGATATGTCGGCCACAATCCAGGCTCCAGTTGGATCATCTATTTGATGATGGCGTTGGTGCTGGGGGTCGTCGGTGCCGGTTTGCTGACGGCGGCGGGCTATCACGCCTTTGAGGACATTCACGAGACGCTGGTCTATGTGCTGCTGGCCACGGCCGGGGTGCATGTGCTGGGCGTGATCGTGCATACGATCCGGCACCGCGAAAACATCACGCTGTCGATGATCACCGGGCGCAAGGACACCGAGGCGGTCCACGCGATTGGCTCATCCCGACCCGCAGTTGGCATCGTGTTTGTGCTGTTGATGCTCTTTCTGGGGGGCAGCCTGTATCACGATTATGATGCCGCCACCCGGTCCACCCGTATTCCACTAATTGGAAAAGTCTTTCGGCTGGACAAGGCGCCCAAGCCCGGCAAAAACAAGGGAAATGTGGCGATATCGCAGGCACGTGTGGGCGCCTACGGCATTGACGCGGCTTTCGTGCGGATGGGCGGCGAATTCCTTCCGTCAACCCCGCTTCCCCCCTTGTTTCCGGGGCGGGCGCTATCGCATACGATGCACGCCCTATGACGGAAGTGCGCCTCGAGGATTTGGGCAAACGATTCGGGGAAACGCGGGCACTCGCGGAGATCGATCTGACGATCGCCGCGGGGGAGCTGTTTTTTCTGCTCGGGCCGAGCGGGTGCGGGAAGAGCACGCTCCTGCGGCTCATCGCGGGATTGCACGAGCCGAGCGAGGGGCGGATTCGGTTCAACGGGCGCGATGTGACCAACCTTGGGACGGATCAGCGCAACGCGGTGATGTGTTTTCAGAGCTACGCGCTTTGGCCGCACATGAGCGTGCGGGAGAACGTGCGATTTGGGCTCGCGGTTCGCAAGGTGCCATCGGCCGATCAGCGGCGTCGGGTGGACGAGGTGCTGGCGATGGTTCGGATGGAAGAGCTGGCCGACCGCAAACCCAATCAGCTCTCCGGCGGACAGCAGCAGCGTGTCGCGCTGGCGCGGGCGATGGCGGTTCGCCCGGATTGCCTGCTGCTTGATGAACCGCTGAGCAATCTGGACGCCAAGTTGCGGCTGGAGATGCGCGTGGAAATCCGGCGGATTTGCAAGGAGGCCGGATTCACGACGATCTATGTCACACACGATCAAAAGGAAGCTCTCAGTGTGGCGGATCGGATCGCGGTGTTGAAGGAAGGGCGGCTTGAGCAGGTCGGCACGCCGGCTGAGCTTTATCATCGACCGGCCAACAGCTTCGTCGCGGAATTCATCGGGCAAACCAACCTCTGGCGGGGAACAATCGTCGGACAAGCCAGTGGATTGACCCACATCCGCACAGGTGTGGGTGAGATCATCGCGCAATCGCCCGCCGAGGAGTCGGCCAAAGTCCCGGTCGGCGGTGAAGTGGTCGTGAGTGTTCGGCCGGAACAGATCAGAATTGCGGTGGATGGTAAGTCGGCGGTCGGTAGCGGGCAGTCGGCAGTGGGGGGGGAGACGAGGGCCGCAAACCGATTGACGGGGAAAGTGGTGGAGAGCACGTTCCTCGGTGAAGCCAGTGAGCATGTGCTCGACGTGAACGGGCAAAGGGTCCGCATCGTGCGGACGCCGCCGATCTTTAGTCCGCCGACGGGCATGGCCATTGAGTTTGATGCGGATGATGTGGTGGTTTTGCAGCGATGATGGATGGTGTCATGCGCCGATACGGATGGATCATCCTTTTTCTTGTGGTGCTGGTGACGCCGGGCATCCTGCGCTGGTGGGTGGGCAAGGCGCCGGCGGCGCCGCGGGGGGAATTGCAACTGGTCATCATCAGCGCGCACAACGAGGGGATTCGCCGCGAGTTCGGCGATGCTTTTTCACGCTGGCATCAGGAGAAATACGGCTCGCCGGTGTATGTGGATTACCGCAGCTACGGCGGCGCGAGTGAAATCGTCAAGTTTTTTCAGGCGAGCAAAAGCGTTTACGAAACCCAGGGAACGTACAAGATCGATCTGGTGTGGGGCGGCGGCGATTATCTCTTTGAAACCCAGTTGAAACGCCCAGGCTTTCTGCAGGGCGTGCGACTCGATCCGGCGATCATGCGGCAAGCGTTCCCCAAACCGGAACTGGGGGGCGTCGCCCTCTACGATCGCGCTGATCCACCGCAGTGGTTCGGCACGGCGCTGGCGAGTTTCGGGATCGTTTACAACAAGGACATCGTGCGCTACTTGGGCGTGAACGAGCCCAAAACATGGAGCGATCTGGCCGACCCGCGCTGGCGGGGCTGGATCGCGCTGGCCGACCCCACGCGAAGCGCTTCGGCGCGGATGGCGTTCATGATCATTATCGAACGCGCGATGGCGGATGCGTCGGTGCGAGGCGGGAGCGAGGACCAAGGCTGGGCGCGCGGAATGGGGATGGTGCGCCTCATCGCATCCAATGCCCGGCTTTTCGCCGACAGCTCGGAGCTGGTGCCTTCGCTGGTCAGCAGCGGCGACTGCGGCGCGGGAATGGCGATTGATTTTTATGGCCGCAGCCAGGTCGATGCGGTGGGGGATGCGCGGATGGGATATGTCGAGCCGGCCGGGGCGACGGCGATCAACCCGGACCCGATCGCGCTGGTGCAAGGCGCGCCCCACAAAGAGCTGGCGATCCAGTTTATGGATTTTGTCCTGAGCGAAACCGGGCAACGCCTCTGGAACACCCGCGCCGGCGCGCCCGGTGGGCCGGTATCAACCTCCCTGCGACGACTCCCCATTGCGCCGGCGATCTATGCTCATCCCGAAAACATGACCGATCCCGTGAATCCGTACAAAACCAGTGGCGGGTTCAACAAAAGCGACGCCCGCGAACGAACCTTCGGCATGCTGGGTGAGTGGGTTCAGCTCAGTTGCATGGACTTGCTCGATGAGTTGCGGGAAACGCGTAAAGCCATTCTCGCATCGCCGCGCGCGGCGGAGCTAGAGGCGAAGCTTGCCGTGTTTCCATTCGATCAGAAAGAAGCCTTGCGAAGAGCCGCGGTTTGGAAAGAAAGCTCTCCGGCCGAGCGTTTGGTGCTTGAGCGCCAGTGGACCGACGCATTTCGTCTGGAATATCACAACTTGCAGGCCGAGGCCCGGCGAAAATAGGGATGACTAGCGCGGCCTGACGGTAAAGTTCAGCATCTGAATCGGCGCGGCCGCGTACAGGTCTTGAAACTCAACGTCGTTGCCATAGCAGTGCATGAGCACCCGTCGAAACGGTATCCGACACGAGATCGTTGCAACATCAAATGGCCAGGGGTCAACCAGCAAATCATCGCCACGGAGCGTCAGGTGCAAGGGCACCGGGATGGAGCCGACCTTTTGTGGGATACCGACTGATTTTCGCACCGGTGGCGCGGTGCAACAGACCGCCAACGAAAGCTGGTCCATCGCCTGAAGCAGATGGAAGTTGCGGGCCAACTCCAGTTCCCGCGAATCGGATGATTCCTCGGCCAGCCCGAAGCGTAGCGGCAGGTCGGTCGCCATCCCAAGCCGATGGCGAAGCGATTCCTGCAATTCAATTTGCGCATGCTGAAACTTGTTGATGGCAAACACCTGCTGGGGCGAATGGCGATGAGCGGGCGGTTGTCCGTCGGATGCAGGCTGGCTGCCGAGCCGCGACAGCGCCAAAACGTGCAGGCTGACGAGAAGCCCGGCGTATGAGTCGGCGGATGCCGCGCGCTCAGCCGACTCTGACCAGACCTTCACCGCAATCTCCGGCGGCGTCTGAAACACGTGTAGGGGTTGTCCGTCCGGGCTAAGCGTCGGCTTGTCGTCATGCAGCGGCCAGCCGCAGTCATGAAGCTCAATCCCCCGTAGCGTTGGTTCGAGCGGCGTCGGAAGGGCAAATTGATGGTTGCCAAAATGTCGCGCCAAATGGCCGGACAGACGCGCATGATCGTGCTGGGTGATGAGGTCAAAAGCGTTATGGGCATCACGTCGAATCATGGGCTTTGGGGCGTGAACTTTCGGGCAATTCAAGCCGTATTACTGGATGCGGGATGGTGGCGACCCGCAGCGATTGTACCGCTTGCATCCCAAAATTGCCGCTGGTGATGTTGTACAATCGGATGCGGCCGGGTATTGTGGACGACCCCACTCTCCGAAGTGAGATCGCGCCGTCGGACGGTTTTGGGAACTATTGATCCCCAACAGAATGTGTGGATGAGGCCGACGCCGCGCGGCCGGAGACCTTTAATTAACCTATAATCCCATGAATAAAGTGCGAAACGACATCCGAAATGTGGCCATTATCGCTCACGTCGATCACGGCAAGACGACGCTCGTGGACGCTTTGCTCCGTCAAAGCGGCAACTTCCGCGAAAGCCAGGTGCGCCAGGACACCCTGCTCGATTCCAACCCACTCGAACGCGAACGCGGCATCACCATCTTGTCGAAGAACTGCGCCATCACGCACAAAGCCGCCGATGGCTCGGACGTCAAGATCAACCTGATCGACACCCCCGGCCACGCGGATTTCGGTGGCGAGGTCGAACGTGTCCTGGGGATGGCCGACGGGTGTTTCCTGCTCGTCGATGCGGCCGAGGGGCCGATGCCGCAGACGCGCTTCGTCCTTAAAAAGGCGTTTCAGCATCAACTTCGCCCGATCGTCATCATCAATAAGATCGACCGCCCCGATGCCCGCGCCGATGAGGTGCTCAACGCGGTGTTCGACTTGTTTGTGGAGCTGGGCGCGGACAACGAGGCCCTCGATTTCCCGGTACTCTATGCCAGCGGTCGGGCGGGGACCGCTTCGTGGAGTCTGGAACACAAGGGGACCGACATCCAGCCGGTGTTCGAGGCGCTGCTCAAGCACGTGCCGGCGCCACATGGCGATTCGGAACAGCCGCTGCAAATGCAGATCACGACCATTCAATACAATGAATATGTCGGCCGAATCGGCGTGGGGCGCATCTACAACGGAACGATCAAGACCGGCCAGCAGGTGAAAGTCATCAGTCGAACGGGGGAGGAGGTCACCAGCAAGGTCGCCCAGGTGCAGGTGTTTGACGGACTGGGTCGCAAGGATGTCGAGGAGGCGAGCGCCGGCGACATCGTGGCGTTGGTTGGTCTGGAGACCATCGACATTTCCGACAGCATCTGCGATCCGCTCAACCCCCGCCCGATGGAGGCGCAGGAGATCGAACCGCCCACGCTGAGCATGATGTTCACGGTGAATGATTCGCCGTTCGTCGGCAAGGAAGGCAAATACGTGACGACGCGCAATCTCCGCGAGCGGTTGAAGCGTGAACTGGAATCCAACGTGGCGCTAAAGGTGGAGGAGAGCGGGGACAAGGGCACGTTCCTGGTTTCCGGTCGCGGGCTGCTGCATTTGGGCATCCTGATTGAGAACATGCGCCGTGAAGGGTATGAAATGTCCATCGGCAAACCGCACGTCATCTATCGCAAGGACGCGGAGGGGAAACTGCAGGAGCCTATCGAGTATCTCGTGGTGGATGTGCCGGAGCGATGCGTTGGATCGGTGATGGAACTGGTGGGCAACCGCCGGGGGGAACTGGTGCGCATGGACAACCGCCAGGGGCAGGTGCATCTGGAGTTCACCATTCCCGCGCGGGGGCTCATCGGTCTGAGGACGCGGATGTTGACGGCGACGCAGGGGGAAGCGGTCATGCACCACAATTTCCACGAATATGCGGCCAACCGCGGAGATATCCCGTCGCGGGTGAACGGCGTCATGGTGCAAAATGAAGGCGGCAGCGCCAACAACTACGCGCTCAACCCGCTCCAGGACCGCGGCGTGATGTTCGTGGAGCACAATGATCCGGTGTACGAGGGTCAGATCGTCGGGGAGCATTGCCGACCCAGCGACGTGACGGTGAATTGCACGCGGCTGAAAAAAATGAGCAACATGCGGACGACCAGCCGGGATGAGAACATCATCCTCAAGCCATCGCGGAAGATGACGCTCGAGCAGGCGCTGGAATATATCGAGGATGACGAGCGGGTGGAGGTGACCCCCGCGAGCATCCGCCTCCGCAAGCAGGCGCTGACCGAAAATGAGCGGAAAAAGGCGGGCCGCAAGACGATCGAACCCGTTGAAGCGTGACACTCCGCAGCCTGTTGGGCAGTACGACCTTGGCCACGGGCCGAGCCACGAGCCGGAAGCGTAAGCGACGGGCGCATTGCATTATGTCCGTCGCTTACGCTTCCGGCTCGTTACCGTGTGACTTGTTCCGCGAATCGTACACAGACATCGGCTCGCCTTGCCCGTCAACCACATACGAAACCGCGGCTTCGAGTGATTTCGCATCGTTCAGGTATCGCGTGCTGCCATGTTGAGTCCAGCGATCCTGGTCGGCATCTTCCCCGAACACTTCACGCAATCGACGGCTGGACCATGCCTTCAGGTCGGCCATTACCTTCTCCGGCGATTGCGAGGCGGCCAGGACCACATGCACATGCGTCATGCGAACGTGTGCGGCATGGAGAACCCACGAGCGGTGGGCGCAGACTTCGACGATGGTTCGGAGCACCACACCGCGGCGCGGTTCGTCAAGTGAATAGAGCGCCTGCCGCAGTGCATTGCGGCGCCGATTCTCCATTTGACGGTCGGGCGGAAGCAGCGGTGTGCCATGGACATTGTGACGCCGATCCACCGAACCGTGGTCACGCCCATGCAGCCACGTTCCATAGGTGGAATAGGTGATGAAATAAGCGAGCGGCGGGCCCATAACACCTGCAATCGGGTTGTCTCATCCCCCCCACGCGCCACACGAGCCGGAAGCGTAAGCGACGGACATCTCCCATCATAACAAGCCGGAAGCGTAAGCGACGGACGTTTTCAACGCCTCGACATTCAATCAAGCGGCAGTTCCGACGGATCGTCTGTCGACGCATTGCCTTCCGACCATATAATACGCATCCCGCATGAACCCGCACCATATGAACCGTATTTTACGTTGCGATGGCGATGCGGATGTGACCGAATTGTGTTCTGGATCGTTGAGGTCCGTTGCTTACGCTTCCGGCTCGTTGGCATCCACCGCGTTGAAGTCCGTCGCTCACGCTTCCGGCTCGTGTCCCGGTTTGGTGAAGGTCGTCGTTTCGCGCGTGGGTACGCTGCCCTGGTCCACCACTCGCTTGATCCGCGCGCCGATTCGACAGAAGACCTCATAGGGAATCGTGTCGGCGTGGCGGGCCAGTTCGTACACGCT
This sequence comes from uncultured Tepidisphaeraceae bacterium, assembly GCA_964435775.1. GTDB lineage: Bacteria > Planctomycetota > Phycisphaerae > Tepidisphaerales > Tepidisphaeraceae > CAYTAP01. The sequence goes on from CAYTAP010000103.1 coordinate 8,203, forward strand.
CGCCGGGGATAACGGGTCATTGTCGAGAATCGTCACCTCATCGCCGACCATCGCATCGGGCGCACCGGTCAGATCAATCGTCGTGAAATCCATGCTCACCCGTCCGACGACCGGTACGGGCCGGTTGTTGACGATCATCATCGCCCGGTTGGAGAACGCGCGGCAATAGCCATCGGCGTATCCCACCGGCACGATGCCGATGCGCGAATCTCGCTCGGCGGTCCAGGTTTGCCCGTAACCGACACCCGTCCCCTTGGACGCGCTGCGAACCATGAGCAGCGGCGCCGTCCATTTCATCACCGGGCGAAGTGGCCGATCCATGCACGGCCGCGACGACGGATCGATCCCATACAAACTCAATCCCGGGCGAACCATGTCCAGATGAGCCTGGGGATTGAAGAAGATCGCGCCGGAATTGGCCGCATGGCGAACGGGCGCCTTGGTTGTGGGTCTCGCCGGTGAAAGAAATGCGAGCGAATCGGTGAACCGCTCGAGTTGCAGAGCGTTCATCGGATCATCGGACACTTCGGACTTGGCGAAGTGAGAGCATACCCCATCCAGTCGCAGTGCCGGAAGCGAGGAGATCGTTGCAAGGATATCCCGCAGCGCCGCAACGTCTGCTTCGGCGCGGGTCATGCCCGTGTCCACCATGACCTGCACCGACGCGCGGCGCTCAAGGCTCATCGCGAGCCGCGCGACATCCTCGGCGGCCGCCGGGCTGCACACCGTCAATGTCCACCCGGACCGGATCGCCAGTTCGAGGCGGTCGCGCTCTCCGGCGCTATAGCTGTTTTCAACGGGGCGAAGGATCAAAATCGGCAGGGGCGTTGGGGGAAGGGCGGCCGCCTCGTCGATGCAGGCGACGGCCAATTGATCGACCGATGGCTGGACGTGCGATGAATCAGCCGAAGCGGCGGTGGGCGATCCGTTCAAGCGATCGCCCTCAGATGGCGGCACGGCATCGCTGAGAATATCGCAGATCAGCCCCGCATCGTGCCCGTACGCATCAGCCTTGATGATCGCGCACACTTTCGTTCCCGGTTTCAGCCGGCGACGGATCACTCGGATGTTGTGATGAAGCGCGGGAGCGGAAATGATCGCGCGAGGCACACCAACAGTCTCTTTCGCATCCATGCGATCCATCAAGCCAATTCCTTCCGCCGGTTCCATCCAGCGCATCGAAGTATATCGACACGACGGGGAAATTGCACAATGTGGAGGCGATGCCAACAGTATGGTGTTTCATTTTGTGACCCCGCCCTGTGCGGTTACAGTGAAACCGCATGTCCACAACGGCCACTATTTTGCCGCATCGACTGCCCCTGGATGATTCCCCGCCGGATCACTTGTGGATTCGCGCGATGGGGAATGGTCGCATCCGCATCGGCGGGGGGATACTCCTGTTCATGCTGCTGGCATGCGTCGCCACTCTTCCCTGGACGTTGTCGCCGGGGAGTTCGATCTACTTCGATCATCAGAATCCGGCGCTGGCGCGGCAGGGGATGCGTGCGGATGCGATGTGGCGCTGGTTCGGGACGGACGGTCTGGGGCGTTCCATGCTCGGGCGCTCGCTGCTTGGTGGCGCGATCAGTTTGACGATCGGCCTGGCGGCGGCGGCGATTTCGGTGGCGCTGGGGTTGGCCGTTGGGATGATCGCCGGGTATCGCGGCGGGTGGGTCGATTCACTGCTTATGCGGATCGTCGATATTCTTTATGGCCTGCCGTACATCCTGATGGTTGTGCTGCTCAAAATCGCACTCGAACCGCTGCTTCTTCGACTGGGATGGCTGTCGCCGGCGGTGGTCAATCTGATCGTCTTGTTCCTCGCGATCGGCTTGGTCAGTTGGTTGACGATGGCGCGGGTCGTTCGCGGGCAGGTGCTGAGCCTTCGCTCGCAGCCGTTCATCGAGGCGTGCCGCGCTGCGGGGCTGCCCGGGTGGCGCATTTTCATGCGGCACCTGTTTCCCAATCTCGTCGGCCCGGTGATTGTGTACGCGACGTTGACGATCCCGCAGGCGATCCTTCAGGAATCGTTCCTCAGTTTTTTGGGGATCGGGATTCAAGCGCCGATGCCGACATGGGGGTCGCTGGCGAGCGATGGACTGCTGCCGGCGCTGAATCCGGTGGAGCATCGGTGGTATCTGCTGCTCATCCCGTGTACGCTTTTGGCCGTGACGCTTCTGAGCTTGAACTTTCTGGGAGATGGGCTCCGGGATCTGCTCGATCCGCGGCGGGATGCCGCGAAGATCTGACGGGCGGACTTTACTGATCACGCCGCACGGACGTTCGTCGGCGACCATTCAGACCGACGCGCGAGGCTTCTTGCATGGAAAATCGCTTCGGGATCAAGGACTTTTTTCTCTTCCTGCTTCTTGGAACCATCCTGGTTCTGATCGTGGTCGCGATGTTTCAATTCGACCACCAGTGGGATCGCATCGTCAAGCTCGACGATCGCGTCAAGGCGCAGGATGCCGACCTGCGGTCGATCAAGGAGTCACTCTCGCGCGGCATCACCGTGGCAAATGCAAGCGGAAGTGGCGGGGCCACAACCTCCAATCCCTCGGATGACGATGGTCCTTTCTCCCGCATCCTGGCCGCCCGGAAGCTCCCCGATTATGCCAGCGGCGGCGTGCTGATTGACGCTTTCGGCAACAGTGTTTCCAAACTGACGCCGCTGCTCTCCACCGACGCGTATGCGGCCGCCGTCCAGAACTTCGTTCTTGAATCCCTCTACACGCGCAATCCCGACACGCTCGAATGGTCGCCGCTGCTGGCTACCAGTTACCGCATCAAAGATCACAGCAAAGAGTATGAAGCGGCTGTCGAAAAATTGAAGAAGGAAGGAAAGAGCGAGAAGGAAATCGCCAAAGACCCTTCCGTGCCCGACGCGATCCAGATTACCTTCAAAATGCGGCCGGACGTGCGGTTCAGCGATGGCAAGCCCCTGACGGCCGACGACGTGATCTTCACCTATCGCTTCACGATGGACCCGAAGATCAATTCCCCGCGCGACAAGGCGTATCTCCAACGGATCACCAAGCTTGAGAAGACCGGTGCGGATGAGGTGACGTTCACCTTTCACGAGCCGTATTTCCAGGCATTTGAACTGGCCGCCGGGTTCAGCGTGATGCCGGAGCATTTCTACGGTCGATTCACGCCCGAGCAGTTCAACCAGTCGGTCGGGTTCCTTCTCGGCTCCGGACCCTACCGCCTGCCCGATCCGGCGGCATGTAGTCCCGGCGCGCTGATCCAGGTCGTCCGCATCTAAAACGATTGGAGCGTCAAACCGGCGTTTGATCGGATGATCTGGCGGGAAATCAGCAACGATGCCGCTCACCTGGTCGCATTCCGCAACGGCGACATTGATCTGTTCGGTGCGTCTCCGGATCAGTACAAGGAAATGATCGCCGACACAGGCCTGCTCAAGCGCACGCAGCATTTCGAGTATCAAAACCCGATCGGGGGTTATCGCTATATCGCATGGAATGAAAAGCGGAACAATCAGCCCACGCGTTTCGCCGACTCGCGCGTCAGGCGGGCGATGACGATGCTCATCGACCGCCAGCGGATGATCCAGGAAATCATGCTCGGCTACGCGGTTCCGTCAACCGGACCGTTCAATCCCCTGAGCCAGCAGTCCAATCCCGATGTGAAGGCCTGGCCGCATGATATCGCCGCAGCCCGGCAATTGCTGAAGGAAGCCGGATATCACGAGCGCGACAACGATCATGTCATGGTCGATTCGAGCGGTGTGCCGTTTCAGTTTAAACTGACCTATCCGAGCGGCAGCGTGAACTATGAGAAGATGGTCCTTTTCCTTAAGGACAGCTACGCACGGGCGGGGATCATCCTTGAACCCGATCCGCTCGATTGGTCCGTGGTGCTCGAGCGGCTCAATCACAAGAACTTTGACGCTGTGACGCTCGGCTGGACCGCCGGAATTGAAACGGACATTTTCCAGATGTTCGACTCATCGCAATCGGTGGCCGAGGGGGACAACTTCATGTCCTACGCCAATCCGAAGCTCGATGAAGTCATTCGAACGGCCCGCGCGACCGTCGATGAGTCGGCCCGCATGAAACTGTGGCGAAAGGCCCATGAGATTCTTCACGAGGATCAACCGTACACGTTCCTGTTTTTCCCCAAGTCCCTCGTGTTCCTCAGCAGTCGGATTCACAACGTGCAAAAGGTCAAGCTCGGGCTGAATCCGCGCGTGGAATGGTTCATCCCGCGCGATGAACAGCGGCGGGTTCAATAACAAGGGTTCAGGCGTGCGAGTCGTCGCCTCATGATCAGCTACATCCTTCGACGCCTGCTGCTGGTCATCCCCACGTTGCTGGGGATCACGCTCGTCGTCTTTTATGTGATGGCGATGTCCCCCGGCAGCGTGACGGCGATGCTCCGCTCGGCCGAGGGGGACATGCGCGTCGAAGACCGCCAGCGCATCGAGGAATACCTGAAAAAACGGTATGGGTTGGGCGATCCGCTCATTGTGCAGTATGGGCGTTGGCTCAATCATATTTCCCCGGTCGGTTTCAAACCGCGCCCGCATGACCTGTCGCGGGATGATCTTGCCGATGTGCAGGATCGCCTCAACCGGTTTCTCGCGGCCGGTTTATCCCCCGACCAGTCCGCCGCGCGCGTGCGTGAAGCGATGGGACTGAGCGGGCTGGTGATCGATCAAGCCGGCAAAGCCGAGTCGGCCCGAAGCGCCGGCGAAGGGTTCCCCAAGAGCTGGGGCTTTGGGTTGAAGACGCCCGATCTTGGTGAAAGCTTCATGCGCCGCCAGCCCGTGCTCGATCTCATCCTTGAAGCGATTCCCATCACGCTCCTGCTCAACTTGATCACAATTCCGATCGTTTACGTCATCTCGATCACCGCCGGCATCTACGCCGCGCGGCATCGCGGCAAGTGGTTCGACACCTCCAGCGGAACGATCTTCCTCGCCCTCTATTCCATCCCCGTCATCTGGGCCGGCGTCCTCGTCCTCGGGTTCTTCGCCAGCAAGGATTACTTCCCCTGGTTCCCCACCGGCGGGCTGCACAGCTATCCCGGCGCGGAAAACATGTCCTATCTGCCGAGCTGGACCGACGGGGCATTTGAGCCCGGCTACCTTCTCGATCTCCTCTGGCATCTGGCGCTGCCCGTCATCTGCCTCACCTATGGCGGGTTCGCGTTCCTGTCCAAGTTGATGCGATCCAGCGTTCTTGAAAATCTTTCCGCCGACTTCGCCCGAACCGCCCGCGCCAAGGGCTTTAGCGAAAACGCGGTTCTTTTCCGTCACGTTCTCTCCAACAGCCTCCTGCCTCTCATCACCGTCGCCGCCAGCATCCTCCCCGGCCTGCTCGGCGGCTCTCTCATTGTCGAATCGATCTTCAGCATCAACGGAATTGGCCGCTTGATGCTCGAGGCGATCAAGATGAAGGATCAGGAGCTGGTTCTGTCGGAGACGTGTGTCGTCGGGTTGATCAGCCTCGTGAGCCTCATCATCTCCGACATTTGCTACGCCATCGCCGATCCGCGGGTGAGTTATGAGTAGCGCCACCGCACTGCCGCCGCCGATGCCGACCGGGGCGATGGACACGCCGCGCTCGTGGCTTGCCGGCGCGATGTATGACACCGTCGGTCGAACCGGCGCGCGGATCGGCCTGTCCTGGATCATCCTCGTCGCGTTCTGCGCGCTCTTCGCGCCGTTCATCGCCAA
>CAYTAP010000103.1:13916-15740 GCA_964435775.1 uncultured Tepidisphaeraceae bacterium
GATCGACGGCGTCTGGCCGAGTCCTCTTCTCCAGGGGCTTACGCAGACGGATGTGATCCTGCTGGTGTTCGCCGTGGCGGCCGGGGTGATCGTGGCGCTCCGCCGCTGGACGCCCGGCCAGCAATCGCTGCTCCTGCTGTGGATTCTCGCCGCCATCACGCCGCTGGTCTGGTGGAAAGACCTCGCCGATTCATCCCGCATCATGCGTGAAACATGGGGCCAATATGCCTCGCACAAGACCCAGATCATTCAGATTGTCCTTCTGGCCGGTTGTGGGCTGGTGGATCTCTTCCTCCTTTTGTGGATTCCGTTGCGAAGTGATGTGCCGCGCCGGGGCAAGGTGATCGCGCTGATCGCCATGGTGATTTTGGGCGGCGTCCTGATTGCCCGTCCGGTCAATCCGCCGATGGCCGAGGTCTACTCGCGCTACCGTGAGGCCAGGCAGCAGGGACGGGTGCAATGGGTGCTCAACGCCCCCATTCCCTATTCTCCCAGCGACCGATTGCGAGATCAGTTTCGCCCCGATGAGCCGCATCCCTGGGCGCCTTCGCGCCATCACTGGCTTGGCACGGATGTGAACGGCTCGGACATCATGAGCAACATGGTCCATGCCTGCCGGATCGCCATGTCGATTGGGTTCATCTCCACCGGTATTTCTCTGGCGATCGGCATCCTGGTGGGGGGGCTGATGGGGTACTTCGTCGGATGGGTCGATCTGCTCGGCATGCGGCTGGTCGAAATCTTCGGATCGATCCCCCAACTCTACCTGCTCCTCGCGTTTGTCGCCTACTGGGGGCGCGACATCTACCTCATCATGATCATCATCGGACTGACCAGTTGGACCGGCGATGCTCGATTTGTCCGCGCCGAGTTCCTTCGCCTCCGACAACTCGATTTCGTGCAGGCCGGCATCGCGTCGGGTTTGCCCCTGCGGTCGGTCCTCTTTCGCCACCTGCTCCCCAACGCCCTGGCGCCCTTGCTCGTCAGCGCCAGCTTCGGCGTCGCCTCGGCGATCGTCGCCGAAAGCACGCTCAGCTTCCTCGGACTTGGATTGGTCGATCAGGCGAGCTGGGGCCGACTTCTCGACATGGCGCGCAGCGCCGGCGGCGGAGGTTTCTACTGGTGGCTCGCCACATTCCCCGGCCTGGCGATATTCCTGACCGTTCTCGCTTACAATCTCATCGGCGAAGCGATGCGCGACGCCCTCGACCCGCGGTTGAGCAAATGATGGACGATGCTGTGTTAATGAAATCTCTTTTTGTAGGGTCCGTGGTACTCCGCGGACCATCTTGTCCATCGCGGCAATGGTCCGCGGGTTACCACGGACCCTACAAAACATTGCGACAATCATTTGAATCATCCGGCCGGTTCGTTGTAGTTGTAGGGTCCGCCCCGCGGACCATCTTTCGGGTAACAATGTGATGCAAACCCCTTTGCTCGACATCCAGAACCTCACCCTCGCGTTCAACACCGCGCGCGGCCAGATCCGCCCCGTTCAAGGCGTCTCCCTCTCGATTTATCCTGGCCAAACCGTCGCCCTTGTCGGTGAATCCGGCTGCGGGAAATCCGTCACCTCCCTTTCGGTTCTTCGCTTGATCCCTCAGCCGCCGGGTGAGTTTCTCGGCGGGAAAATCTTGCTCGATGATCGCGACCTGCTTTTGCTCCCCGAATCGCAGATGCGCAAGGTTCGCGGCCGGGATATCGCGATGATCTTTCAGGAACCGATGACGAGCCTCAACCCCGTCTACACGATCGGCGATCAGATCGCCGAAGCGGTCCTGCTTCATCAGAAGGTTTCCCCCCGCGAGGCTTACCAAATTGCCG
>CAYTAP010000104.1:0-12179 GCA_964435775.1 uncultured Tepidisphaeraceae bacterium
GCTCTGCTCTGGTATCGTCGAAAGTGCCAACTGGTGTTTTGAGATAGTTACTTAACGCTCCATCACTCTTTGTGACGCCATCCTCGGCTCGGCATGAACATCGGGCGTATTTCCCCCGTGCGCCGACTCAATGCCCGAACCCTCCTCCTTCGTCACGCGCAACACCTCCTCCGGCGTCGTCACCCCCTCGCGGATCAATCTCCATCCATCGGCCCGCAGGCTGCTCATTCCCTGACGCACCGCCGCTTTGCGAATGTCCCTTGAACTGGCCCGCGCCACGATCAGCGAGCGAATCTCATCCGTCACCGGCATCATCTCGAACACCCCCTGTCGGCCGCGATATCCCGTCCCCTGGCACTCGCGGCAGCCATGCCCCCGATAAATCGCCTCCGGCATGACATCGCCGAATTCATCCCGCAGCCGCCTGACCTCATCCCGCGGCATCTCCTCCCTGCACTTGGGGCAGATCAGCCGCACCAGCCGCTGCGCCGCCACCATCTCCAGCGACGACGAAACCAGGTACGGCTCGATCCCCATGTCCACCAGCCGCGTCGGGGCGCCCGGGGCGTCGTTCGTGTGCAGCGTGCTGAAGACCAGGTGCCCGGTCAGCGACGCCTGCACGGCGATCTCCGCCGTCTCGCGGTCGCGGATTTCGCCGATGAGCACGACGTCCGGGTCATGCCGCAGAATCGCGCGCAAGCCCGAACTGAACGTCAGCCCGCTCTTGGTGTTCACCTGGATCTGGTTGATCCCGCGCAATTGATATTCAACCGGGTCTTCGATCGTGATGATCTTGAGATCGGCGTTGTTGATCTTCGACAGCGCGGCATACAGCGTTGTCGTCTTGCCCGAACCCGTCGGCCCCGTGACAAGGATGATCCCGTGGGGCAAATCCAGCACACGATCCCACGCCATTCGATCTTTCGTCGCCATCCCCAGGTGCTCAAGCCCGAGAATCGCATCCCCTCGGTCCAGGATGCGAAGAACGACGGCTTCCCCGTGGATCATCGGAATGACCGACACGCGAAGATCGATCTCACGATTGGCGATTTTCAACCGAATGCGCCCATCCTGCGGCAGCCGCTTTTCGGCAATGTCCAGGTGACTCAAAATCTTCAGCCGCGAAACGATCGCAGCCTGATACCTGCGAACCTGCGGCGGGATGTTCGCCTCAACGAGCACGCCATCCACGCGATAGCGCACACGAAGGAGGTCTTCAAACGGTTCCACATGAACGTCGGTGGCCCGCGACTCCAGCGCTTCGCTCAGGACCTGGTTGACGAACTTGATGATCGACGCATCCTGCGCCGCGTTGCTCAGATCAAGATCATCCTCATGCTGGTCGTCGATGACCTTGATCCCATCCTCATCATCGGCCAACCCCATCGATTGAAGCGTGTCCGCGCCGACGCCAAGATATTTCTTGATGAACCGGTCGATTTCATTGGCCGACGCCAACGCGGGATGAACCTCAATGCCGCTCGCCAGGCGCAGCTCATCCAGACCCGTCGAATCAAACACCCTGCTCGTCAGAACCATCACCCCCCGCGCCGATTCGCTCAGGGGCATGATGCGATGCTCAAGCAGCACGCGCGCCGGAAATCGCGAGAGCAATTCCCTTGACGGGGCAAGCGACTCTGAATCGTGTTCAAGATCGATGTAGGGAATGTCGTAATACGCCGCCAGAAACTGAAGAACCTTGGCTTCTGAAGATAATTTCCCGGCGCGCAGGGCCTCATCCGGGGACTTGCCGGCATCAAGCGCTTCGGATGTGAGATGCGCCTCCTCGGCCGACATCGCACCCGATTCCTTCAGAAGCTCAAGGATCTTCTTCACAAGATGCGTTCCTTTCGCACACCATTCACCGGCAACACGCCGGCGGGTCATGGGCTGGCCCGCCGGCGTCGGATCGTGTCACCAAGTCTGATGAACAAACTCTCCATCAGTCACTGGCATCATTCCAGAATACCCATCAGCACAAGTGTCGCTTCCTGTCGCTGCGTGATGACCTCGCGCAAATCCTGCTGCGCTTTGGTCAATTCTTCGCGGGCCTTGGTTTTGGCATCACGGACGGCCGCCAGCTTCGCCTTGATCTCGTCAGCGGACGCATCCTTGTTTTCAAGCGTCTTGTGCAAGTCTTCGAGGCTCTTCTGAACCGGTGACGGTGCGACATTGGCATTGCCGCCCGGACCGCCGGGGCCGCCCGGACCACCAGGACCGCCGGGACCACCAGGACCGCCCCCGCGACGGCCACGACCCATCATCGCCATGCCGCCTCCGCCGTTGGCATCGCGCCGCAATTGCATGACATGCTCAATTTTGGGTTCAATCGCCGTGAACTCCTCATCGGTGGCGCCAAGCTCCGTCTTCAGTCGCTCCATCGCCCGTTGACGCCACTGGCCAGGATCGCCGCGCCGTCCCTGCCGGGCGCCTTCCGGCTGTTGCTGCTGCCCATTGGGCGGCGGCGGCGGGGCATCGCCCCCCTGCTGGGCAAAGGCCGCGGGGATGGCAAATGCTCCAAGCGCGAGTGCCGCCGAAAGAAAAGACGCGGTTCGGATATTCGCTGCCATGACAATGCTCCTTTCTAAAGAGCTGTAAAATGGAACAAACACGCTGTTTCTGACCGATTTCCCCCGCATTTCGCGCTACGGCGCGTCGGGAGGCGGAGGCGGAGGCATCCCGGGACGCGGCATATCGTGCGGAGCCATGCCCTGCGGCGGCATGTCGCGCGGCGGCATGTGCCCACGATCCATCCCATCCGGCGGCGGCCCGCCCGGTCGACTCGACGGGCCTCGCCATCCGCGGTGCTCGCGGGAACGCGCCTGACGTGTCAACGCCTCCCATCGCTCCTTTTGTCGCGCATCAAGCAGTTCTCGACTTTGTTCGTTCGCCTTCTCAACAATCGCATCCCGCTCCTTCCCGAGCGCGGCGCGACGCTCGTCCGCCTTTTTCAAAATATCCGCGTACGTGGCGCGCTGCTTGTCATCCAGGAGCGATTCAATCGCCTTGTCGCGTTCCTCTCCAATCGCCCGCCGCTCGTCGAATGTCTTGCCGATCTTCTGCTTGGTCTCCGCCCAGATCGCATCCATCTTCGCGCGCTGATCGCGCGACAGATCAAGCTGGTCGGCCAGCCATGATGGTCGCCCCTCATCGCGTGGCGGCCCGTCGTGCATCCGCGCCGAGATCCGCCCGAGCACAAAACCCGCGCCGAGTATCAAGACCGCCGCCAGAAATAGAACAATCCTGCTGCGCGCCATACGGTTCACCGACTATTCCTTAAAAAACCCGCGAGCCTCGCACTCCAATTCACGTCACAACCGGTAATCCCTCTCATGGGCTCTCATCAACACGATTAAACGCACCGGCCAGATACCATTCCGTCGCCGGCGTTGACACTTCCCGGTTCAAGGGGGTCGTCGCCATGGAGACTTCAATCCACGGCGGGGCGGCCTGTGTGACCTCATGCGACTGGGACAGCCAAAGCGAGCCCACGACGAGAATGCTCGCCGCCAACCCGCTCAGCATCCACGCCGTCCGCACGATGCCGCTTTCCATCGCCCGATCGAGCCTGGCATGCAGCCGATGCCGCCCCATTTGTGATAGGTGTCCGACGTCCAAGCCCGCCATCGCCTGCGACAAGACCCGCAACTCCGCAAGATGCGCGCGGCAATCGGCGCATTGGGTCAGATGCTTCTCCACATCCGACGATCGCGGCTCGACCATCTCACCATCGTGAAACGCATCGAGTTCACTTTTGTCTGGGCATCCGTCCATCACACACATCCTGTCGTCATACACCCGTTCACGATCGATACGCCTTCAAAGACTCCCGCAACTCACTCCGCGCCCGGTGCAATCGCGATTCAACCGTCCCCCGCGGTATTCCCAGCACCGCCGCAATGTCTTCGTAACTCAACTGCTCCAACTCTCTCAGCACCACCACATCCCTGTGCTCGGCCGACAACCGGGCAATCGCTTCCATCACATCCAACCTCGCGCCAACCGGATCACCGTGGTCTCGGGTCGTCGGCGCCGCTTCGTGGTCCTCGCCATCCCCACCACTCATTGGCGACAAGCGAACCGGGCGACGGCGCTTTTGATCCCGCCGCCATCGCGCCACCTGCGTCACCAGAATGCGCGTCAGCCAGGTCTTCACCGATGAGCGCCCGGCAAACGCCTTCATCCCTTTGAACGCGCCGACGAGCGTTTCCTGCACGATGTCTTCGGCATCCACACGACTTGCCGTCATAGACGCCGCCAACCGATACAGCCGCTCGGCGTGCCGGTCGGCCAGCGCGTGAAACGCCCTGGTGTCTCCACCCAGCGATAAACGCAGCAACTCGTCGTCGCCGGCATCCGGAAGCTGTCCGTCCACGGGCAATATCTCCATCGAGCTGTTGTCGGTCGATTTCAACAAGGTCCATCTTAATTCGACCTCCACCCCTATAGTGGCGCCAGACGCCATATTTCTTCCCAATGATTTTCCACACACTCCTTTTTCCCTCTGCCGTCGCTGGAACCAAACCTTTTTCAGTCAATGTCGTATAATGCTGGATGACGTTCGATCAGCCGGGCTCTGATGGAGAGACCGGCCAATTGCGGCAGCATTGACGAGAGAGTCCCGAATGACGGTGCAGGAACAATCGGCTCTGGATGTGATGATTCAGCAGCAGGTGGTGGATCGCGGCATTCGCACGCCGCGTGTTCTTGAGGCGCTTCGTGCGGTGCCGCGCGATCTGTTCTTCCCAGAGGAAAACCGCGACGAGGCCTTTGCCGACCGGGCCGCCCCCATTGGACACGGCCAGACGATCAGCCAGCCTTACATGGTCGCATTGATGACCGACAGGCTGGAACTCAGCCCGGAGCACTCCGTTTTAGAGCTTGGAACAGGCAGCGGATACCAAACCGCCATCTTGTCGCAGTTGGTGGCGGAGGTTTACACGATGGAGCGTGTGAAACCGTTGCTTGACGAAGCGTTTGATCGGGTTCTGGGGCTCGGTCTGCGAAACGTCCATTTTCGCCACGGCGATGGCACGCGGGGTTGGCCGGGCGACATGATGTTCGACCGCATCCTCATCACGGCCGGCGCGCCGCAGGTACCCGAAATGCTGCTGAGAAAGCAGCTTAAAGACGGCGGCCTTGCCGTGCTGCCCGTCGGCCCGAACGATCACCAAATGCTCGTGGCGATCCGGCGCGAAGGCGACAAGCTGATTTCCACGGATATTGTCCCCTGCCGATTCGTAAAGCTGATCGGGAACGAAGGCTGGGCGCAGTAGCGGATACCGACTGCGGCCGGCGCTCTACCAGAAATACCATTCATCCTTATGCAGGATGAAGTGGCAGAACAGGACATAACCGCCGAGCAGGAAGTTGGTGACCGCATGCATGATGATGCAGGCGCCGAGGCTGCGGGTCTTGACCAGGAGCCATGCGACCATCAAGCCCCAGACGATCGCCGTCATCAACTGCACATGAACCGTGCTGAATAAAAGCGCCACGATCAGGATCGGCTGCCAGTTGCGCTCCCCCACCTCCGCAAGTTTGAAGTCGTTGGGCGCCAGGATTGTGCGCCACAGAAAGTCGCGCCAGAACAGTTCCTCCATCACAGGCACGACCAGCGTGGCGCCGGCCCAGCGGAGGAGGATGAAACCCCACATTGCCGCCGCTGAATCGAAGTAAGTCGTCGGATTAAAAAGATCGACCGACAGACGGGGATAATTCGGCCAAGCCAGAAGCAGCAGCTTTTCCATCCCCACCCATTGAATGACGCCCAGCACGCCGAAGATCACGCCCAGTCGCCAATGGGTCCAGCGAATCTTGGTGTAGTTCGCCCAGAACAGCCAAAGGAACACCGGGACAATCAGCGTCTTGGCGATGTAGCTCAGTGAATAAAAGCCCGGCCAGTTACCCCCGGCCCAGGTGAAGGCGATGAACAACGCAATCGGCAGCACATAAGCAACGTCATCCCGCACGATGGTGCGGCGCGGCGGATTCTCTCGGGGCGGATGATCTGAAACGGTGGGCGAGGATGCGTCAGCCATGCGGGAATCCTACGAGAGTCCTCCGACGAGGCAAATCTTCGTCACGTCGGCGCGAACTCGTCCATCCGTTCGGCCGGGAGGCACACGAGGTTCACGGTGTCGGTTCCGCCGTCGAATTGAAACCCGCTTCGCGTCCCAAGGAAATCATGCACCTCATAGAGCTTGTAGCGGGCATCATGGAGCAGCCGCAAATAGTGATGCGCATCCTGCCCCAGCGCGCCGGGGATGAACTCCGTGAAAAGCACCGGCCGATCATTCCGAATAATGCGCGGCATCCCGGCGAATGCGAACGGCTCACTGCCCTCAATGTCCATCTTGACCAGCCCCACCTTCCGCTCGGCCGGCACGATGTCGTCGATCCGCACGAGACGGACACCCTCGGCATCATCCCCAACGCGGATGACGAACGCCGGACCCAGGTCATCGCCATCGGGCAGATGCATCTGGCCCACGCCTGGAGCTTCATGACACGCGGCCTGCGTGGCAACGATCACATCGGCCAGATGATTTTCCTGAATGTTTTTAACAAGCAATTCGTATGTGCTCGCGAAAGGCTCGAAGGCATACACCCTGCCCGTCGCTCCCGCGACACCGGCTCATCCAACGCAAGAAGCTTCTCGACTTCGATCCACCGAGCTTACATAATGTAATCATGACCATTTTGTGGTTGGCGCTGCTTGAAGGCGTTTTGAAAAAGCATGCGGCCGCACGCAAGCCAATGGCGCGGTGGATTGCACTGATTACGAAGGCGCAGTGGGACAACATCAACGACGCGCGCGACACTTGGCAGACCGCCGACGCGATCAAGGGAACGAATCTGACCCGCTTCAACATCGGCGGCAACAGCTATCGGCTGGTGACGATCATCCGATACGACCGCCGCGAGGTTGAAATCCGAGAACTGCTGACCCACGCGGAATACACCAAAACCTACGCGAGATGACCATGAGTACAACAACGGTACGCAATCACAAGACTAAAGATGATTATATGGAGTTGATCGACCGCTTCCCTCTGCGTCCGATCCGCACATGGGAGGATTATGTGCGGGCGGGGGAGATCTACAGCGTTCTGGCGGATTGCGCCGAGGATGGCCGGATCACCGCCGGCGAGAGCGATTACCTCGACATGCTGACGTGGATGATCCGCCAATACGATGAAAAGCACTCCAGCCTGCTCAAAAACCGTCAGAAGATGACGCCCCTCGAGGCGCTCAAGGCGCTGATGGAGGAGACGGGGATGAACTCCGCCGCGCTCGGGAAGCTGCTTGGCAGCAGCGGCCTGGCTTCGCTGATCCTCAACGGCAAGCGTGGGTTGAGCAAGGCGCACATCCGCAAGCTGGCCGCTCACTTCTGTGTCAGTCCCGCACTGTTCATCTGATCCATGCGGCTGTGCTTCCCTCACAAGAGAAGGCGATCCCCACATCACATCGCCCTGCGGAAATAAAAGCTGCGGAGAGCGCTTACTTCCCCTCGTCATCCGTTGGAACAAGGTAGCTGTCCCCCGGATAGGAGGGAGCGAGGGTGTGCGCGTAATAGCCGTTGCCTTTGGCCGGGGGGCTGTGCCCTTTTTCCAACGTGGTTGGCCAGAGGACGGTGTAGATGTTGTCCCCTTCGTTGCCGCAATACGCGGTGTCCTGGAATGCGACGTGGCCGTCGGCGTAAAGAACGTTTTGCCCGGCCTCGTTGTGATTGTTGGAGTTGGCGCGGGCGCGCTCCAACGGGGGGGCATCAAACGACGGATCGATCACGCTGTCATTGCCCCCGTGAATGCCCGGGCCCTGGTCAGCCATCAGCGCAAAGCCCGGTGGAAGCTTGTCGGTGTTGAAATCATCATGTTGCGGACCGCCAAACGTTCGGCCAAAAGGTGAGGCATAGGCATAGCTCAAGTTGCGAAAACTGGTGAAGTTGCTCCGCTGATTGGCGGCAACCCGCGCGCCGGAGGCATTCAATCGGGGGTCGGTCCGATCGGAGGTGCTGGGACAGACAAACCACTTGGGGCTTTTGAGCATCCCGGTCCGCATGAGCAGCCAGAGCGACGCGGTGATGTCATTGGGTTTGACCGCCGAATCCGGCGCAAAGGGATTTTTTGAATCCGCACCCGTGTACGCCGTGTACCCCGGCGCGGCCGGGTCGTAGATCACCCTCGGCAGGTTCTTGCCGTTCTCATTGGCATAAGCGAACAGCGCATCGCGGATGCGCCCCAGGTTGTTGGCGCATGCCACGCGATTGGCCGCCTCGCGCTGCCGCGCCAGGTACGGAATGAAGATGCTGAGGAGCACCACGACGATGCCGATCACCACCACCAATTCCAAAAAGCTGAATCCTCTTGCGCGTTTCATTCATCCTCAGGTGCTTGATCCCTCGACCGTCACTGCGGCAACCGGCGGCTGACTTTCCATGGCTTTGCGACGCAGTTGCCCGCACGCGGCATCGATATCACGCCCGCGCGAGCGGCGGACATGGGCGTTGACGCCGGCTTCCCGCAGGATGTCCTGAAACGCCACGACATCCTCGCCGCGCGGACGCTTGAAGGGCAAACCGTCCACCTCATTGTATCGAATCAGGTTGACGTTGGCCCGAAGCGTTTTACACACCCTCGCCAACTCGCGCGCCTGCTCGGGGCGATCATTGACGCCGTTCAGAAGGATGTATTCGAGTGTCACCTCGCGCCCGGTGTGTTCGAAGTAGTCACGGGCGGCGTCAAGAATATCCTTAAGCGCGAAATGCTCGGCCCAGGGGATGAGCTGACGGCGCAGGGTTTCATTGGGGGCATGCAGCGAGATGGCGAGATTGATCGGCAACGATTCTCTCGCCAGTTCCCGCATCTTGATCGGGACGCCGACTGTCGAGATCGTCAATCGTCGTGCCCCCAGGTTGAGACACCCCGGATCATGCAGAACCCGCACCGCCTGCATCACGTTGGCATAGTTGGCGAGCGGTTCGCCCATTCCCATGAACACGACATTGGTAATCCGCTCGCCACGCGGCTTGAGCAGTTGATTGAGCTGCACGATCTGCTCAACAATTTGATCGGCCCGCAGGCTCCCCTTCACACCATTCAAGCCACTGGCGCAAAACTTGCACCCCACCGGGCACCCGACCTGCGAGCTGACACACGCCGTCCGCCGGTCGCCTTCGGGGATCATGACCGTCTCGGCGCTGGCGCCATCCTCCCAGGTCAGCAACAGTTTCTGCGTCCCATCGTCGCTCGTTTGATGCCGGGTGACGACGGCGCTGGCGAATGCCATCCCCTCGCGCAGCCGATCCCGGTCCAATCGGGATAAATTGCTCATCCCGGCCGGGTCCAGCACTCCTTTTTCATACACCCACTGGCGAATCTGCCCCCCGCGAAATGCCGGCCAGCCCCATTCCGCCAGCGCGGAGTCAAGCTCCCGCGGCAAAAGGCCAAGGAAATGTAGTCGATTTGGAACGGGTACTGCCTTCGGCATGGGTTTTGTTGTCAAGGACTGTAGGCGATCGTCAAAAGACAATCATGGATTGGACCATCGAATTGTTCAAGCGCCGGCCTGTTCATTGTGTGCATATGATGGATGGGGAGCGAGTGCGAGCGGCGCGGTGAAGAAAAGCGAGGCGGACACGACGGGTTTGTGCCTTGACGGGTTGCGCGGGAACGGGTTTGCTGGAGATTGAGCATGAGCAATTCATCAACCAAAGCGATGGTGCGACGCCGTGCCAGCAAGCCCAGCGCGGATGATCCTCGCGCCGCGCATCTAGAAAACGCTCCGAGCGAATCGCCGAAACGTGCCCCACGAGCGGCGGGAAGTGAGAATCGCCCGGCAACTGGACGTCCGTCAACGCCGCCGATTCGGATCACGGTGCCGCATGACGGAGGAGATTCAACATCGGTGCATGGCAATGGGATTCCGCACAAACTCGTGCAGATGAACGCCGGCACGGTGCGTCCACACGATGGCGGCGGCGCCGAACGGGATGGGGACGGCAAGCCCGACGGAGGCGCGAAACCCGCACCACGTTCCGACGAACAATTGCTGTCGGATTATCGGGAAGGGGAAATCGAGGCATTTGGGGCATTGGTTGAGCGCTACGAACGGGAGCTCTTCCATTTCCTCGTCCGTTTCCTGGGTAACCGGGCGGCGGCGGAGGATGTGTTTCAGGAGACGTTTTTGCAGGTCCACCAGTCGGCCGACCAGTTCGACATCCAAAGGCGATTCCGCCCGTGGCTGTTCACGATCGCCGCCAATAAAGCGCGTGACCTGATGCGTTCGCAAGCGCGGCGTCCGGCCAGTCCTTTGCAGGCGTCAATCAACAGCGACGACGATAACTCCTCACAGTTTATTGACTTAATGCAGTCGCATGTTGTGTCGCCGGATACGCCGATGGAACGGCGGGAGATGGAGGAGCTTGTACGGAAATCGGTCAAGAGCATGCCGCCCCATCTGCGGGAAATCCTGCTCCTGTCGTATTTTCATCAATTTCCATACAAGCAAATCAGTGATATTTTGGGCATCCCGCTGGGGACTGTAAAATCCCGACTGCACGCGGCGGTGGCATATTTTGCGGATCACTGGCGGGAGACGAACCCGTGAGGTTGCCCATCGTAAGTAATTTGAGAAAGTCGTGATCATCTCCGGGCTTCAATCGCCCATTGAGATCAAGTGGATTTTGGCCATCTGGTGTTTGTGATGGCGGGATGGATGGTGTGAACACCTCGCGGTGTTTGCAGGTGTCGTTGTGTGTCGCTTCTAAAAACGAGTGGGGATTGGAATTGTAATCGTCCATTTTGAATGCCGCAAAACGGGATTCGAATAACGATGGGGACAAGTCATATGAGCCTCAAACTGGTCGAAGAAGACCAACACATCGTGGACCTTTTGCTGGATCATGGTCAGTCCTCCACCGTCCAGGCCGGCGGGCCGGGCTACGCGGCATCCTCGCCCCTTGCGACGGACCGCGTGCGTCGGGTGGAGGAGGTGCTGGCGATACTGGCGGTTTTGCCGACGGAGGAACCATCGCCGGGATTGGCCGGTCGAACGCTTCAGCGCGTGCGGTCACAGCGTGAAATGGAAGCGGTGGTCAGACGCGATGAGGAAAACCGTAGGCCGGGACATCACACTTCGCATTGAGCCGGGTACGGGCTGTTCGTCTAGTCCACGGTTGGCGGCGATTGCCCCGAATCTCTTTTGCCATGTGCGGCGGCCGCACCATGCGCGCGGATGTGATGCAGTGCATCCGCGACGGTGTTGGCGATGAAATACGCATCGCACGCCCGCGGCTTGATGAAACGATGTTCGACGCCATGAGCGATCAAGGCCTGGAGCGGTTTGTAATAATCGTTGATGTTGAGCAGAACGACGGGCTTGACGTGATGGCCGAGCTGCCTGCCGACAATCACCTCGACCACTTCCTCCAAAGTGCCAAGCCCCCCGGGCAGAGCGAGAAAAGCGTCGCCGCGCATTTCCATCAAAGCCTTTCGTTCCCGAATGCCCTGGGTGATGACAAGCTCATCGCACCGCGTGTCGGCGATTCCCTCATCCACCATCGACTGCGGCGTGATTCCGACGACCCGCCCCCCGGCGGCCCGGACGGCGTTGGACAAATGCCCCATCAACCCCACCGCATTGCCGCCGTACACCAGCGTCCACCCCTGATGCGCGATGGCCCGTCCAAGTTCGGCGGCGGCATCGAAATGCACACGTGAAATATGGCTGGAGGAGGAACAATAAACGGTGATCGCGCGAATCATGGGGGTTCGTTGTCCGTTGTCAGAGGTCAGTGGTCAGTTGCAAGGATAAATCATCGATGCGCGGTTCCCATGTTGAATCGCCACCGCCCCAATTCGAACCGGCCCCTCTCATCCTTTATCCTTCATCCTTCTTCGCCCATCCTTCATCCTGATGTCCACGCGGCCTAGACATCATGGGGCAAAATCGTCACGATGTAAAAGGAGATGGGAGCGATGCGCGGGCGCATCAATGGGATGCGTGCGAGGCTTGGTCGTGATGTTGAATACGGCAACTTTCCGGGAAGGCATTGATGAAACAGTCCAAAGAGATGCTGGTGCGAACTGCGGCGACGGCGACGGTTCGGGGATTGGGGTTGGGCGCGATCGTCCTGGCGCTGGCCGGGTGCGCGAGCAATCCGCCTCCGTTTCAGC
>CAYTAP010000104.1:12189-15147 GCA_964435775.1 uncultured Tepidisphaeraceae bacterium
GGCGCTGGAGCATCTTGAAACCTCCTCCGCGACGGACACCAATGCGCCGATGCGTCCGCTACCGACGACGCTGGAAAGTCCCTACCTTCCGCCGGTCGGTCCCAACGGACGCGGCAACGCGCCCCAGGCTGCCGACAAATCGCCCACGACCCTGCCGACGACCGGTCCGAACATCGGCAATGAAGGCGTGCCGCTCACGTTGCAGGAAGTCGTCCAGCGCACCGTGCTGAACAACCCGGACGTGAAGGTCGCGGGATATACGCCGGCGATCGACCAAACCCGCGTCGTCGAGGCCCAGGCGCAATTTGATCCACAGTGGTTCGCCAACACCAATTTCGCGCACCAGAACGCCCCTCCCGGCGGATTCAGCGGGACCAACTCCCAGCAAGGCAATTTCAATAATGCCTCGCGAATGGACCAGTTGAGCGTTGGAACGGGGATTCGCCAGATCCTCTCCAGCGGCGGGCAGTATGAGGTGAGCTACCAGGTCGCGTACGCTGACGCCTACACGGTTCCCTCGTTTTTCGAAAACTCGCTGATCCTGTCGATCACCCAGCCCTTGCTCCAGAACTTCGGGCAGGAGGTGAACAGCGCGCGGATCAACGTCGCCCGCAACAACCAGAAGATCAGCCTGCTCAACTTCCGCGACACGCTGGAGGACACGCTGGACAAGGTGGAGCAGACCTACTGGCAGCTTGTGCTCGCGCAGCGGCAGGTGGAGATCACCGAGCAGCTTCTGCGAACGACCGAAGACACCGCGAGCATCCTGGCGGCCCGGCTCAAGGGCGGCGTTGACGTCAGCCGGTTGCAGACCTCGCAGGCCAACTCCGCGGTGGAATCGCGCCGGGCGGTCCTCGTTCGCGCCAAGGCGAATGTGCGTGATTTGTCGGATCAGCTCAAGCGGTACATGAATGATCCGCAGTTCCCGATCACCGGCCCGGCTGTCATTTTGCCCGCCACGCCCCCGGTAACCGAGCCGTTGCACATGGATCTGACGGACCAGATCCAGACGGCGATGCTCAACCGCATCGAGCTGGCGCAGCAGAAACTTCGCATTGATTCATCCACGATCGCGGTGCGCGTCGCCAAAAATGCGCTTCTGCCCCAGTTGAACCTCACCGCCCGCGCGAGCGTGGACGGCATCGGTGATGACCTGGGCGAGCCAGTCGATGGTCAATTCGACACAACCAGTGTCAGCGGCGGCATCGGGCTGGAGTTCGTCATTCCGATCGGCAACCGCGCCGCGCGGGCGCAGTGGACGCGATCTCTCTTGCAGCGCCAACAGGCGATCGCCCAGTACACGACGCTCATCGAGCAGATTTCACTGGAAGTGCGGCAGGCCGAACGCAACGTGCGGACAAGCTGGGATGAAATGGTGGCGACAGGCAAGGCCCGATTCAGCGCGGCCGATTCACTGCTGGCCGTCCAGCAGCGCCGTGAGGCGAACGAGCCGTTGACGCCGACGTTCGTGCAGTTGGAACTGGACCGTCAGGCCGCACTCGCCGACGCCGCCAGCGCCGAAGCCCGAGCCCGCAGCAACTACAACACCGCGCTGATCGAGCTCGAACGCCGCAAGGGAACGCTCCTGCGTTACAACAACATCTCCCTGCAGGAACAGGCGATCCCATTCACCCAGCAGTTGTTCAACGACGAAGGGAAGTAGACGGGCCGCGAAACTGCAAGACCGCTCGGTCCAGGAGGCGCAGCCGTGAGGCCGTGGCCGTGCGCGACCGGCGAGGGTGCGGATACTCCGCGTAAAAGTCATTTGGTCAGAAGCGATGCCGAAGCGCGATCGAGGTAGATCGTGGTGTTTCCATGTTGCTGGAGGATGCTGGCCGGCACGTCCGGGGTGACAGGCCCTTCGACGGAGTGCTGGACGGCCTGCGCCTTGCGTTCATCGGGCACCGTGCAGATGATCGCCTTGCTCTTCATGATCTGTCGGCAGGACATGCTGATGGCCTCGGTGGGAACATCGTTAAACGTCGGGAACCACCCTTCACCCATCTGCTGGCGGCGACAGGCATCGTCAAGCTTCACGACGAGATACGGCTCCTCGGTTTTGAAATCAGCGGGCGGATCGTTGAACGCGAGATGGCCGTTCTCCCCGATGCCGACGAACGCCACATCAATCGGATGCCGCTTGATGATCGCACCCAGCCGCTCGCACTCGGCCGATCCATTCCGATCACCATTCACGTAGTGAAATGCGGCCAGGGGCAGAGGCAGGCGACTGACGAATCTCTCCCAGAGATACTTGCGAAAGCTGGCGGGGTGGGTGATGGGCATTCCGATGTATTCATCAAGGTGAAAGCCCGTCACCATGTTCCATGCAATGTCGGGCTGCTTCACCAACTCGCTGAGCATTTCAAATTGCGAGGCGCCGGTCGCCACGATGATGTTAGCCGACCCCGATGCGCTGATCGCCTTGCGAATGAGCGTGGCGCCCGCTTCGGCGGCGATCTTCCCGGCGGCGTGCTTGTCCGAACTCTTGATCACGTTCATCGGTCACTCCTTTTCGTATTTTTCGATATTGATCGTGCGCGGGGGGCATGAATTACGGTGGATTGCAAGACGATGCGCACGTTCCCGGGCAACCCATTCAAATCCGTGCGTTCGACCTTGCGAAAAGCTGAGGTTTCATGAGGAAAATCCCCCACGGGAGAGGAGAATTTAATCCCGCTCAGTGGAGCCATGGGGATTTGAACCCCAAATTCAACCATGCCATGGTCGCGTGATCCCATTTCACTATGGCCCCGACCCATTTCAGAATAGCTGGATTTTGGGTGGTGTCAAACCCAGGACACGGGCATACCGTTCGATATGTGCCACGTTTGGAATCGTCAGAATCGGGCCGGAGTTGAAGTGCTCGAGAGGCGGCATCTATTGGCCGGCTATTCGATCCAGCGCCTCGATGGGGAAATCGACGACGTCGATCCCCACCTGCGAACCTGGGTGCTG
>CAYTAP010000105.1:0-14920 GCA_964435775.1 uncultured Tepidisphaeraceae bacterium
AGGCAGATGATCGGCAGCACACGCCGCTCGACCACTTTCCCATACGCCCGAACCGTGATCGTTCGCCATCCCTTCTTCCGCCGGGCGGCCATCGCCTTGGGCGTCGGCAGGCGGTCCCCCTTCTTCCTGGGCCGACCCCGCCGGCCTTTGCGATGTTGAGGCGGCAGTTTGTAAACGGCCGCGTCGCAGCGCATCCGGCTGACCAGGTTCGTCTCGGATTCCCGGGCCGCCTGGACCATCGCCGTCGTGGCGTACTGTCCGTCGGCGGCAATGCGGATCGTCCGGCCCGGCAGGGCCGCGTGCGCCTCGCGGATCATCCGCGCCCCGATCTGCTGGCGGGTCTGGAAGGGATGATCCCGGTCGCAGTCGGGCCTCTTGCGATAGAGCGTGAACAGCACCGGCAGGCCGATCACCCAGTCGGGCCATCGCTTGTCCCGCATCGTCAGGCAGGCGATCACCCAATTGTGCGCCCAGTGGATGACCTGCCCGGTGGTGTTGGAAACCGAGGCATCCTTGAAATAGCGGGCGCAGGCCACATGCTTGCCGCACCGCCCGCAGGTGGTGTCGTCGATGGCCAGATCGATCTGCGAATCGACCCCGCGCTGCTCGATCAGCGGTCCGACGATCCGGCCGATCAGCAGATGCGACAGTTCCGACAGCGACCAGCGGGCGCGGTAAAAGAACCGCTCGTAGGTGATCCAGTGCCGGGCCACATGCCCCAGCAGCGACGAAGCAATCGTGCGAATCAGATGGGTCGTCAGAGGCCGACTGCGGCACAACGCCCAACTCGTGACGATCTGCACAAACACGGCGAACGTCGGCCTCGTGAACGCCGAAGACAACCGTTGACAAAGCGCATTCCATTGCGGTACCAATTTGACATCCATGTCGGCCTCCTGCTGTGAGTTTTGCAACACACAATTGGAAAGCCGACATGGTCTTTTTTGGAATGCCTGTTTTCATGGGAAATGGCTAAAGTTCACGGAGTGTAAGCGATGAATTATGGCCTATTCTGGCTCGAATTGCTCCTCATCGCCCTCTTGTGGAATGGGGCATGGATCGCATGCACCTCGCGCATTAAACGCAAGGCGATGCGCATCGCAAGCACTGCAATCCTACTGCTGATTCCGCTGCTTTGCCTGGGAGCGCTGGTCGCCGCAGCCGCGGCGTTGAAGTGGCAGGCTGATATCGAGCGCAATTGGTTCGGCTACGCGCTCTCCCTTTTTCTGGCGTTCATCGTTGGCACAATCATCATCCTGTTCGTCGCCCGCCGGCGCTACGGCGCGCTCGCCCCGATCACAGCGACTTGGCCGCGCGGCTGGCTGGCGTTGTCCTGGCTCATCGTCGTGATGATGGCATACAACACACTGGGGGCCATGGACTTGGCCGCGCGAACCCAATGCGGGCTGCTCTACGCGCAAGCGAACACGCTCTATCTGGCCTCGCTGCCGCCGGTAATTTCCGAAGACCAGAACGCCGCACCGCTCTATGGAGAAGCCTTCGCGCTGCTGAAAGAATACCCCGGAACCGAGGTGCATAATCCACCCGTCGGAGACAACGACGATTTCGACCCAAACGAATCCGCCACAATCGCATATCTGAAGCGCCATGCCCCGACGATCGCGCTCCTGCGCAAAGCGGCCGCGATGCCGGCATGCCGGTTCGAGACGGACCTTCGCACTCCCGCCATGTTTCCCAGTGATGACAACTTCAATGAAGTACGATCCGCGGCCAACCTTCTGAACCTCCATGCGCGTCAGGCCGTCGCGCATGACCAAACCGCCGAAGCAATGGCCGACGTTCAAGCAGTATTTGGCATGTCTCGACATGTGATGGGCCAGCCCACAATCATTTACGCGCTCGTTGGGTTTGGCCTTGAATATGTTGGCAGGCAAACACTTGAGGCGGTGCTGCCTGCCGTGATGAATCCGGAAGAACTGGCGGCGCTGCAACTGCCTCCCGCCTCGGACATCGGCCGTAAGTTGCAGCGATCGTTTTACGGGGAAGCGCGGTGGGGCTTGCTGATGTATGTCAACATGCCGGACAACGTCCGCGCATTATCCGACAACGTCTCAATTGATCGTACGCCATATCGAGACAACATCCGGAGCATATCGTTGTTTCGAGCGTTTCTTCTGGATGCGCAGACTTATGCGACATTGATGGATGTCGCTCAGGATTTCGCGATTAAACCCTACTACCAGATCAAAGACAAAGCGCCGCGCGTGGTGCGGCTGGTCGCCCGAAGCGGATTGCTGGCGAAGCTGATTGTGCCGTCAATCGACAAAGTGTTCAGCAACTCCGCCGGCGCCCAGGCGACCAACGCCAGTTGCCACGTCGCCCTCGCCATGACGCGATATCGCCTCGATCACGGCTCATTGCCGTCGAAGCTGGATGTATTGGTCCCCAAGTATCTCGACGCCATCCCCCTCGATCCTTTCGACGGCAAACCCCTTCGCCTGGTGATCAAGGGAAATGATCATATCATCTACAGCATCGGCCCCGACGGCGTGGACGACGGCGGGACCGATATGTTTGCCCAAGGCGCCAAGAACAAAGGCGACGTCATCTTCACGCTCAAGCCACATGCCGCCCCCGCGTCGCAACCGGCGATGGAGAGTGGCGAGCAAGAGCCGCACACGAAGTAAAGCGGTTGGTACCGCCAAAGCGCAACCGCTTCCGTCGCGCACGGCGCCTGTCCACCGCCTTCCGTAGCACGGTCATCTTGACCGTGGTCCGCCGTACGCGGCGGACATCGGGCGGCACCCCGACCGATCCTGCAAGAGCGAAGCGTTTTGTTTGTGGGCGCCGGCATCTGCAAGCCGGTTTGCCTTCATCACTTTGGCATATTACTATAAGCAATATGACGGTCGTTGGCTTTGATGTCGCGATTCGGTTTGGTCGAAAGCACCGGGATGCGATGAACTGGCTGAACCAATTCCGAGAAACGGCCAAGAATCAGTCATGGGCCAGCCTCGCCGACGTGCGCAAATCCTTCCGCCACGCCGACGGCGTCAAGCTCACAAGCGGCAACGTGGTGACGGTGTTCAACGTCAAGGGAAACGAATACCGCCTGCTGACAAGGATCAAATACGCCATCGAGGTTGTGGAGATTCTGGCTGCCATGACGCACAACGAATACGACGAAGAACGCTGGAAACAACGATACTGAGGAGATCGGCATGAACACCAAAAGCAAACATCAACCCGACGCCTACCTGAAGCTTGTGCGGGATTTCCCCCTCAAAACCATCCGCACCGCGGCCGATCACAAGGCGGCGATGAAGCATCCCCTGTTTTCCCGCCCGGAAGAATCGCTCAACGGAGATGAGATCGAGTATCTGCGAGTGCTCGCCACTTTGATCGAACAGTACGAAGCCAAGGCGTTGCCCATTGTCAAAGCCCCCGTCCATGAGAGATTGCGCTTCCTGGTGGAGGAATCGGAAATGGGTCAGGCGGCCCTGGCCAAGCTCCTCGGCATCGGACAGCCCGCCATCAGCTTGATCCTCAGCGGCAAGCGCGGCTTGACGACCGAAGCCGTAAGGCGGCTGGCCGATCATTTCCATGTGTCGCCGGCGTATTTCATTGGCTAAGGACCGGAAGGGCCTCAATGCGGGTGGTGTGTGCCGATCTCATCGCTTTGTTCTTCATCAATCCCCCTTCACCGCCGTCACCACGCGGTCATGGCCGGCGTAATCCTTCAGCACACGGATCTCCTTCAAACCTTTCGTCGCAGCCATGAGGCCCCCCACCGCTTCGCCCTGGTTGAACTGAATCTCCAGATAGATTCGCCCCCCGACGGCCAATCGATCCGCCGCACCAGCCAATATCCGGCGATGAAACGCCAGGCCATCCTCGCCGCCATCGAGCGCCTCGTGCGGCTCGTAGTCGCGGACGTTGCGATCGAGTTTGGCGATGTCGCCGCTGGGAATGTACGGGGGATTGCTGACGATCAGATCGAACGGCTGCACATCGGCGATATCCCCCTGGGCGCTGATCGGTTCATACAAATCCCCCGTTAAGATGCGGACGCGATCGCTCAATCCCAGCTTCGCGGCATTGGCCGACGCGACCTGGACGGCCTTGTCGCTCAGGTCGGTCGCCACGGCGCTCGCGCCCTTCAATCGCTCCAATATCGCCAGCACGATGCACCCGCTGCCGGTGCAGAGGTCGAGCACGCGGGCGTGTTCGAGACCCACCGTGCGCCTGGCCATTTGCAGGACGTTTTCGACGAGTGTTTCGGTGTCGGGGCGCGGAATGAGCACCCCCCTGTCCACGAGGAGCTCCAGATTGAAAAACGGCGCCTTGCCCGTCAGATACGCGATTGGTTCCTGCTCCCCGGCCCGTCGGACCAGCTCGCGGAATCGCTCAAGCTCCGTCTCCCCCACCGCCCGTTCATAATTCGTGTAAAGCTGAATCCGCGGCAGCGCCATGACATGCCCAAGCAAAAGCTCGGCCGACAACCGCGGTGAATCGACCTGCTTGCGCTGAAAGAATCCCGTCGTCCACTCCAACAGACGACGCACCGTCCATGACTCAGCCATGCGCGTGATTCTAAATGCGGCGGCGGACGTTGGACAGGGGAGCGGGTTCGCCGAACATTTCAGCGCGAAGTCACACCTTCATATTCGAGCTGTGGCCCGGGAAGATATGCGCCTTGGGATCGAGGAAATGCTTGGCGTAGTTGACGGCGATCGCGACTTCGCCGAAGCCGGTGGCGATCAGCTTGAGTTTGCCGGCGTAGGTCGTCACATCGCCGGCCGCGAAGATGCCCGGGCGATTGGTCTGCATCATCGAATCGACGTTGATCTGCCCCCCCTCCACGTTCAAGCCCCAGTGCGCCAGTGGCCCGAGGGAGCTGACGAAGCCGATGTTGACAAGCACCGCGTCGAGCTCCAGCCGCTTTTCGTCTTTAGTGCGATTGTCGTAAACAGTCGCATGTTCGATTTTCCCCGACCCGCCGATTGATTTCAGTTCGTGGAAGGTGTGAATGCGGGTTGGTCCCTTGCGCATTTCCGCGACGGCATGTTCATGGGCGCGGAACTGATCGCGTCGATGGATGAGGGTGACTTCCGCCGCCACGCCGCCGAGCGCGTTGGCCCAGTCCACGGCGCTGTCCCCGCCGCCGACGATGAGCAGGCGCTGGCTGCGGAACGTGTCGATTGATTTGACGAAGTAATGGAGCCCGCGCCCGCGATACTCGGCGGCGTTGGGCAACGCGAGGGTCTTGGGTTGAAACGCCCCGACGCCGGCCGCCAGGACGATGGTCTTGGCGCGCCACTGCTTGTCGGTCGCGTGAATCGTATAGACGCCGCTTGCCTGGTCATGCTCGAGCGAGGAGACCTGCTGCCCCAGCGCGATCGTCGGCTTGGCGTGCATCGCCTGTTCCACGAGCTGCGCGACGAGGTCCTTGGCGAGCACCTTGGGGAAGCCCGCGACATCGTAGATGTATTTTTCGGGGTAGAGCGTGGTGAGCTGTCCGCCAAGCACGTCGAGGGAATCGATCAGGAGCACGGACATGCCGCGCAATCCCGCGTAAAATGCCCCAAAAAGCCCGGTCGGCCCGGCGCCCACGATGGCGATGTCAAATACGGCGCTCTGGCCGTCCGTCGTTGTTTTCAAGCTGTCAGTCATAATGGTCGGACAATAATAGCGGGAACAAAATAAATTGGCAGAGGGGGATTGATTTTCAATTTTTGATTTTCGATTTTTGATTTTGGATTGGGGCGAGCGGAACGGTAAATAGACGATGATGCGTGCCTCTTCCTCGCTTCAATCGAAAATCACCAATCAATAATCGAAAATGGCCTTCAGCATGCCCTTGGCGGACAGGGGGCGCGTCGTGGGAGCCTTGGCGGCCGCCGCCGCGTTGGCGTTGGTTGCCGCCCCCTGCTTCGCGCTCAATTGGCTGGCGGACAATTCCCCCTGGGCGTGAGCGGCTTCGATGCGGGCCTGCTCGGCCTGGCGACGGAAAGTTTCGGCGTCGCGGGCATTGTTGTCCGCCATGACTGACGCGATTTTCACCTGCGCCGTAAGGGTTTCCACCTCCGCATGGGCCCGGGTGACCGAATGCGTGGCATAAACGACTGACAGGAATAACGCGACCGCCAGCCCCCCTGCCATCGACCATGCCAGCCGCGACCCCACGCGCGACCGCCGCATCTGCGCGGCGGCGACCGTGAGGGACTGCTGGTACGCCACAATCGCCAGGTCGCTGCGTCGGATGCGATCCTCATGCAACGCGAGCATCGTCTGACCGCCGTCGTCGGACAGGGGGTCATGAAGAGCGCCGGGCGCACCGATGGCGTAATTCGCGTCCGTCGATTCGGAGGCCGAAGCACCATGCCGGTGCCCGGCTGGCGCGGCGTCGGTGTCCGGAACCGACACCATCACCTCGCGTCGGCCATTGTTCAGACGTGTTTCCACTTCGCCTTTGGTGATGCGACGATGAAGGGTGCGCGAGGAAATGCCGAGCGTCAGTGCCGCCTCTTCCAATGTCTGCCATGCGGTTGCCATGTCAGCCTCCATGCTGATTCGGCGGACGTGTCCGCCTATGGATGTGGTATCGGCCCGGCCTCCATGCCGGCGTGAGTCCGATAATCCAAGCAAACTGTATCATTTATAACACGTCAGACAAGAGGACGGACATAAAAGATGGAATGGCAGAATGCTAACAAACACCAAACATGAAATGCGGCCAAGCCACTGGGCGTCGAATACATTTCCGCGCAGAGACGCAGAGATCGCAGAGAAGGCAATCTAAATGATATTGTATTTCTCCGCGGCCTCTGCGTCTCTGCGCAGAAAATCATTTTTATGCTCTCTACGATCCGTGAAGAGGCTGCATTCCGAAGGCAGTCAGACAATCGAAAATCACCAATCAAAAATCGAAAATCCAAAATTGTTCCACGTGGAACATTTTTAGATCATCACTCCGGCGAGACGCCGAACTTGGCGAGCAGATCGTCAAATTGGTCGAGGGAGGCGTAATGGATGGTCAGCTTCCCCTTGCCCTTGCTGCCGGAACGCAACTGAACCCGCATCCCCAGGTGCCGGCTGATCGTTTTTTCAAGGTCCTGAATATGGGCCGAAGGGAGGGTGGGCTTACTGGGTGGGGGGGTCGCCCCCCCCTGCTGGATGAGGCGTTCGAGGTTGCGGACGGATAAATCCTGCGTGATGCACGTCGCCGCCAGACGCTTTTGCACATCGGCATCCACCACGCCCGCCAGCAGCTTGCCATGACCGGCCGACAATTTACCCTCCCGAATCCAAGCCTGAACCTCAACACACAAGTCAAGCAACCTGAGGAAATTAGCGATGGATGAGCGATCCTCCCCCAGTCGCCCGGCCAGCTCGGCTTGCGTCAGACCAAGCTGCTCCATCAATTGTCGATAACCGGCCGCCCGCTCGATCGGATTCAGATCTTCACGCTGAATGTTCTCAACAAGCGCCATCTGCGCCTGGGTAAAGGCATCGACATCACGGATGAGGGCAGGCATCGTCGCCAGGCCCGCCCGCTGGGCCGCCCGCCAGCGGCGTTCGCCGGCGATCAATTCATAGCCCCTCCCCACCGGTCGAACGACAATCGGCTGAATCAACCCGGTGGAACGAATGCTCGTTCCCAGCGCATCCAGCGACGCCTCATCAAATGTCTTGCGCGGCTGATGAGGATTCGGGACCACATCCGCGACGGCAATCTCCTGAGGGATTGTCGGCGCACGCGACGATCCCTTGTCCGTCGGCTGACGATTGTCAGACGGTGGGGCGGACACGTCCGACGTGGTGTCCGTCGAACTGTCCGCCGTTGGCACGATGCCGTCTGCTTGAGGTGCCGCCGGCGCAGCCGGCGCCTCTGCCTCAGTCGATACAGAAATCAGACTCGCCAGCCCCCTACCGAGGCGAGATCGTGATTTGGATTTGGTGTCGGACATGTTCGGCCTCGCGAGTGATGGGACAAAGGTTGCAGACAAATGTTCCACGTGGAACATTTTACTCTCCGTGGAGTAGCAGGATATCACCACGCCATTCGATCACCAACAAATTGATGAGACCTGCCGCTGTCTCGTAGCAATACATCATCGCAAGCCCTTGTGTTAGCATTTTGTTAGGTATTTTATCATGAAAATAGCCCCGCACCAAATCGGTCGTCTCGTCTGCTCAATGGGATCAACCACAGATGAACCCCGATGAACACGGATAAACGCGAAAGACTTTTGTGTTCTTATCTGCGTTCATCTGCGTTTATCTATGGTGGATTTTTCCGCTTCCCACCGAACGAAACGCGAATCTGACGGTGACCCGCTTGCCCAGGGCCGGAAGATGGCACGCCAGCCGAAGCTCGCTATAATCGCGTGTCCTGGCCGGGGATGGGGCGGGGAATGCCCGGGGCGCGACGCGGACGGATGCGCGGGGTCGCGCCTGATGGGCGCACGATGAATCCGCGCCACGCGGCGGGAGACTGGAAGCTTATGCCTTATACATTGTCGGAAACGTCTCGGGATTTGTCGTCCATCGGACAGGGGGAGGGAGGCAACCGGTGGACCCTCAACTTCGGTCCCCAGCACCCGGCCACCCACACGACGCTGCGCCTTGTGCTGGAACTGGATGGCGAGCGCGTCATTCGCTGCACGCCGCATATCGGCTATCTGCACAGCGGGTTCGAAAAGCTGGGTGAACATCTTAATTACAACCAGTATGTGACGATCGTCAACCGGATGGACTACTCGGCGCCGATCTACAACGAACTCCCCTGGCACGGTGCGGCCGAGAAATTGATGGGGATCGAAATCACCCCGCGCTGCAAGTCGCTGCGGACGATCGCCGGGGAGCTGGGGCGCATCCTCTCGCATCTGCTTTCCATCGCGGCGGCCGGGCTGGACCTGGGCGCGTTCACCGCGTTTTTGTATGGCTTCAACGAGCGTGAAAAGATTTACGACATCGTGGAGTACATGAGCGGACAGCGCTACCACACGAGCTGGACGCGGGTGGGGGGGCTCAACATGGATTTGCCCGATGAGGATGTCTTCAAGCGGATGGTGCATGACTTCATCGACAACGATCTTCCGCCGGCGATCGAGGACATCGAGAAGCTGCTCAACCGCAATCGCATTTTCGTCGATCGCACCAAAGGCATCGGCACAATCAGCCGGGAGGAGGCGATCGCCTGGAGCATGACCGGACCGATGGCCCGCGCCAGCGGCATCCGGCGCGACGTGCGCAAGGATGAACCGTATCTCTGTTTCGCCGACAACTGGGATGGACGGGGGACACCGGCCGTTGATTTCAAGGTTCCGGTCATGGAAACCGGCGACTGCTACGCGCGATACCTCGTGCGTCTGGAGGAGATCAAGCAGTCGACGCACATCATCCGACAGTTGATCGACAACATTCCCGACGGGCCTGTGAATGTAAGCCCCGAAGGCAAGGAAGTGCTTCCGCCGAAGGATCAGGTTTATTCGAGCATCGAGGGATTGATTCAGCACTTCGAGCTGATCATGACCAACCGCGGCTTCACCGCGCCGGCGGGAGAGGTGTATTGCTGCATCGAAAGCGCCGGCGGGGAACTGGGCTATTATATTGTGAGCAGCGGCGACAACGTCCCTTGGCGCGTCCGGACGCGCCCGCCCTGCTTTGTGAACTATCAGTCGTTTCCGAAGCTGATCGAAGGACACATGATCTCCGACGTGGTGGCGGTCCTGGGCAGCATCAACGTCATCGCGGCGGAGCTGGATCGGTAGGGCTGTGGAATACGCGGTAAAGTGAGCGATCGGAGGTTCGACATGGAACTGCTTGAGCGAATCACCGTGAGGCCGGATCAATGCGGCGGCAAGCCATGTATTCGCGGGATCCGTATTCGCGTGTCGGATGTGTTGGGATCGCTGGCCTCGGGCATGACTTCGCAGCAGGTATTGGAACAGTTTCCGTACCTGGAAGCGGATGACATTCGAGCGTGCCTGGAGTACGCGGCGGAGCAGGTGAATTATCGAGCGAAAACCGCATGACCTTCTGGCTTGATGCGCAACTTGATCCAGAGCTCGCCAGCTGGATTGGCAGCCGCTTCAACGTGGTGGTCAAGCATGTGGTCGAACTTGGATTGGAACGAAGCTCCGATACGGAATTGTATGAATCGGCGCGGCGTTTCGAGCAAATTGTCATCGTGACTAAAGATGGTGATTTTGTGGGTCTGTCGGGTCGCCGCGGCGCGCCTCCTCAAGTGCTGCATATGCGCTGCGGCAACATGCGTACCGCGCGAATGTGTGTGTTCCTCTCGGGTGCGCTTCCCGATGCTCTCGCAAGGCTTGAGTTGGGCGAATCGCTTGTTGTTGTTGACGGCCCATGAAAATAACTTTGAAGGAAACGGTCAATGGCATGGATTGTTGAAAATCGTCGAGTACCCGTGGCCGATGACGGCGGGCCTTATCTGACCGAGGCGCTCAAGGCGCATTTGCGGGAGGTTTATTTCCCGCGATATCCCACCAAGCGGGCGCTGACGTTGCCGGCGCTGCATGCGATTCAGCATGAGCATGGATGGGTGCCGATGAAGGCGCTGGAGGAATTGGCCGAGTTTTTGGAGATCTCCCCGGCCGAGGTGCTCGATACGGCGTCGTTCTATGAAGAGTTCTGGCTGAAGCCCAAGGGGAAATACCTGATCGGGATCTGTCGGTCACTGGCCTGCGAGTTGACGGGCTCGAAAAGCCTGACGGATGCGCTGCGAAAGAAGCTGGGGATCGAGTTGGGGGAAACGACGCCGGATGGGAAGTTCACGCTGATCCACATGGAATGCCTGGGCGCCTGCGGCGGCGCGCCGTGCGGGCTGGTCAACGAGGTGCTGCACGAAAACCTTACGGTCGAGAACCTCGACCGTGTGCTCGATGCGCTGCCGGATGAACCGTCGGCCTATCGCGATCCGACGGTCAACTGGCCGACAGGGCATTGAGGCGGCGGACAAAGATGTCCGTTGTCCGTTGTCCGTGGTTAGTGGTCCGTGGAGAGCACGGGGCGGCGGCGGTTTTGTAGGGTCCGTGGTATTCCGCGGACCATTGTTCCCATCGCGGCAATGGTCCGCGGAGTACCACGGACCCTACGGCAGATAGATGGGTCGGTAGTCGGTGGTGCGTTGTCCGTGGTGAAAGGAGACGGGGAGGCAGGGGAGCTCAGCATGTCAGACAAGCGACAGACAGGCGGGGTGCTGCGATGGCTGGGGCGGCAAGTGGGATATGTGAGGAAAGCCGTTAAGACGGACGTCGCGCCGCCGGATAATTCATGTCAGACACCGCGTGTCGTCTACCGCGCCGACAGCGTGGAGGAAGCACCGCATCCGGACGATCCGAAGTTGAAGCTTCGCCGGACGACGATTGACGAGGTGATTGAGCGGAAACAGCCGGAGTGAGCGACACCCCTTGTCGTTGGAGGGTGTCGGTCCACAGTCGCAGGACGTCGCGCGAGCGACGGCCTTCAACGCAAGAATTTCCGGCCGTTCGCCATCCAAGTCGCGTGGCGGACATTGGGTTACTGTTGTCCGACAAGATTCAGTTGCAGTTGGGTTTTGCCGGTTTGCTGCGCTCGAGTGGTTTGAACGGCTTGAAGCAGGCCGGTTTCGATGTCATACGCGGATTGGGACATTTCCATCGGACCTTGTTCAATGAGGATCGCGTTGCGTCCCTGAGTTCCGGCGAAACTGATCTGAAAGCGCGTGATCGGATCCTGATCGATCAACTGATTGGGTTGAAGTTTCGTCATCGCCTGGGGTGAAATCCAAAGACCCGTTGGAAGCGCTGAGCCGAAGCAGCGATTCATCGTCGCTTCCTGGGGAGGCAACCCCTGGCCGATCTCTTTGCGGATCACGACGCGCATCAGCGCGCAGTTCTGTGCGACTTGCCCGATGGAAAATTGAACCGCCATGCCAAAACCCGGAAGCGTGCCTGTTGGGACGATGGCCGACTCGCGTCCCTGGTAGACGAACTGCCGCCCCGGCGCAACCCACTGGGGAAGGCGATCATTGGCCCAGGGAACGTTGAGTTGCCGGACGGAAACCAGACGCGAGTGGGAGATGTAACTGGCGCCCTTGCCCGGAGTGATCGTGTTGTCCTTGCCGAGCGTCGGGACGTCGGTGTTGGTGTTGGAACTGCTCTCGGCCAGCAGCAATCCGCTGTGTAAATCATAGATGCGGCTGCTGTACCCATTGCCGCCGCTCAGAAGGCTGATCGCGTCGTAGTTTTGCCCGTTGAGCGTGTACGCGATGCGCGTCACCTTGAGACCCGCGCCGCCATCACGGAGCATGCCGGCCAAGCGGCTGGGATGAATCCAGTACATGCCAAGCTCGCCTGCATTGCCGACGAGCGCGGCGGCGCCGGTGGAGGCGCAGACATTGTTCTGAAGATCGGCGATGAGGTAATTGCGTGCGTCAGCCGCGAGGATCTGCGGGTGCGCTGCGACGATGCTGATCTGGAGATATCCCACGCCACCGGAGTTTTTCATCTCATCGGCGCGATAGCGCTTGCCGGTTTTATTATCGACGAGATTCCCCTGCTCGTCGGGAACCAACTGCGTGCCGACACCCTGGACCACGGAGGAACCGGCGAAGTAGGTGATTCTCGCGCCGGGGCGAAGAAACGCGGGGAACGGCTTATCCGGAGGCGCGAGTGGGTTGGCGGCCGCGCCGCCACCATCCGCCTGCGCCGGCGGTGACATTCCTTGTCCGTGAACCGGCGTCGCCATGAATGCAACTGCAAGTCCGACAGACCACAACCAACCGGCCGCGCGACGCCTGATCGTATTCATTGCATTTGCCCTGTTAAAGAATGCAGCAATTATCTGCAACGCTTCCGGTGGTTGTCAACGACAAAGCTGAGAAGCGTCGGCCTGTCTCCGCCACGTCCAATCGGTATTTGATATGCGCAATCGCGCAATCATTTGCTCGCCGCGAGATGTTGCCTTTCAAGCAGGCGCAACTGCGCCGCAGCGCCCTGGTGGCTGGCATCCAGGGAGATCACCGCTTCGAGTTGCGACTTCGCTTCATGCAATTCATTCAGGCCCAGATGGCCGAGGGCGATCATGTGGTGGCAGTGGATCTTGTTGCGCAGGTTGAGGTCTTCGTCGAAGATCATGAACTCGGGGAGACTGACGGCGAAGAAGTCGATTTTGGCATTGTCGTGGAGGTGTGATTGTCCGAAGGCGATGAGTTGGCGGAAGCGGTCGGTCGCTTCGTCGGCGTGGGCGAGTTCGCGGGCGGCGAGTCCCTGGTAGAAGAACATGTGGGGGGGCTGATCGTTGTAGTACATGGCGCTTTTGGGTTCATCGAGTCCGATGCGGGCGCGTTGGAGGAGGGCGGTTGCTTCGCTCTCGTGTCCCATGCCGCGTAGGGCGAGGGCGGCGTAATAATCCGCGTCATTTTCAAGGGCGCCGGGGAGTTTGCCTTCGCCGAGGTTGTCGGGGAAATGGCGGGAACG
This sequence comes from uncultured Tepidisphaeraceae bacterium, assembly GCA_964435775.1. Lineage (GTDB taxonomy): Bacteria > Planctomycetota > Phycisphaerae > Tepidisphaerales > Tepidisphaeraceae > CAYTAP01. The sequence goes on from CAYTAP010000105.1 coordinate 13,449, forward strand.
TTCGGTGGCGTCGAAGGCGCCTTGGAAATCATCCTGCGCGAAGTGATCGCGGGCGATGCCGAGGAGGCTGGCTACGTAGGCGCCGGTCACTTTGCCTTCGCCGCCTTCCCAGGGGTGGAAGCGACGGTCGGCCAGTAGGGACTGCACGCGCTCATACTGACCCAGGAGATTCAAGAGGGTGCAGCGCTCGATGAACAGGTCATCGCGGCTGGTCAGAAGTGTGTCATGCGATTCCAGTAATTCCAGCCGCTTTCGCGGCGGGACGTTGAGTTTCTTGCGCAACTGATCGAGTTCGTACAGCACGCGGGCATCGGATGGATCCAACTCGAAAGCGCGTTCGAGCATCGCCAGAGCGCGCCGGGGGTCGTTCCGCTTGTTGGTGTACGCGATGGCGAGGTTGCGGCGGACGGTGGGGTATGACGGCATGAGGCGTTCGGCATTTTCCCAGTCAGCGATCGCGCGGTCGTAATCCCTTTTGGCGTAGCGGAGCGTGCCGAGCAAATGCCAGGCGAGGCCATCGTTGGGGTTCCGGCGGACGGCCGACTCCAAGGCGAGAAGTTCGTCGAGACGATTGGGGAAGATGAGCTTTGGGGATTGCTTTGAGGCGGCGTCGAATTGCTTGTCGGCGGCGGCGACATCGCCGGCCTGCAGGCGAATCCAGCCGTCGATGTATAGCGCCATCGCATGGGCGTTGCCGTCGGCATCGACAATCCGCGCGAGCACGTCGGAGGCTTCGTCATACAAGCCGGCGGCGGCGTAATCGAGGGCGAGTTCGATGTGGGTGTGAGGGTCGCCCCGCATAAGCTCGCGGAGTTGATCCGATGCGGCGGCGGCGTCAGCGGGGATCCCCATCTCGCGTGCGATAAGGATGCGCTCATTCAGCGCGCCGTAATTGATCGGATCGATGCTCAATTCCAAATCGATCTCGCGGAGCGCCTCGGCGAATCGGCCAAGACGCCACAGACAAGCGATGAGTAGATGGCGGGCTTTGTGGTTGTGCCAGTTGGCGATGAGGGATTGGTTGCAGTAGTCGGCGGCGCTGTTGAAGTTTTTGCGGATGCCTTCGATTTTGGCGAGTTCGAAATGGCCGGGCGCGCTCATCGCCGCGTTCCAGATTGATTTGTGGAAGGCGTCGAACGCGTCGTCGAGCTTGCCTTGCTTGCGGAGGGTCAGGCCGAGGTTGAAAGAGGGTTCGCCGTCGATGGGGTTGGGATTTCGACGGGTGAGCGTGGCGATGGCGGCGCGAAAATGCTTCTCGGCTTCAGCGAACACTCCGCGGCGATAGAGGCGCAGGCCCAGGGCATTATTGTTTCGGACATCGCCGGAATCGCGGCGGAGCGCTTCGCGGTAATAGTCTTCGGGATTGAGTGTCGCGTGACGATATTGTTCGAGGTGCAATCCCGTCAGATACAGTTGCTCGCACGATTCGACGTCGGCCGGGGGAAGGGCGGGCGAGGCCGGGGAGGGAATGG
>CAYTAP010000106.1:0-8450 GCA_964435775.1 uncultured Tepidisphaeraceae bacterium
AAATTATTCTATTTCTTACCCTTTCATCATCGGACGCTCCACCGCCAGCCCCTATCCCGCCCACTTCGCCTTCCCAAATCCACTATGCTCGTGAGCGTTCGTTTGGGCATAGTGACGGATGATACCCGCACCGGATGCGCAAACATGGATGGGCATACACTGGGCGCGTTTCCGTAGGGCCGTGGTACGCATCGGACCATGGCCACATCCGGGAACATGGTCCGATGGGTGGGACCCTCTACATCCTTTGTGCCTTCGCCGCGCATTCGATCAGAACTGACCCAGAAACCGCACATCGTTCTCAACGAACAGCCGGATGTCGTTGATCCCGTATTTGCGCATGGCGATTCGCTCGATCCCGAAGCCGAACGCCCAGCCTGAAAATATTTCGGGATCGACCTTGCACGCCTGCAGCACATTGGGATGCACCATCCCGCAGCCGCCGAGTTCGATCCAGCGGCTCTTGCCATCGGGCAGGTCGAACCAGACATCGACCTCGGCCGACGGTTCGGTGAAGGGGAAGAAACTCGGACGAAAACGCACCTTGGTCTCCTGCCCAAAGTACGCCTTGACGAACTGGAGGATCGTGCTTTTGAGATCGACCATCGTCACGTTGCGATCGACGACAAGCGCTTCGAGCTGATGAAACATCGACAGGTGGGTCATGTCATGCGTGTCCGGGCGATACACCCGGCCGGGGATGACCACGCGAATCGGCGGCTTGGTCTGCTCCATGATCCGAATCTGCACGGTACTCGTCTGTGTTCGCAGCAGGCGCAGGTTGCCCGGCGAATCGAGCGTCTCGACCGCCGCGGCGTCCGACGCCGGCGCGAGATAAAAGTTATCGAGCGGATCGCGGGCCGGGTGCTGGCGGGGAATGTTCAGCGCAATGAAATTGTGAAACTCATCCTCCACCTCCGGCCCACTGGCGACCGCGAAGCCCATCCGGGCGAACAGGTCCGTCAGTTCATCGGCGACGCGCATCAGGATATGACGACGCCCGATGCGCGGCTTGATTCCCGGCTCGGTGATGTCGATGCCCGCGGGCGCGGTCTTCTGAGTGGCAAGCGAGGCTTTCCTTGCTTCAAACGCCTCGGTGATCTGATTCTTGACCGCATTGACGCGCTGGCCGACCTCCTTCTTTTGTGCGGGCAAGGCTTCGGCGATCAATCGCGGCAAGGCGCGGATTTCACCCTTGACGCCCAGGTATTGAATGCGAAAAGGTTCAAGCTGATCGGAGTGGGCGATGGCCGCCAGCGCCTCATGCGCGCGAGCGGCCACCTCGTCAATTTGTTCGAGCACGTTGGACATGAATCAAGTGTAACCCATTGCCGCCTGGTCATACCATAGCCCCTGGGGAAGCCCCCTCCCCGGCCCTCCCCCGGCGTACCGGGAGAGGGGGTAAGAGCTCAATCCAACGCCGCGAAGTCGGTGCGTTTCCGGCGTGCGAGACCTTCGGCATCACTGATTGCCCGTGCTCGCCGAGGCGCCCGAAAGGAGACTGGGAGGAATCATGCGGGCGGCGATCTTCGTGCCGACCAGGTTCTGGTCGATCTTCTCAAACGCCGTCGGCGCGATGATCTTCATGTCCGAATCCGTCGTCACGTCACCACTGACGCCGATGAACTGGCCCATCAGACCGGCCAGCTTGTCATCGTTGGAGCGAAGGTAAACGATCGTCCGTCCGGTGTTCGGATCGGTCAGGCGATAGAGCATCTGGTTGCTGTTCTGAAGGCTGCTCGTGCGAAGCGTCCCGACGGCGGTGAAGACCGTCACGTCATCCTTCTTGATCCGCTCCTCGAGTTCCTGCTGCTCGGCCACCCGCGCCTGCTGGCGCTTGGCGGCTTCGGCATCGGCGGCGCGGGCGGCCGTCAACTCGGTCAACGCCTCGCCGCGAAGTTTGAGCGTGGCGATGCGGCGATCCGAAATCCGGCGCATCGAATCGGGCAGATCGGCGTTGCTCGTCAGCGCCTGATAGCGCGTGAGCAAGGCCGCCACAGGCTGCTGATCCAGAGGCTGCTTGCTGGCGGTGAGGAACTCGGCCTCGAGCTGATCGAACAGCACATCGGAAGTCGGGCCCTTGTTCGCCGACGCCGTCGCCTGGGTCGTGGGGGCGGCGGGCTGGTCGTTCGCGGCATTGTTTGACGACACACCGGCGGCAACGGCGGTTTCCGGCGTCGCAGTCGCATGCGTGTCGGCGGTCGGGGCGATCGCGCCATCGGTGGACGCGACGGCCGCGGTGTCGGCGGCGGCATGCCCCTCGCCCTGATCGGCGGCGGCGACGACCGCAATCGGCTTCACCGGATCGACGAACTGCTTGTTCACATACAGATACGCATCCTTGGGCGGGGTGATCTTGAAGTACTCATCCTGCTCGCCGAGGATGTGCACATCATCCCCTTCGTTGAGCTTGGCCTGCACCGCGTACTTGAGGGTGTTGAGCGTCGAACCCGCCTTGACCAGCAAATCCGGACGGCTCACCCGACCGACGCTCCCATCGCCACGTCGCTCGACGTGCACCTTGGCGACGTAGGAAAAGCTCCCTTCCGGCGGAAGAATCTTGAGCCAGTCGAACTTGATCCCGACGACGGTGACGGCCGCCCCCTTGTCGAGCTTGAGCGTGGGGTAGTAATTCTCACCCGGCCCGGAGCGGACGTAAACGCTGTTGGAATTGACGACGCCGGCGAACTTGAACTTCGCGTTGGCGACATCGGGCGCCGCCTGATCGGCCTGCGCCTGCGCGTAGATCATCCCGCCCGCGAGCGGCGACACGACCACCATGGAAAAAAGGGTTCTGCAAAGCAGCGATTGGATCGACATGACCGCACCTCCGTGTGCTAATGGAGTTGTTCCTCGCGGCAACCAGCAAGATTCTACTCGCCTGAGGTTGCCCTTTCGCAAGCCGTTCGCCGGGAAACCACTCAATCCGCGTCCACGCGATTGTCGCGATTCTCCGCCGGCGCCGGGTCCGAATCTGCCTATGTCTTAGCAAATAAATCGGCGATGTAAAGGCAGGAAGTGCGCGTGGGGCAAAAATTGCGCGATGATTCCAGTCGTGGCGGAAGGCTCGTCGGGACATCCCTCGATTCGCGTCCTATCGCGTTTGGATGTGCAGGATCGCGCCGCCATAATTGACGATGTACAATTCTCCGTCCCTGTCTTCCCCAAAACTTGACGGGTGCAGCCGCTTGCCGATTCCGCCCGCGTCAAGATCGAATATCCCATCGCCAACCAGTTTGTCCCCGTCGCGCTTGAGGCCCCATATCCTGCCGCTGGCGAAATCGCCATAAATATACCACCCATCCAGCGCGGGATAACGGGCGCCGCGGTAAACATAGCCTCCGGTGACCGACTGCCCTTCATCCCGCCCGTAGTCCTTGATCGGTTCGATGAATTGTTGTCCCGGCCGAACCTTCGCCGACTTGCGATGGCCGTAGGCGTGGGTCCCTTCGCGAAGGTTCCAGCCGTAATTGCCTCCTTTGACGAGGATGTCGATCTCTTCCCAGAGATTCTGGCCCACATCCCCCGCCCACAGCTCGCCGGTCTTTCGATCAAAGCTGAACCGCCAGGGGTTGCGCATGCCCATCGTCCATATTTCCGGACGATATCCGGCTTTGCCCACAAACGGGTTGTCCCTGGGGATCGCGTAGCCGCGGCGCGGTGTGACATCAATGCGCAGCATCTTGCCCAGCAGTTCACTCGGGTTCTGAGCGCGATTCTGCGGATCGCCGCCGGCCCCTCCGTCGCCCATGCCGATGTAGAGCATTTCATCGGGACCAAAGAGGATGCATCCGCCGTTGTGATTCCCATACGGCTGATCAATGCTGAGGATCACGCGCTCGGTGGATTGGTCGACATGGTTGACGCCGGGTTTGACTTTGAACTCGCTGACGATCGTTTTCAGATTCGGCGCCCTGGTCGTGTAGTTGACATAAAACAGCCCGTTCTTCGCAAAGCCGGGATGAAATGCCATGCTCAGAAGACCACACTCCCCGCCGCTGGCCACCTTTTTGGAGATGTCGAGATAGGGCATCTCGAGCAGGCGGCCACCGTCAATCAGGCGAATGCGCCCGGCTTGCTCGCAGACGAACAGGCGATCCGTGCCATCGTGCGTCAGATGGGTCGGCTCGCTCAAGCCGCGCACAACCAGTTGCAGTTTGAGTTTCGGCGGATCTTCGGCAAGGCAGACACCGGCCGCAAGCGACAATCCGACGACGACCGCGACGATCATGTTGCGCATCGGTTGGTCCTTCATTGAGGGAGGAGGAAAGGGGACATCCAGAATATCCCGCGTCTCCGCGACGGGCGGCGCCAACCTTACGCGCCGCTGCCGCCGCCGGATACCACGGTTGCAAACGCCTTTCCGGCCGCCTCGATTGTTTGGGCGATGGCGTCATCGTCATGGGTCAGCCCGACAAACCACGCTTCAAATTGTGACGGCGGAAGGTAAACGCCTTCCTTCAACATCGCATGGAAAAACGCCGCGAAGCGCGCGGTGTCGCACGCGATCGCCTGGGCGTAATTCGTGACGGGCTGATCCTTGTCGTGGGTGAAAAACGGCGTGAGCATCGAGCCGACGCGATTGATCGTCAGCGGCACGCCCGCCTGCTCGGCCGCCTTCGCCAATCCGTCGGCCAACTTCACGGATTGAATCTCCAGCTTCTCGTACGGCGCCGGTTGATCGTCTGTCGGGGCGGTGTAGAGCATCTGCAGCGTCGCGAGCCCCGCCGACATCGCGACGGGATTGCCCGAGAGCGTGCCGGCCTGATACACCGGGCCGGCCGGGCTGATCCGCTCCATCAAATCGCGCCGCCCCCCATATGCCCCCACCGGCAACCCGCCCCCGATCACCTTGCCCAGGCAGGTCAAATCCGGCTTCACGCCACACAGACCCTGAGCGCCCGCCCACCCCACGCGGAAGCCGCTCATCACTTCGTCGAAGATCAGCAGCGCCCCGGCGTCCGTGCATAGATCACGCAAACCCTTGAGATACCCGTCGGCCGGGCAGATGACCCCCATGTTGCCGGGCACCGGTTCGACGATGAAGCAGGCGATTTTGTCCTGGTGCGCTTCAAACACCCTCCTGGCCGCATCGAGATCGTTGTAGGGAACGAGCAATGTTGCGGCGGCGACCGCCTTCAACACGCCCGGCGAACTGGGCGCGCTGATCAGCGTGTCCGGCGTCGCGGGGTGTCGCTCATTGGCGGCCCGGGTCTCGCTCTCGGCCAGCGTCAACATGCCCGACCCGCCCTGCACGAGCATCGCATCGACATGCCCGTGATACCCGCCGATCACCTTGACGACGAGTTCCCGCTCCGTCGCCGCCCGCGCCAGGCGCAACGCGCTCATCACCGATTCGGTGCCGCTGGAGACGAAGCGCACCATCTCCACGCTTGGCAGCGCCCCGACAATCAATTGCGCGAGCTGCGTTTCCACTTCCGTCGGCGCGCCGTAGCTTGTCCCCCGCCCCACCGCCTTGGCCAGCGCCGCCACCACTTCATCATTGGCATGGCCGGCGATCAGCGGGCCATAGCTGGCGACGTAATCAATGTATTTGTTCCCATCGACATCCGTCAGCGTGCAGCCGCGACCCTCCTTGATGAACAGCGGCGTCCCGCCCACCGCATTGAACGCCCGCACGGGGGAACTCACCCCCCCAGGCATGACCTGCCGGGCCTTCTGAAAGGCGGCCTCCGAATTGGCGATGCTGCGAGTGCTGCTGTCAGGCATGGGGAAAGTTTTATCCCAAATCCCGCCCGCTGGCGAGAGGCGGGGGAGGGAGTGGGCGGAAAGAGGGTTCAGGATTAGGGATCCAGGGCTGGGAGGTGCAAATGGGTTCGTTCTTGGAGTAAGGCTGAAGGATGAGAAGAGGCACTCACCACGGAGGGCACTGAGGACACGAAGACCTCGCCACGAGCCGCAAGCGCCTCCTCGAGCCTGACTTCGGCGAGCTCCCCTCGGGTCTGAGCCTCAGGGTCAAAGACAGTCGAGTCGAGCCTCGGAGCCGAAGGCAGCGACGGGCATCAAGGGGATTCACGCTGAGGTCGGCGAAGTCAACAGGGGAGGGAGTGGCATCGTTACCGACGTGGGGTTTTTGCCAGATGCGTATTAGAGCGGCGTCCACTTTGGTGTAGCAGCCGCAGGGAGCCGCGCGCGCAGTATGCGGTTGCGTGAAGATGCAAAAACCGCTTGCTTCGAGCGCGGCGCCTTGGTTCGTCAATGGGTCAGTCCACTGCATACAATTGCACTGCGTTCTATATCACTGGCTGCGGTTCACGCCGCGGGCGTGGAGACGCTGACCCAACCGGCATCGGATGACGGCTCGGGGACCGGTTGGCCGGATTCGCGCATCAATGCGACGTGGAGTGGGATTGCTTCCTCGATCAGTTGGCGAGCGTCTTCGTATGTATTTCCCGCCGCGACACATCCCGGCAAATCGGGGACGTAGGCGCCGTAACTGTTGTCGCCTTTTTCAAAGATGACGAGGTATTTCATGATTACTCCGCCTCACCATAGTAGAGGTGGTTTGAGTCGCGGCAAGGTCAAAAAAGCGGAGGCTGAAGCCGTGCCTGCAATGAATTGGGTACAGGCCGATGCCTGCGGGGACGCAGGTCACGGGCGAGACGCCCGTGCTACGATAAAGCAGACGACAGACCGCTGGCCGCTGACCACGGACAACGGACCATGGACATCTCACAGCGCCTCGAGCCTGTGGCGTTTGTCGAGATCGAGGAGGGCATCGATGAGGGGGTCGAGGTGGCCGGCGATGATTTGGTCGAGGTTGAAGTTTTTGTCGCCGCCGGCGTCGCCGCCGAGGCGGTGGTCGGTGCAGCGGTCTTGGGGGAAGTTGTAGGTGCGGATGCGCTGGGAGCGGTCGCCGGAGCCCATCATGGCGCGGCGGGCGGACGATTGCGCGGCGTGTTGTTTGGCTTGTTCGGCTTCATAGAGGGTGGCGCGGAGGAGGGCCCAGGCGCGCTCCTTGTTTTGCGCTTGCGATTTGTGCTCGGTCATTTTGAAGCGCAGGCCGCTGGGCTTGTGAAAAAGCTGCCAGCCGGTTTCGACCTTGTTGACGTTTTGGCCGCCGGGGCCGCCGCCGCGGCAACCGGATTCCTCGACATCCTTCGGGTTGATGTCGATCTGGACATCGGGCATTTCGGGCAACACGGCGACCGTGGCGGCGGAGGTGTGGATGCGGCCTTGGGTCTCGGTCTCGGGCACGCGCTGGACGCGATGGCCGCCGCCTTCGAATTGAAGATGGCGGTAGGCGCCGTCGCCTTTGATGTTGACGATGACTTCCTTGAAGCCGCCGCGTTCGCTGGGGGAGAAGTCGGAGGTGTCGAAGCGCCAGCCGTGGGCGTCGCAGTAGCGGCGGTACATTTCGTAGAGATCGCCGACAAAGAGCGCCGCCTCGTCTCCGCCGGTCCCGGCGCGGATTTCGACGAAGAAGGATTCGATCGCGTTGTCTTCGGCCGCGACGAAATCATCCTTGAGCGATTCAAGCAGCGCCGCGGCCTTCGCCTTCGCCTCGGGAAGCTCCGCCGCCGCCAACTCGGCCATTTCCCGGTCCTGGCGATTGTTCGACAGCTCCGTCAGCTCCTCGACCTGCGCCGCGTGCTTGCGATACTCGGCGTACTTCACGACGACCGGCTCGATCTGCCCCGCCTCCCGCGCCGCCGACACAACCTCCTGATGGCGCGACAAGAACGCCGGATCGTTCAACTGACTTTGCAGATAGGCGTGGCGATCCCGCGTTTCATCGAGTCGGCGAAACAGCGCGGATGCGTTGGCTGGATCGGACATCATTTTTTCCGGTCGGAAGCCCGGCGCATTTCCTCGGCCTTGGCTTGCAGGTCGGCCAGCCAGCCGCCGAGACCGCCGAAGGGTTTCTTTGGCTTGCCGCCGCCTTTGCCGCCGTGGCCGTTGCCCGAGTCATCATCATGCCCGCGTTTGCTCGCACGGGTTGGTTTGACTTCCACCAGCACTTTCCCGGCCTTCTCCGCCTCCTGCTGGCGGTTGATGTGATCGCGGATGCGCTTTTGCTCGAGGATACCGATGCCGGAGCTTGTGGCGATGTAGAGGTTCAAGCCGCTCGGGCCGGTGTAGAGGAACAGGGGGAAGAGCAAGCTCATGTACTGCATCATCTTCTGCTGCTTTTCCTGCTCCGGCGTGGCGGCCGGGGGGCGCGGGGTGTACTTCTGTTGAAGGAAATAAACCACACCGAGGATGATCGGCAGCAGGTTCAAGCCGTCGATCGTGAAAAAGAGAATGTGGACCGGATGCGAGAAGGTGATCAGGTGATCCGGCTGGGAGAGGTCGTGGATCCAGGTCAGGCCGTAGAAAAACGGCGCCTGGCGCAGCTCAAACGTGTTCTGCAACATGCTCCAGAGCGCGATCCAGATCGGCATCTGCAGGAACATCGGCAGGCAACCCAGGATCGGCGTGACGCCCTG
>CAYTAP010000106.1:8460-14472 GCA_964435775.1 uncultured Tepidisphaeraceae bacterium
GGGTCTTGTAGAACTGCATCATCGCCTTGTTCAGTTCTTCCTTGTTGTCGCCGTATTTCTTCCGGAGGCGCTCCATCTCCGGGCCCATCTTGCCCATGCTCTGCATCGAGATCGTCGATTTCTTGGTGATCGGATGGAGCAGGAGGCGCACGACGACGACCAGGCCGATGATCGCCATCCCCCAGTCGCGGAAGATGAAGTGGAAGCCCTGCAGCAGCATGACCAGCAGATCGACCAGCCACCCGAAGGCGCACCAACTGCTCATCGTCGTCAGCGTCAGGTTGTAGCTGATCGGCGGCTTGGAATAATAATCGCTGTTGAGCAGGGCGCGGGGCTTGGGACCAAAGAAAACCGCCAGCGGAATCTCGGCCGATTCCCCGGGCTTCACCTCCATCGGTTCGGTGGCGAAGGTCATGACGACCTGCCGATCCACGGCCTCGGAATCCGGATTCAACGCGCGGGTGTCCACGCTCTTGAGATAATTGGGCACATGCGCGCCTCCCAGTGGGATCGGACGGACGATCGCATCAAAATAAACGCTGCTCGCCCCGGCCCATAAAACGTGCAGGCCATCCTTGTTCTTCAGAAAGTCCTTCGACTCCATCTTTTTGGAAAAGTCGTAGACCATCTCATGATTGATCTTCACAATCCCCTCATCCCAGTACCCCGCGATGATCTGGCGGTCATCGTGGCTGAGGACTTCCTGCCGCGGAGGCGTGGGGCCATTGAAGCTCAGCGACACCTTCATCGGTCGGGCGGCATCGGTGATCGTGTAGTCAGCGCGGAGCTCATACCCCTTGCCGGCGCTGTCGCCGGGGAAGAGCTCGTAGCGCTTGTGGATCGTCAACAATTTTCCGTCGGCCGACGCGATGTCCAGCGCATAGGTCGCGCTCGATTGATCGGAACTCACCAGCGTCCACGCGGTGCCCGTCAGGTCGAGCGACTTGCCGTCAATAACGACCGATCGCGTCGCCAGTGAACGCGTGCTCGCGGAGTCGATCGACTCGGGATGCTGGAATGCGAACGGTTCGTTGTCCCCGATGTGCTCGCGGTAGCGGTTGAGTGCCACGGACTCGACCCCCGCGCCCTGGGAGGAGAGCGTCAGCGCCATGGGGTACTTCAGCTTGCCCTTGGGGTCAAAGGTTGAGTTGCCCAGTGTTGTCGTTTGAGCGACGGCCGGGCGGCTCGACGGTGACAGCGGGGTTAACGCCCGCAAGCCGCTGGTCCGCGTCGCCGCCTGGGCGGTCGCGGGCTGGCCATTGGCAGTGACGGTGGGGTTGGTGGCAGCGGCTTGGGCGTGATCCGCCTCGTGTCCTTCATCCCCCCCGGACGTTTGCGCAACAGGCTGTGTGGCCGACGGCTTGGTCGTCGGCCCGAGGGTCCAGTTGTTCTTCTTCGCAAGATAGCCCAGGAATCCCTGCCATCCCAGAAACAATGCGAAGATGACCACCATCCCGATGATCAGTCTTTTGGTATCCATAATTCAGTGGTCGGGGTTCAGGGTTCAGGGTTCAGGGTGTTGATGCCCGTTGTCCGTTGTCAGTGGTCAGTGGTCAGTGGCATTGAGAAAGCAACGGACAACGGGCCACGGACAACGGACCAAGGCCGTCATCGCCCATCGAGCAGTCGGGTTCCCAGAAAGTCGTCGAGGGCGTCGATCGCCGCGACCTTCTTCACGGTCGTTTTCACGTCATAGTCCAACCGGACAAACTCCAGCATTTTTTCATCCACAATCACAAAGCTGCTTCGCGGGTCGCGGTCGCGGGGCTGACCGACGCTTCCGACGTTGACCACCGCCTTTTCATCCGTGAGTTCAAACTTGTAGTCAAGCTCATCGGGGCTGTAAAAGTCCGGTCCTTCGAGGAAAATCCCCGGCACATGGGTGTGTCCCACGAAGCAAAGCCGCTCAAAACGCTCGAAAATCGACACAAACTTCCCCGGATTCGTGTAAATGTCATCCGGGAAAATATATTCGTTGATCGGACGGCGCGGGCTGGCATGGACCGCGACAAACTCATTGGTCTTCACCCGCGCCGGCAGGTTCGCCAGAAACTTCCACCGCTCGGCCCGGCGAACCGGATCGGGATCATCCTCAAAGCATTGCCGCGTCCAGTAGCTGGCCGACTCGGCGCCGCTGTTGAAGTTGAACGGCTCATACAGCACCGCGAAGTCGTGATTGCCCAGCAAGGCCGCCCGGCAGCGCGTCCGGACCAGGTCCAGACATTCCATCGGATTCGGCCCGTATCCCACGACATCGCCCAGGCAGACAATGTGCTGAATCCCCCGCCGATCAATCTCGGCCAATACCGCCGTCAGGGCTTCGAGGTTGCCGTGAATGTCGCTGACAATGGCGAACATGCCGCTGTATCCCGCCTTTGATTCGCCACCGCCCGAAGCGCCAACACCAATGGAAGCTGTCCCGCCCCACTCATCGCCGCAGGCTGATCGTATGGAAATCGCCCCACCCCGTCAACGGAAGTGAAATGCCGTCGATCCGCGCGAAACCTCGCGGGACGCCGGTTCACAAGACTTGCAATTCATCCAACGTCGTAGCATGATTCAAGCCGCATTAAGTCTGTTGCCCATCGAATGTTACCCAGCTTTCGAGGAACGCATGGCCACCATCACCAAGAAAGAGCTTATCGACAGGATCGCGGTGAAGACCAAGTACCGTCGCGTGGAGGTCAAGGAGATCGTGCAGCAGTTCCTCGACCAGGTGATCAGCGACCTTGGCAAAGGAAACCGCCTTGAGTTCCGCGACTTCGGCGTTTTTGAAACCAAAGTCCGCAAGGCGCGCAAAGCGCAAAACCCCAAGACGCTCGAGCCCGTGGCCGTGCCCGAGAAACGAACCGTCAAGTTCAAGGTCGGGCGACTCATGAAGCAGCGTCTGGGCAGCATGACCGGCGCGGCCATCGGCGACGACGCGGGCGATGTGGTGGACATGTCCGATTCGGGCAACGGGGATGGCGATCAATCGGATGATTCCGAATAACCCGCGCGGGAGTGTCCGACCGCCGCGGTGGGCATGATGAGCCTCCGCCGACGCATCCGCAATTCCCTCCTGTTGACGATCTCTGCGGTCATGCCGGACGAGGGTCAACCCATCCCGTGCCTTGAGCGTCTGGCATGAACGAACAGCTAACCACCATGTTGGACGGGGCGCTCGCCAGCCGCCGGAAGATGCGTTTGCTTCGCACGCGCCTTCCGCTTGGCGCGCTCGATGCCACGCATGTGGAATGCAACGGCCGACGGCTCGTCAATTTCGCCTCCAACAATTACCTCGGCTTGACCCATCACCCCCGCGTCATCGACGCGATGACCCGCGCCATGAGCGACGGCGGCGTCGGCAGCGGGGCGGCGTCCCTCATCACCGGATATACGCCGATTCACGAGCAGGCCGAGCGGGCGATCGCGCAATGGAAGCACACCCAGGCGGCGATCATCCTCCCCAGCGGCTACCAGGCGAATCAAGCCGTCATCCAGGCCTTGGCGGCGGTTCCAACACTTTCCGCCGCCGGCGTCGAACACAACCGCGACGTTCGATTCCTGATCGACAAGCTCGCGCACGCGTCGCTCATCCAGGCCGTTCGCGGCTCGGGTCGGCCGTTTCGGGTGTTTCCTCACAATCACCTGTCCAAACTCGCTCGCCTGCTGGAGGCGTCGCCCGACGATCAATTGCAGGTCGTCGTCACCGAATCGATCTTCAGCATGGATGGGGACGCCGCCGACCTGCATGGATTGGCGGAACTAAAAAAACGTCACCCGTTCGTGCTTGTTCTGGATGAAGCCCACGCCGGCGGCGTCTATGGCGCCGAGGGAAGCGGTTACGCCGCCGAACTCGGGCTGACGGAGGTCGCGGACGTGACGATCGTCACCTTGTCCAAGGCGCTGGGTCTCGCTGGCGGGGCAATCTGCAGCTCGTCCGCTTTTTGTGATGCGGTGATGAACTTCGCCCCGGCCGCGATTTATTCGACGAACGTCCCCCCCGCAATCGCCGGCGGCGCGATCGCCGCACTCGACGTCATCAAAGCCGAGCCGTGGCGGCAGGAGCGCGTTCGAGCGTTATCCCGACAATTCCGGGATGAACTGACGGCCGGCGGGGTTTCACTCTTGCATGCCGGCTCCGCCTCTGGCGTTGCCGGGGGTGATTCGCCTATTGTCCCCTTGCCGCTGGGCGACGAAAATGCCGCACTGTCCGCCGCCGAAACCCTGCGGTCTCGCGGGTTTCTCGTCATGGCGATCCGCCCCCCCACCGTACCGCGTGGGGGAAGCCGTTTGCGGGTGACGCTCTCGTGCGAGCACACGGACGGCGAACTCGCCGCACTCATCGGCGCCCTCAAAGAGATGATTGTCCGGTGAAGCAAGCTGAGGTGATTCGATGATCGGAGCCGTCCTCCAACCTGAGTTTGAAGAGCTCATCCAGGGCAAGCGATGGAATGAGCTGCGCGAGGTCGTTTCATCGCTCGACCCCTCCGATGTCGCGGCGATCCTGATGGATTTGCCCGACGAGGACAACGCCGCCATTTTCCGCGTCCTCCCCCGTGAATCGGCCGGGCAGGTTTTCGGGTATCTCCCGCTGGACAATCAGGAATCGCTCCTCCGCGCATTCACCAACGACCAGATGCGCGGCGTCCTGGAGAACATGACCCCGGACGACCGCACGCACCTGCTCAGCGAGCTGCCGGCCGAGGTCACGCGCCGGCTGCTCGAGATGCTCAGCCCCGAAGCGCTGCAAACCGCCCGTGACCTCCTGGGCTATCCCCCTGAAACCGCCGGGCGATACATGACCCCGCGCTACGTCGCACTCAAGCCGCAGATGACCGCATACGAGGCGCTGGCACACGTCAGGAAAACCAGCCGGGGCAAGGAAACCTTGAACGTCCTCTACATCGTCGACGAGGCCGGGAAACTGCTCAAGGAAATCTCCCTTGGCGCCCTGGTGCTGGCCGACGACCACACCCGCGTGGAGGACATCACCGACCGCAACCTCGTTTCCGTCCTGGCGACGATGGACCGGGAGGAGGTTGTCGGGGTCTTCGAACAATACGACCGTTCGACGCTTCCCGTCACCGACGCCGACGGGCACATGCTCGGGATCATCACCGCCGACGACGTGCTCGACGTCGCGTTGCGCGAAGCGACGGAGGACATTCAGAAGATAGGTGGTTCCGAGGCGCTTGACGCTCCATACCCCGAAGTGGGCTTCGCATCGATGGTCCGCAAGCGCGGCGGGTGGCTGGCGGCGCTGTTCATCGGAGAAACGCTGACCGCCACCGCGATGGGGCATTTCGAGGCGGAGATTCAGCGCGCCGCTGTCGTGGCGCTCTTTGTCCCGCTGATCATCAGCAGCGGCGGCAACAGCGGCAGCCAGGCGACGAGCATCATCATCCGCGCGCTGGCGCTGCGCGAGGTGCGCCTGCGGGATTGGTGGTATGTGTTCGCCCGCGAACTGACGACGAGCCTGACCCTCGGCTTCATCCTAGGCGCGATCGGCTTTCTGCGAATCAGCATCTGGCACTGGTTTGGATGGAACAACTACAGCGACCACGCCTACATGATGGGCGTCACCGTCTGGATCAGCCTGATCGGGGTCGTCTGCTTCGGATCCGTCGTGGGCAGCATGCTGCCGTTCATCCTCAGACGAATGGGCTTCGACCCCGCGACCGCGTCCGCTCCCTTCGTCGCCACGTTCGTGGACGTCACCGGATTGATCATCTACTTCAGCGTCGCGCTGCTCATCCTGAAGGGAACGCTGCTGTAGCCCGGTTCCAAGTCGCTTCAGACGAGATTGTGGGGTTCGCGGCCCCCGCGGACTTCTTTGACCCATGACACAAATGGGCCGCACACGGCGGGGACCCTACGAGACGAAAATGACGATGTGAGAAAGCACTCGGAGCGATGAACTTCCGATTGCGTGAAGAAATCCGCAGGATCAACAAAAAATGGACCAGCGAGCGCGACGGGACTCGAACCCGCAACCACCGGATCGACAGTCCGGTACTCTAACCAATT
>CAYTAP010000107.1:0-14020 GCA_964435775.1 uncultured Tepidisphaeraceae bacterium
GATGGAGATGATGTCGGTCCAGTTGGTGTCGCCGAAGCCGGGGTGGCGATGCCAGATCCAGGGTCGCCCTGATCGTGTTCCCTCCTCGCGAAGGACATCATGCGCGACGGTCGCATCCTTGCCGTGGAGATGGAAGATTTTTCCGATCCACTTGCGAAGCTGGGGCAGCGGTTCGATGCCCGAGCCCATCTGGTGGCAAGGCTCCCACTCGAGTCCAAGCGCGGGGGAGGGGATTTCGTTGAAGATCATTTCCCATGCGCGGGGCGCATGGGCGAGGTTCCATCGCGCCTGATGCCAGTTGCCGCCCATGTCGCAGTTTTCAAAGGCGATCTTGACTCCCTGATCTTCGGCGCGTTTGACGAGTGGCTCCCATACTTTTTTGAACTCCGGCATGTTGTCGGGAACGGGCTTGCCATCGATCGCGCCGGTGAAACCCGCGAAGATGTCGCAGCCGAACTCGTGGCAGGCGTCGATCGCCAGCGCGATGTCGGCGGCGGTGTTGGCGTTTTGCAAAGGGTTGCCGAAGACCGACAGCGAGCTGATCGTCGCGCGGTCGCCGATGACATCCCGCACTTCCTTGGCCAATTGCTTAAGGTCCTTGCTGGCCAGCCGTTCCCAGTTGGTCAGTTGAAACGACTCAAATCCGTGGGGAAGGATCTGGCGGATGTAGTCGGCGCCGGCCGACATTTGAACAAGGGTTCCCAGGCGGATATCAGCGTGCGACATGCAAGGCCTCGGTAAAATGGTTCAGGTTTACGGACCCCACGCGCTGACATACGCGGGAGATCAACGGACTTTCAATGCAAGCAACTTGCGAGCGACGGGGCGCAATCGCTGGGTGTCCAGGCCGGGAAAGCACATGCACTCTCGCTCCTTTTCGCGGAGGAAGTCAATGACGGCCTCTTCATCCGCGCCTTGCGACAACAGATTGATCATCGGGTCGATGTATGAATCGTATTCCCCGCTGGCATATTCCGAGCGGGAGGCGTTGGTGGGGTCCCAATCCTCCATGAACACCTTGCGGACTTTGTCGCGGAGTTGGCGATTGGTTTCAGACATGTGGCTCAAGGCTCCGCAAAAACCCCCTCCCCAACCCTCCCCCGGAGTACCGGTGGAGGGAAATGGAAGGCGTGCCGCCGGACGCGCCGTCATCGCATGACCGGCAGCGACACGGACTTTTCACGCTGGATTTTTTCCCATCCGCTGCCCAATTCGCCGATGGGATCGGGGGGGACGACATCGACTTTCTTTTCGCCGAGCTTGGCCTCGCCGCGCTCGACGCGGGATTGGAAATCGCGGCATTCCTTGAGCAGCGCCTCGAGGATTTGCTCTTCGGGCACGTTGGCGACCTTCTCGCCTTGCACATAGATGATGCCGCGACGATCCCCCGCGAAGATGGCGACATCCGCCCCTTCGCATTCGCCGGGACCGTTGACGACGCATCCCATGACGGCGACCTTGATCGGCAGACGAATCTCGTCGGCCAGATGCTGGCGAACCTCCTGCACGAGCTTGAACAGATCAACCTGGATTCGTCCGCAGGTCGGGCAGGCGATCAGCTCCGCGCCGACGCGCGTCCGCAGGCCCAGCACATAGAGCAGTTCAAGCCCATCCTGCACTTCAAAAATCGGATCGTTGGCGTAGGAAATGCGGAGGGTGTCGCCGATGCCCGAGCAGAGCAGGTGCCCCAGCGGGACAACCGAGCGGATCGACCCGGTTTCGCGCGGGCCGGCGTGGGTGACGCCCAGGTGCAGGGGATAATCGAACCGCTCGGAGATTTCCTTGTAGGCGGCGATGACGAGCGCGGGATCGATTGACTTGGCGCTGATGACGATGTCGTGGAAATCCTGCTCGTGGAAAATATCGAGGTACTCCTCGAGCTTGGTGATCATGATCGCCAGGAGATGGCCGTGCTTGTTGTTGGAGAAGACCCCGCCGAGTTCCTTGAGGCGGAGTTTCTTGTCCCTGCGCTCGACGATGGAGCCTTCGTTGACACCGACGCGGATGGGGAGTTTTTTCGCCTTGCACGCCTGGATGACGTCGACGACCTGGGCGTGGTCCTGGATGTTGCCGGGGTTGAGGCGGATCTTGTGGATGCCGGCGTCAATGGCTTCGAGGGCGCGTTGAAAATGGAAGTGAACGTCGGCGACCAGCGGCACGCTGACCTGTGGGATGATCTCCTTGAGGGCCGCGGTGTCCTTCTTCTCGGGGACCGCGACACGGACAAAATCCGCGCCGGCGGCGGCGAGTTTTTGAATCTCCGCGACGCACTTGTCCACATCATGCGTGAACCCCGAGGTCATGGTCTGAACCGAGACCGGGGCATCGCCACCAATGCGAACAAAACCGTGGGCGGCGTCGCCAAAGGTGACTTGGCGCGTGGGTCTGCGAGTGATCATCCGCGAACTCCTGAAGAGCAAACAGGGCACGCCGCGTTCGGCCGGCCGACACGTCGAATCATGCCCTCATCATCAATCGAAACAATACCCCGAATCGGAGTCAATGGCACGCAGCGCGGCTACATCGGCTGAACTTTCTCCACATCCAGTGTATAGACGCTGGTCACCGTGCCCTCCTCCTCGCGCGGATTCACATGGAGGGTGCCGTAGATTTTGGCGAATGAATAATGGAGGTTGGGGACTTTCATTCCCTTGGGAACCTCGGCGAAGACGCGTTCCTGCACCTTGGGGGGTCCGCCGAAGCAGCAGGCCTGGATCGAATAGACGAGCTCGAAGCGCGTCATCGTGTCGCCGGCCTCGTTGGGGCAATAGACTTCGCCTTGAAGGAGCACTTTCTTGCCATTGAGCGCCTGCCATTTTTTGGGAATGTCAGCCTCGGTGCCATCCTGAGGGAATGGGAAATTACCCAGCGCCTTGAGGTTCACCTGGAGATAATCACCCGCCTGATGAATCCCGCCAGTCACTTGTTCATTGATGAACCAGTAGAGCGGAAAGCCGAGCAAGGTCAGCACGACCGCCGAAAAGATGATCATGCGGATGTTGATCCGCGCCCGCCAGGAAATGTGGGGTTTGTTGGCCATGGTTGCTTGATTATAGCACCGGCACGACGGATTCGGCCACCTTCGCACGATTTGCATGGGGGCATGGAGAATACATGATGAAGGATGAGGGATGAGGGCCAACTTGATTGCCGCATACGGCCTGCATTCCGCCTACTTTTCCTCCCTGCATTGACCACCACCCCGCGCCCTCTACAATCCCTCCCCATGAGCGAATCCTACATTCAAAACCTCTTCGCCCAGCGGATTGGCGGCAGCCAATATGGCAAGGGCACCGAAATCTACAAGTTTGAGAAGATCAAGCGCGCCAAACGCGCCGCCAAGGCCGCCCAGCCTGATGTCGAGCTGATCGACATGGGCGTCGGCGAGCCTGATGAGATGGCGTTCGCACAGTCGATCGACGCACTGGCCAAAGCCGCCCGTGATCCATCCAATCGCGGCTATGCCGACAACGGCGCGGCCCCGTTCAAAGAGGCCGCCGCCCGCTGGATGAAGAACGTCTGCAATGTCCCGGGCATTGATCCCGAAACCCAGGTCGTTCACTCGATCGGGTCCAAGGCCGCCCTCTCCATCCTCCCGGCCTGTTTCATCAACCCCGGCGATGTCGCGCTGATGACCGTACCCGGCTACCCTGTCTTCGGCACCCATTCGCGCTACCTCGGCGGCGAAGTCTTCAACCTCCCACTGCGCGAAGAGAACGCCTTCCTCCCCGATCTCGCCTCCATTGCGCCCGAGATTCTCAAACGCGCCAAGACGCTCGTCATCAACTACCCCAACAACCCCACCGGCGCCAGCGCCACGCCGGAGTTTTTCGCCAAGGTCGTCGCGTTCGCCAAGGCGAACAACCTGATCGTCATCCACGACGCCGCATACGCCGCCCTCCGCTTCCAGGGACAGCCCCTCTCATTCCTCTCGACCCCCGGTGCGATGGATGTCGGCATCGAGCTTCATTCGATGTCCAAGGGTTTCAACATGACCGGCTGGCGCCTCGGCTTCGTCGTCGGCAACCCGCTCATCGTCAAAGCGTACGCCGACGTCAAAGACAACACCGACTCCGGCCAATTCCTCGCGATCCAGCAGGCGTGTGCCGAATCCCTCGATCACCCCGAGATCACCCGTAAAATCTCGGACAAATACAGCCGGCGCATGGATGGCCTCGTCGCCGTCCTCAACAAATACGGCTTCAACGCCCGCAAGCCTGGCGGCTCGTTCTTCCTCTATGTCCGCGCCCCCAAATCCGCCCTCACCGCCGGCCGACGCGACGCCTTCGAAAAAGCCGAGCACTTCTCCCAATGGATGATCACCGAGAAACTGATCAGCACCGTCCCCTGGGATGATGCCGGCGCCTACGTCCGCTTCAGCGTCACCTTCAGCGCGCCCACGGCACAGGAAGAACAGCGCGTCCTGACCGAAATCGACCGCCGTCTGGCGGCCAGCACGTATGAGTTTTGATGAGTGAGGCGTGATGAGTGGAGTGTGATGAGTGACTCGTGATGAGTGACTCGTGATGAGTGACTCGTGATGAGTGACTCGTGATGAGTGAGGATTGGCGAAAGGAGCTTTAACAAAGACGACCCATGGCCAAGCAGCCGCGCCATATCGCCTACATCGCCCTCGGCGCCAACCTCGGGGACCGGGAGCACAATCTCCGCCTGGGCTTGACGACTTTAAGCGCCCTTCCCGACATCGAGGTCGTACGAGTCTCCTCCTTCCTCGATAACCCCTCCGTCGGAGGTCCCGCCGACTCGCCTCCCTTCCTTAACGCAGCTGCGATGCTGCGCACAAGCTTGTCCCCCCGCGCCCTTCTCAAGGTTCTTTTGTCCATCGAGCAACAACTCGGCCGGGTGCGCACGACCAAAAATGCCCCCCGTCCCCTCGATCTCGATCTGCTTCTCTACGACAACCTTGTCTCGCGGGAACCCGACCTTGTTCTCCCCCACCCGCGCATGCACGAGCGCCGTTTCGTCCTCGCCCCCATGGCCGAGATCGCTCCTGATCTCATCCATCCGGTGCTGCAACTCTCCATGCGCGATCTTCTGGCGAAGCTGGAGTGACAGCCGCGGGTCACGCCACCCCCCGATGGCCGCCAGCACGCCCGCGTCGAGTCTTGCCCCGCTTGCCCCTTGATCGATATGATCCGGCGATGGTCCTGTCGATCCGACGCCTCATCTTCCGCGGCATCATCTTTTGTCTGAGCTTTTTCATCACCGGCTGCAACGGCTCGGGCGACGGCATCCCCTCCCACCTGGCCACCACGCAACTGCGCCTGGGCAATAAAACCTTCACACTCGAAATCGCCAACAAGGACGAGGACCGATTCCGCGGGTTGATGTACCGCGACTCGATGCCCTCCGACCACGGCATGATTTTTGTCTTCCCCGACGTGGCCAAGCGATCGTTCTGGATGCGAAACACGCGCATCCCCCTCGACATCCTCTACATTGACGCCGACGGCAAGGTGATTTCGATCCATCAGATGCAGCCGTATGTCCTCAAGGGCACCCCCAGCGGCGGCAAGGCCAAGTATGCCATCGAACTCAACGAGGGCGCGGCGGCCGAGGCCGGCGTCAAAGTCGGCGATCAACTCACGATCCCCCCCGAGGCCCAACACGCCGCCGATGACCAATAATCCCACGCGCCAATCGGCAACGCCCGCACAAAACATAAAGTCGGCGTCTTCATTTGCCGACACTGCTAATGGGGATGATGCGCGTTCCTCCTCATTCGTGCGCACACCCGTTCACGGGGCATCGGAGGCCCCCTCCCCTGCCCTCCCCCGGCGTACCGGAGGAGGGGGACGGAACTTAATCGCCGACCGGAGGAGGGTGACGGCGAATCGCCGGATGTCAGCATGACCGTTTCATCGACAACACCAACCCCCCGAACTCACGCCACCGGCTCGGCCAACGCGCCTTCCATCGACGCGGCTCTTGAAAACACCACCCAGGAATTGCAGGCGCTTCGCAACGAAGTCAACGCCCTGCGTCGTCGCGACGAAACGCTCAATTTCTATATGCACCGGCTCGATGAGGAGATGCGCCTGGCGGCCCGGTTGCAGCAGGACTTTCTTCCCAAGAGCTTGCCGCAGATCGGTCCGATTCATTTTCATTCGCTGTTTCGCCCGGCCGGTTATGTGTCGGGCGACATCTACGACGTGATGCGTCTGGATGAAAACCACCTCGGATTCTTCATTGCCGACGCCGTGGGGCATGGAATGCCGGCCGCCCTGCTGACAATGTTCATCAAGCGGGCACTGGTGACCAAGGAAATCAACGCCGACGGCTATCGCCTACTCCCCCCGGCCGAGGCGATGAGCCGACTCAACGAGGCGCTTGTCGAGCAGGACCTCTCCCAAGGCACCTTCGCCACCGCGCTCTACGGCATCATCAACATCCAGACGTTGAGCATCACCTTCGCCCGTGGCGGGCATCCCAATCCGCTCGTGTTGCGGCATGGCGGAACGGTCGAGGAGGTCGCCAGCGACGGCCCGTTGCTCGGGATTTTTTCCGACGGCGAGTTCACGCATGGCGTCGCCCAGCTCTCCCCCGGTGATCGCCTGTTCCTTTACAGCGACGGGATCGAGGTTGCCTTCACCACGCCCGAAGCGATGGATACGAACCAGTGGCGCGTTGAACTGGCCGCCCGGCAGTCGCTGCGGGTTGAGGAGATGCTCACGGACTTTTCAAATCACCTGGATAACGAAGTCGGCAGCCTCGCGCCGAAGGATGATCTGACGATCATTGTGCTGGAAGTGCGGTGAGTGTCCGTTGTCCGTGGTCCGTGGTCCGCGGTCCGTTGTGACGCCTGTGGTCCGTCTTCGTAGGGTCCGCCCCGCGGACCATCTTCACTCCCCAACCAAAAATGGTCCGCGGGGCGGACCCTACGAGAACGGACAATGGACCCCTATCCGATCGTCACCGTCCGCGAGAAGTAATCCTGCTTCATCGCCTTTTTCGCCAAAACGAGCGTTTGTTCGGCAACCGCATTGGCTCGGCGCGTGCCTTGACGAAGGGCGTCCATCACATCATCCGGCCGCGCCTCGAAATGCCGGCGGCGGGTGCGAATCGGGTCGATCACGCCATCGAGCACCTCGACGAGCTTTTTCTTGATCGCCACATCCCCCACCTGCCCGTTCTTGTACGCCTGCCGGTTCTCATCCACCCACGCGGTGTCGGTGTTGAACGTCTCATGGAAGGCCCAGAGCGGATTTTTCTCCGGATCCGTTTCGCCGGGGTCGGTTGCGCGAAGGCGCTTGGGATCGGTGTACATCCCCATCACCTTTTTCTTAACCGTGTCCGCGTCATCGGAAAGGAAGATCGCGTTGTTCAATGATTTGGACATCTTGAAGAGTTGGCCGGTGTCGTTGCTCGGCGCGCCCGTGCCCACGAGGCGTTTCACTCGCCCGAGCTTGGGTGTGATGACGGGAAACAGCCCACCGGCTTTGACATAATCCTTGTCCTCGGTCTGCGGGTTGACGTTGTTGTACATCTGGTCAAACCGGCGGGCGACTTCGCGGCACAGCTCGAGGTGTGGAAGCTGATCCTCCCCCACCGGAACCAGTTCCGGGCGAAACGCGAGAATGTCCGCGCACTGCCCAACCGCGTAGAGTGGAAAGCCGAATGGATAATTGTCACCCAGGTCCTTGTCCCGGATTTCATCCTTCAGCGTCGGATTGCGCATGACCCGGTTGAACGGAATGAGCATGGCGAAGAAAAATGTGAGTTCATCGATCGCCGGCACCTCGCTCTGGATGAACATCGTGGAGCGATCGGGATCGATCCCCACGGCCAGCCAGTCGGTCGCGATGTCGAGCACCGACTGCCGCACCTCATCCGGCTTGGCCGCCCGCGCGGGGTTGGTGAAGGCGTGCTTGTTGGCGATGAGGAAATAGCACTCATACTCGCTTTGCAAAGCCAGCCGGGTTTCGATGCTGCCGACGTAGTGGCCCAGGTGAAGCTTTCCCGTGGGGGTGTCGCCGGTCAAAATGCGTTTGGGGGAATTGGTGGTCGTCATACGCCCTCCAGTTATACACGCCATGCGATAATGTGGCGAAGCGCGTGGCGGGCATTTCCACTTGAGTTGCAACAGGCATTGTCTTGCGACAAGGCGTGAGGGCGATATAGTGGCATGCGTTGATGGATCAACCCTGGCCGACTTTCCACGGATGGAAACCATGAATTCCGCACACCTGCGAGCCACGATGGGGGGCGCGATTTGCCTCTTATTCATCGGGTGCAACAACCAAAACCCGCCTCCGGCCAAACCCGCGGTGGCGCTGACGCACGTCGCCCCCGCATCGCCCACGCCGCCCGAGGCAATCGACCCCAAGCCGGCGCCCAGCACGCCGGATATCCTGGCCCGCAAGACGTCAACATATGCACAGGACCTTGAAGCCCTGATGGCGCAGCGGCGCGCCGCGAGTGCGGCTACCGCGCCTTCAAACGAGAATGCCGCGCCACAAGTGCCATCCCAGGAGGCTTCCCACGCACGGCGGGAATCAACGCAGAATCCACCGGCAACCCCAGCCGCCAACGCCAATCCACCCGCCAACATCGCGGCCACGCGGACACCATTGGAGGCGGACGCCAAACCTTCCACCGACGCCCCTGCCTCCGGAGACGAACCGGCCGCCAATCAAGTTGCATCGCTCGCCGGCCCCTCCGCGACACCTCCCGTCAAAACCCTGCCAGCGGTAGACGCCGCACCCGCGCAGGCATCGCCCGCCGAATCCTCGACAAGTGACTTCCAGCGCAAGCTCAGGTCCCGCGTCAACGACCACCCGCGCGATATCGCGGCGCAGCTCGATTATCAATTGATGCAGTTCATTCATGATCGCCCGGTCCCGGACATGCGGGCGATGGCGTCGCTCCCGCAGGAGGATCGGGAACTGCTCACCGCCCTGCTCGATGGGTTGAGTAATTTTCGCGCAGGGGTTCGCGCCGATAACAACACGCTGCTCAGCCGCAAGATTGCGCCGCTGCTTGATTTGGCCGACCGATTGCGCGCCCAATCCGACCTGACGATCCCCACGATCGCCCTGTGCAAGCGCGTCGATGGCTTTGGCGTGTATGAACCCATTGATCCCGCGCGCTTCGGCGCGGGGCGCGAGCATCCGGTCATCATCTACAGCGAAGTGGCCAACTTCGATTCCCATCGCAACGACAAGCAGATGTGGGAGACGAAGCTGACGATCTCCCAGGTGCTTTACACTGAATCCGGGCTTGCAGTCTGGCCGGCCAAGCAGGATGTCAAGACGATCACCGATCTGTCCCGCAATCGCCGTCACGACTTTTTCCTGGTCAAGGTGATCCGCCTGCCGGCATCGCTCACCATCGGGCGCTACCTGTTGAAGGTGACCATCACCGATCAGCAGGCCAACCGGGTCGCCGAGGCGACGCTGCCGATCGTCATCACGGCACAGTGACGGTGTGGCATCGACGTCACGGGCTGGATCGAGTGCGGTCGCATTCAAACTTTCTTGGCACGCGGCATCTTCTTTTATCTCCTCCCCCGGTACGCCGGGGGAGGGCAGGGAGGGGGCTTCGTGTGAAATGACGCGAACCCCCTCCCCAACCCTCCCCCGCGTGTACGCGGGAGAGGGAGAAATGCAAAAATACGGTTACCCTGGGGATTCGTTCAATGCGGCATCGGAAATCGCTTGCAGAAGTCGGCCACTTCACCTCGAATCTTGGCTAGGGTTGACGCATCCCCGCGACCCATCAGCGCGCGGTCGATGAAACCGGCGACGGTGACGAGATCCGCCTCCTTCAAACCTCGCGTGGTGACGGCCGGGGTGCCCAGGCGAATGCCGCTGGTCACCTTCGGCGGGCGCGGGTCGTTGGGGATGCCGTTCTTGTTGGCGATGATCCCGGCCGCCTCGAGCGCTTTCTCGGCATCGGCGCCGGTGAGGTCCTGATTGCGGGCCCGCAGATCAACGAGCATCAGGTGATTGTCGGTGCCGCCGCTGGTCAGGCGATATCCATGCTCCATCAGCGCCGCGGCCAGCGCCTTGGCGTTCTTGACGATCTGCTGGGCATAGGTTTTGAACGCCGGCTGAAGGTCTTCGCCAAAGGCCACCGCCTTGGCGGCGATGATGTGCATAAGCGGGCCGCCCTGCAGTCCAGGGAAGACCGAGCGGTTGATCCCCTTGGCGAGTTGCTCATCGTTGGTCATGATCAGCCCGCCGCGTGGGCCGCGGAGCGTTTTATGTGTCGTCGTGGTGACGACATGGGCGTGGGGGAATGGCGAGGGATGCGCGCCGCCGGCGACCAGCCCGGCGATGTGCGCGATGTCGGCCAGGACCATCGCCCCCACCTCGTCGGCGATCTCCCGGAACTTTGCGAAGTCGATCGTGCGCGGATAGGCGCTGTATCCGCAGAGGATCATCTTTGGCTTGAGCTCATGCGCCTTGGCGCGGACGGAATCGAAGTCGATCGTCTCGGTTTTCGGATCAAGCTCGTAATGGCTCGGGTGATAATAAATCGCCGAGGCGTTGAGTTTCATCCCGTGCGACAGGTGCCCGCCGCTGGCGAGATTGAGGCTGATAAACTTGTCCCCCGGCTGCATCATCGCCATGAACGCCGACAGGTTGGCGTTGGCGCCCGAGTGCGACTGCACGTTGGCGAACTGGCAGTTGAACAGCTTCCTGGCCCGATCGATGGCGAGTGTTTCGATCTCATCGTAATACTTGCAGCCGCCGTAATAGCGCGCACCGGGGTAACCCTCGGCGTATTTGTTGGTCAGCACCGACCCTGCCGCCTCCATGACCGCCTTGGAGACGTGGTTTTCGCTGGCGATGAGCTCAAGCGTGGACGCCTGCCGCTCTGTTTCCTTTTGGATCAAATCGTAAATCGTCGGATCGGTTTCTTTCAGGTTCATCGAATCTCCATACAAAGGTGGGTTGCCAATAAGGCGACGGATTGTATGGAACGGCGGGCGATTTGTCATGCCGAAGCCGGCGATATGTTGTAACACACAGGGCAAGCGCATTTACGATGCGTAGGCGTTTCCCCTCCCCCGTGGGTGCGGAGAGGAACGGATCAGGTGCGCTCGCGCGGGGCTTTGCTTTCCAGGAACTTACGGGTGCTCAGCATCCTCTTTACGATGGCATCCACAACATGAACCGAAAGATGTCGGCGAGTCGCACGCCTCAACGATCCGACACCGCCGAGCGCGAGACGAGGCGTTGAAGTTGGTCGGCAATTTCACCGGCCGCCCGTTTGACGTCCTTATCGGAGCTCTTGCCGCCAAGGACGAACTTGGCGGCCATGCCATAAGGGGTATGGGTGACCACCGTGGCGGCCGCCCCGCCGGGGCCTTTTCCTCCCTGCGAACCGAGGTTGAAGTCGAGCAGGTCCTCGCCCGGCGGCAGCGACGCGTCGGCCACATTGACCGCGAGCTTGGTTTCAGAAGTGCCCAGACCGAATCCGAGAATCGCCTTCTGCAGTCGATTCCCTTCCTTCACTTCGAGGAATTGGCCTGTAACGATCCAGCCAGTGGCAGGTCGCTCGCCGGGCGCAAGTCGCTCGGCCGGGATATCCTTTTTCTTCAGGTCGGCGACGAGCGTATCCTCCAGAAGATTGGCCAGGCGCTCCAATTCGTCGGCGGGATTGCGGTCGCCGAAGTGGATGAGTCGATGCCGCCCGGTGAGCGTGCCGGGGTCCTCCTTGATCGTCGCGGCACCGAGATCGAAATCGGCGACGTAGATCATCGTTGGCGCGCCCGGAGGGGCGGCGGACACCGTGGTGTCACTCACCTTGGTGCTCGCACAGCCCCCGATCATGGTGAGGCAAGCCAAAGTCAACAATGCACAATATCGAAATGGGTGCGCTGTCATGATCATGATATTTCCTTCCTGCAAATGTCAAAAAGGCACGTTACCACCGCCTGAGATTGCGTCAATTACAATATGACATGACCGAGATCGATCCTATTTGTCGGGGGTTGTGGTTGGTTGCGATGTCGGGGGTGCGTCCGCGGCATTCCAGCCACCGCCCAGGGCCTTGTAGAGTTGCACGAATGCGTTCAGTTCGTTGAACTGCGCTTGCGCCAGCGCGCTTTGGTCGGCATAAAGCTGGTTTTGCGCATCGAGCACTTCAAAGTACGCGGCCTTGCCAGCCTGATAGCGCTGTTCCGAAAGCTGCACGCTCTCCTGGGCGGCGGCGGCGGCTTTCTTGAGAAGCTGCACATTGGCCGCGAGTTTTTGGCGCGACACCAGCGCATCGGCCACTTCCCGGAAAGCGACGAGGGCGGCCTGCTGATATTGAAGCGCCGCTTGTTCGAGCGCGGCTTTCGATTGCCGGACTTGCGCGCTGATCGCGCCGCCTTCAAAAATGGGGCCCGTGAGATTCGCACCAATCGAATAGGTCGCTGCGGAGGAGGAGGTCAGGTCCGACAATTCGGTGGAGACGCCGCCGTACAGGGCGGACAGGCCGATGCGGGGGAAGAAGTTGGCGATGGCGACGCCGATCTGCGCATTGGCGGCGCGGACGGCGTATTCCGCTTCCCGAATATCCGGGCGGCGTTCCAGCAACTGTGAAGGCAGACCGGCGGGAATATCGGGTACCTGAATCTCGGTGAGTGTGGCCTTGCCGCGATGAATCGGTCCGGGGTTCTCCCCAAGCAAAACGGATAGTTGATTTTCCTGAAGGGCGATCTGCCGCTCGATTTCAGGAATGTTGGCGGCGACCTGCGCCTGCGCGGCGGTGGCGCGCTTGACCTCCAGCAGTGAACCGGCGCCGCCTTGATATTTGCGGGTGAACAGGTCGAGACTCTCCTGAAGGCTTTTGGCGGTGGAGGTGGCGATTTGATGCTGAAGATCGAGGGCGAGGATTTGGAAATAGGTCTGGGCGACGGCGCTGACGAGGCTGACGCCGATGTCGCGGCGAGCCTCGGTGGTGGCGAGATATTGCGCGAGGGCGGCTTGGTTCATGTTGCCGATGCGTCCCCAGAGATCGAGCTCCCAGGCGGCGGACAAGGCGGCAAGGTATGAGTGGCTGTATGGATTGGCGTTGAACGTGCCGAGGTTGGGGAGCTTGATACTTTCGTTCGGCCGGGGGGAACCGAGGAAGGCGTTGCGCCCGCCGGCGGCGTTTGCGGTGTAGCCAAGGGTGGGGAAATATTGCGAGGCGGCTTGTGCCTTCATCGCGCGTGCCTGGTCAATTCGGGTGAGGGCGATGCGCAGGTCGTAGTTGTTGCGCAGGGCGGTATCGATCAATTGCTTGAGCGTTGGATCGCCGAACGCCTCCCACCATGCCACGTCACCAAGAGTCGGCTGCGTGGTCGGGGCGGGCTGGGTCGCAGCGTCGCGGTAGACGGCGGGGGCATCGACGGGCGGACGGTGATATTTGGGCGCGAACTGGCAGCCGGCCAGTGCTGCGACGGCGATGATCGCCGGCGCGCCAAGACGAAGATGGATGGGTGGCATGTATTTCATTCGGCGGGGCTCGATGATTGAACGGGAGCGGGCAGATCAACGCCAGTGCGTTTGCCATAAGTGGCGGCTCGCTCCACCACATAAAACATCACCGGAACGAGAAATATTCCCAAGCAGGTGGCGGCGAGCATGCCACCGATGACGGTGGTTCCGAGGACTTGCCGGGACACCGCCCCGGCGCCCGCCGCCATCCAGAGGGGGATGCACCCGATGATGAAGGCGAAGCTGGTCATCAGGATCGGACGGAGGCGAAGGGAAGCGCCGGCGAGGGCGGCTTCACGGATCGACTTGCCCTTTTCCATTTCCAATTTGGAGAACTCGATGATCAGGATCGCGTTCTTGGCCGCCAGACCGATAAGCATGATCAAGCCGATCTGGGCATAGACGTCATCTTCAAACTGAATATTAAATAGTCGCCTAAGGTAGAGCGCGAGGAACGCCCCGAAGACTGCAACCGGCGTGCTGAGAAGAACGGAGAATGGTAACGACCAGCTTTCATAAAGCGCCGCGAGGATGAGGAAAACGAACAGGAGCGAAATGCCGAAGATGACGCCGGAGGAGATTCC
>CAYTAP010000108.1:0-12737 GCA_964435775.1 uncultured Tepidisphaeraceae bacterium
CAGCGGAAATTGGAGGGCGTTGCTCCCGCAACGCCGCAGCATCGCGGGAGCGACGCCCTCCATCCATGCACATCGGCCACAATAATTGACTACCCCCAAACCCACCCCCTGCGAGCATGCGGGCGAGATATCGCGCGCCGAGTGCGAGTCACGGTGCACCGCGACATCGAGGCGCCTGGTCCACACGACACTTACCCCACACCCGCCGCGACGAAGACGCCGCCGTCGAAACCTTCGTATGGCGAGAAGTTGTCCTGCGACATAAGCGACGAGTCATTCAGCGCATCAACCCGCGCCATATAGCCTGGCGCGGGGGCGGCGAAGAACTCCGATGCGCCGTTGATCACCACTCCGCCGAGTCGCGTGCCCGATCCATACAGTGATGGATCGATCACCATCTGGGAGAACAATTGTCCGTTCGCGCCATTAAAATACTTGATCGGACCGGCCGCGCGGCTGCGGCTAACCGCCACGTCGGCTTTGCCGTCTCCGTTCACATCGCCGCTCGTCACGTTCACGCCGGCGCGCCCGCCTGTTGCAGGGTCAAATGCCATGAAATTGAGCAGCAGCGCGTTGTCATCCCGCCCGCTGAAGGCGCGGACATGCGGCGCGGCGTCGGCGGCGCCGGTGATGATGTCATCGCGTCCGTCGCCATTGACATCGCCTCCCGCCACATGCACGCCGCCGGCGAATGCCGCATCGTAGGCATAGAAGCTTTTCAGCACGGCGCCGTTCGTACCGTCGAACACCTTCACATGCGGCCCGGCGCCCGGCCCGGCGCCGGTGATGATGTCGGGCGTCCCGTCGCCGTTGACATCCCCCACCGCGACGAATACGCCGCCGGCAAACGCCGGATCGTATGCAAAAAATGAACCGAGCATCCCCGGCAACGGCGCGCCGCTGGCGCCATCAAACACGCGCACATTCGGACCCGCGCCCGGGCCGGCCGCCACGACCACATCATCGATCCCATCGCCGTTGAAGTCCCCCATCGCCACACGCACCCCGCCGCTGAAGCCGGGGTCAAACGCCATGAAGCTCAGCCGCTGCTCGAGCGGACCGCTCCCCATCACCCGCGCGAAGACTTTCACATGCGGACCCGCGCCGGCATCGGCGCCGGTGGCGACCGCGGCGCTCGGTGGCGCTGAAACAAACCGCTGCACGATGAAGTTGATATGCCCCGACGAGTTCTTCGCCTCGACCGCGACTACGATCCGTCCGGCCGGATCGAGCGCCAACCCCTCGGCCGTGTCGAAATTCCCCTGATAATCCGTCCACGTTTCCCCATTGGGATGAAATGACGTGTCGGCCACGCCGGCGGCGGTGTATCGGATGATCCCCGCGTCGCTGGTCCCGTTGAACAGCCGCCCGATGACCAGAATCCTCCCGTCCGGCTGCACAAGGACATCGCGCGGCACATCCGGCTGCGAGGGGTTGTGATCGTTGAGCACGCGCCCGGTGCCGTCGCCGCCGAAGCTCGTGTCGAACGTGCCGTTGCTGTTGAATTGCGCCAGCCCGATGGCGTATTGCCCGCTTTTGGTCACTTCGCCGGTGACGAGGATTTTCCCCCCACCGGTCAAGGCGACACCCCACGCCATGTCGCTCCCTCCGTACCAGTCGTAGGTCACGCGGCCGCCAGTGCCGAAAGTTGAATCGAGCGAGCCATTCGGATTGACGCGCATGATCGCCCAATCGGTTTGCGAGGAGATCGCCCGCTGCCCCACCACAACCATCTTCCCATCGGGCCCAATGACCATCCCCTGCACCTGGTCATTGGAGGATGTTCCCTGAAACGCGGTCGTCATCCGGCCGCCCGAGCCGAAGGTAAGGTCCGGCGATCCATCAGCGTTGAAACGCGCCACGGCGAATTGATCGCCCGTCCCCGATGCCGCCGTCCCCGCCGCGACGATCCGTCCCTGGGCATCGAAGCGAAGCTGGCGAATGGTGTCGGCGGACCGCCCCGAGTCGCTCGAGCTGTAGTAATTGACGATGACCAACCCGTTGTCGCCAAACGTCGCATCCCGGCTTCCGTCCGGGTTGAGGCGCAAAATCGCGCCGTTCTGATCCCCATCAATCGTGACATCGCCGCCAATCAGGATTTTGTTGTCGCTTTGGATGAGGACCGTGAACGCCTCATCATAATCCCCGTCGAAATCGATCAACATCTTTCCGTCGCTCGCGAAAGAAGTGTCGAGCGAACCATCGATGTTCAACCGGGCGATCGACCAGTCATCCCCCGCCGGTGTTGACGCCGTCTTCGTCCCCCCCACCGCGACGATTTTCCCATCCGCCTGGATCGCCACCTGCGCGGCATATGCCTCGGTCCCGAAATCAACCACCGCCATGCCATTGTTGCCGAATGATTGATCAAGCGATCCCACCGCGCTCAAAAGCGTGCGCGATTCGAGTGTCTGGAGGACAGCGCGATCGCATCGCCCGGTTGCCGGCCGCGCGGGCAACGAACGACCCGCGCCCAACCGCACACACATTTTGCCAATCCATCGATCGATCAATTGCAGCACCACAAAACATCTCCCCAAGCCAAGCCGGCCATTGGACCTCTTTAGTATAGTCGAATAAGAAATTGGCGGCTTGACCGCGCCGGATTCAATTTTGGCCGACATACGGCCTGCGTCAAGCGATTCACTTCCAATCGCAACTTTACGCACTAAAATGGCCTCATCGCCCGACGGAGAACCGCCGGACCGCCGGCATCGCTCAAGTCGTTGCCGGTATGACCCGATTCATCACTACAGGCGCACCTTGAACACGCCCCGCCGCCCGATGAATCGGGCCGCGGCATCCCCCATTGAGACGACCTGGATGTTCCTCATGACCCCGCGCATCCCGCTGTCGATCCGCCTGAGCGGCGCCGGCGAGGGGATGCGCGCCTGCGCCGGGCGACTTGAGCTGATCCTGCTCGCTGGAGCGTTGGCGCTGATCATGATCGCGCAGATCAGCGCATCGGCGCCCCAAATCCTCCTCAAGGGTTACTTCTGGCAGGATGAGCAGTTCACGCAAATCGTGGCGTCCGATCCACTCGTCCTCCACTCGATCCACGCCGTCATGGAAGGCGCGGACTCCAACCCCCCCACCCTGCACCTGCTCATCCGCGCCTTTCGGGCGCTGGTTCCCGGCCCGGATGAAGTCGTCTATCGCGTCTTCATCCTCCTCGTCGCCTGGGTTGGGCTGATCGCGACGTATGCCGTCCTTCGACGTTCCTTCGGCATCCTGGCCAGTGCGACGGCGGTGCTGGCGCTTTGGGCGCATCCGCTGATCATGCGCGAAGCGTTCGATGCGCGCTTTTACATTCCCCTGTTCGCCGCCGCCGCGCTGTTCTGTGTCGTCTATCGCAAACCTGGATCGGACAGGAACAGTCCCTTTCTTGTGGGGCTTGTCGCGCTGCTCCTGTGTGGGTTGCACTACTTCGGCATCGCATCACTGGGCGCGATCGTCCTGGGCGATCTCCTCTTTGGCGGGGGAACGGTTGGGCAAAAAATCCGCCGCGCCCTCCCCGCCGCCGTGGGCGCCATCCTCGCGCTGGCGATGATGGTCCCGTTCATCCTCGGGCAGCGCGCCGGCTTGAGCGTCGCCACCTGGGTTCCCGACACGCGGCTGGACAGCTTCCGCGACGCCGCCGACACCCTCTTTGCCCCCCTGTCGCTGGCGATCGTCCTCCTGGCATGGGGTGTGGCGTATTGGTGGCATCACCACCGCACGGCGACAAACAGCGCCTCCACGGACGCCGCCGCCGCGCCCGCGATGCCGGACCTGGCGCCCATGACCGGATTGATCTCCCTGCTGCTCGTTCCGGTGGTGCTGTCGATCTTCTCATTGCTGGTCCAACCGACGCTCATTCCCAAGTACATGATCACCTCGACGCTGGCACTCGCGCCGCTCATGGCGGTCATGGCGTCGCGCATTCCGCGGCTCGGATTGGTCACGCTCGTCGGAGCGATCATCATGGTCGGAGTCATGGAGTTGAAGCACGAGGCGTGGGACCGCCAGCAACCCTGGCTGGCCGAACAGCATCGGATGGTCGCCGAGTGCAGCGACCTGGTGGCCAGGGGCGTCCCCATCGTTGCGACCTCGCGCCGCGAGGCGTACATGCTTTACTATGCCGCGCCGCAAACCCGCGGCCATGTGTTCATCGCCGACCTGCGCCCCCTGCTCCGCAGCCAGACGCGGGACGACCTGGTCCGTCATCTTATTTTCGAGACGGATTTCGCGGCAAAATATGAAAAGCTCTATTCCGTGCCGCCGGTGATTGATGTGCGGGCGCTGCGCGGGCTTGGCAAGTTTCATCTTGTGGGCTGGTCGCCGTGGATTGCGATGTTCAAGGAGCATCTCCCCCTTCAAAAGCTGCCGGGCGATGAGATGTACAAACTGCCGGCAAACCCCGGCTGACCCTTTCCCCGAATCCCCCACGTCACCTATAGTGGACCACGCCATGAAGCTGCGCGTGAAGGACAACTCCCTGCGAATCCGCCTGAGCGCCGATGAAGTCGAGCGGCTCTTGAACGACAAAAAAGTGGAGGCACACACCCGTTTCGCCGCGGAACCTTCGCAGTGCCTAAGCTATTGCGTCGAATCCTGGCCGGATGTCCCGGCGATGACCGCCGTGTACAAGCCCGGCCACATCCGCATCCTGATCCCCGAAGATCAGTTGCACGACTGGGGCGCAACCGGCGTCAACAGCCTCCGCGCATCCCAATCGGTCGGCAACGGCCAATCCCTCGAACTCCTGGTCGAAAAAGACATGCCGTGCAAAGATCGTGAAAGCCACTGAATCGGCCAACTCCATTCCTTTCCATCCAGCCGCCTCGTGCGCATCCTGGGAATCATCCGAAGCAGCGACGGGGTAAAACTTGCCCGCGAGAGACAAGGCAAAAGGATAACATTTTCTACTTCGGTATAGAAGATACAGTAAATAAATTGATATATGCTGAATAAAATGCTTTCAATACCCTTCCCGTGTTGATAGAATCATCGGCCACGTAGACTTCGGTTGTCGTCTAGCAAAGGCGGACGCCCATGATTTTTCACGGTTCACGCTTTCGACGCATCGCCGGCTTTACGCTCATTGAGCTGCTGGTGGTCATCGGCATCATTTCGGTGCTCATCGCCCTCCTGTTGCCGGCGCTGCGCGCGGTGCGCGAGGCGTCGCTTGCGATGACTTGCCAATCCAACCTTCGCCAGTGCGGGCAGGCGATCAACCTGTACACGATTGATTACCGCGAGACGCTCCCCTATGGGGACAACAGGGACCGCAACCTGGGCACCTCCTGGCCGGAGCAACTGGCCCCATATCTGGGGATCAGCACAACCAATAAATCATCTGAAGAAACGTACGGATACTACCGTCACCTGGTCCGCAAGGTGCCCAATGCGTTGGAATGCCCAATTCCCGATTACCACCCGATTGAATCCCTGTACAAGACCTACGCCTACCAGTTCCCCCTGGCGTATCGAACGGCGTCGATGCCTCCAAAAGGGCAGTATGGAAAAACGTCGGCCGGAAAATACGTCATCCCCTACTTCAAGATGACGCAAGTGGTTGAACCGGCCCACAAGATCATCATGCAGGATACGCTCTACGGCGGCGGGTGGATGGGACTGGTGACCGCCGTCAACGCCGAATGGACGACCTCGAATGGCGAGATCAACGAAGCCGTCTACGCCAAAATGGGCAAGCATTCACGATCGTTCCTTCGATCCGACAGTACGAACTTTCACTCGTCAGGCACCACGTTCAATGCGCTGTTCTGCGATGGTCACGTCGAAGCCCTGACCGCCAAGGACGTGGGAGGCGGGAAACCCACCACATCCGCGGACAAGGCCGTACGCAACAGCTATTACTCCCTGTTCAGGTAATCCGCATCACACCCATCAAGCCTGTCGCCCGCCGTCCGAGGGCAAAATGACTCCCGCAGAGTCCGCACCCCGTGCGGACCGGTTCGCCGGACAATTCAAGATGCGCCAAGCGTCATGAACGCCCCCCCTACTTTTCGCGCGCCGCCTGCTCGATACCCCTTGAGATCAGGTTGGCCAGCAGTTCATTGCCCCGGGCGGTGGGGTGAACGCCATCGTAGGTCAGAAACCCCTTCGGCTTGCTTAGGATCGAGCCGTCGAGCTGCAGTTCGCCGTTGAAGTTCCGATTGTAGGCGATGTACGCCTTGCGGAGATCAACCAGCGGCGCACCGGCGGCCTTGGCGACATCACGGGTGATTTGCACATACTTTTCGATCTTCGCATCGTCCTTGTTCTCACCGTTGGGCAATTCGCCGTGGACGGCCATCGTCGCCACGACCAGCTTCGTGCCATGCTTTCTGGCCGCCTCGGCGATGGCCGTCAGTTGCTTGCGAAAATCCTCCGGCGTGGTCTTGCGCCACCAGACATCATTGATGCCGATGAACAGGACCGCAATGTCGGTCTTGTCCTCGTCGATCATCTGCGCGAACGGCGCCTGCGCCCCGCCGTGGAGCTTGTTGTGGTATGCCGCTTTCGGCGAGCCGTCCAGGATCTGCAGCGCGCCGCCGCCGTTGATGCCGTGGTTGTACAGCGTGATCCCCAGGTCCTTCGTGGAGGGGCTCTTCTCGATCGCCTTGCGGATCACCGAGACATATCCGTTCAGCCATGTGATTGAATCGCCGAAAAAGGCGATCGACATCCCTTTTTTCAGTGGCGTGTCGGCGCCCGTCAATGTTTTCAAACCGTCGATCTCATAGAGCTTGGCGCGCTCGGCGCGGGCGGCGTCGCTCACGTCGTACGGCGGATTGACCGGCATGACGGCCTGCGGCCCCGGCGTGATCGCCCCATCGGCACCAATCACCCCGCGGTACAACCCCCTGGCTATCCCCGGCGGATCGACAAAGCCGATCATCGCCACCTGTTGCGGCGTGATCGCCGACGCGCTGTCACCAAACGACAAACGCGTGCCGGATTCGGCCCAGTTGCTGATGAGCAACTGCGAATGCTCCTTCCACGTCGCCTTGGCGCTGTTGGCGAAATGGAGATCCCCGCCCTTGGCGAAATCAAGCTGCGCCCGCCCGGCCAGCGTCAGTTCGCCAAGGCGATCCTTATGCCCCTGCGGCGCGAGGACGCCGCCGACGAGCGACATCGGCGCTCCATCGGCGATTTGATCGTCCGCCTGCCAGAGCAGCGCGGCGCGACGGCTCAATTGCAGCGCACCGGCGATCGCGTTGACGCCCGGCGGCTTGGCCAGCCGCAGCGCGTTCTTCTCCGTCGAGTTCTCCTTGGACGCATGTTCGATCGTGCCGGCGAAGGTGTTGGCGGCGCTGCCGCCAAGCGTGATGTTCCCCGCCGACAGCACGATGGTGGAATCGGCCGGGCCGCCCCACGTGCCGGTGAAGGTCATTCCATTGCTGTCATCATCATCAAGCGTCCAGCGGGCCTTGCTCTCAAGCTCGATCGGCCCGGATTGCTCGATCACGCCCATCGTGTCCCACGAAGCTTTGCCCGCGATGGTGAACGGCTCGGCGCCGCCGGCCTTGCGCTCAAACATGATCTGCCCGCCGGTTTGCCGCGTGCCGTGGGCGGTGTCGCCCAGCGCGCCGGCATGGCCGACGATCAGCATGCCGCTGCGAACCTCGATCGCACCGTGAAAAGTGTTTGCATTGTCGGCCCGCAGCGCGACGCCGCCATTGCCCTTGCCGGTGATCGTGATCGTGCCGTCGCCGGAGATGGGGGATTGGAAGATCAACTGATTGGCCAGACGCACCCACTTGTCATTGTTGGTGAGCGTCGCCGCGCCCTCGAGCGTCACCGGAACGGAAATGGTTTGATTGGCATGCCCACCGGCCTGGCTCTTGGCGACCGTCGCGCCATCCGCCAGCGTCAGCACATGATCGCCTTCAAGCGTCGCCGACGCCTTGCCGCTTAAGTTGAAGATCAACTCCTTGATCGACGCATCGACATCAAGCGTGATTTTCAGCGGCTTGTCGCCGCCCAATCGGACTGTGTCCCCGGCGGCGGGCGCGGCTTGGTCCGACCAGTGATCCGCCTGGCTCCACGCCCCATCGCCGCCGGTCCAGGTTCGATCGGCCGCCAACCCCGGTCGAGCGGCGATCATCCCCAGTGCCGCGACCACCCCCATGACCCATCGTTTATTCGCCAACGAAATTGGGGATGTGCCCTGTGCGACTCGCCGATCATCCATCGCGTCTCCTGAAATCAATCTGTCGAAAAAAACCGCGGGATTCCTTCGTGGCCCTGGTTGCCCCCACACGCAAACAGCCGCGACGAGAGCGTCGCGGCCGCAAGCGATCCATCAGGCTCCGCCGGATTGTCTGAAAACCCTGCCCGCGACCGATCACGCCCGCGAAACGTTGCGCCGACGCCGCATCAACATCGCCGCTCCGCCCATTGCCAGAACCGCAAACGTGCCGGGTTCGGGGACAGCCGTGGTGATGTCGTGATCCCGCAGGGAAGTCAACTGTGCGGAGGTCAGCGCCGATCCAAACACGCGAACGTTGTCCATATAACCGTCGAAGGGGCGATCCTTGTTCTTATCTCCATTGTTTCCAAGCAATATGGTCCCACCAGCTGTTCCAGTATTTGTGCCTGCGCCCTTACTGACCGATGTGTGCGTCAGCGCCGGAACGGTATCCTTTACGCTGAAATAGCCATTAAAGTCGGATCCATCGAAAGTGACGGCGTAAAAGATCCACGCCTTCGTTGTCCCACTGATTGCCGATGGATACGGCAAGCTTTGCTGAGTGCCATTTCCTGAAGTCACATAAAGAACGGTTGAATTGGTCGGGCTGAGCTTGATGCTCCCGTTGGCAAACCAAATCTCATTTTTACCCATACTGCCCGAATCGGTCTTCAGCCAGCCGGACACGGTCCATGCCCCCAGGTTATCGAGCGCGGAGGGCACGCTCGCCGTGGCGATTCCGCCGGGAGTTCCAGTGGACCCACTGCCGCTGCCGGTGGCCGCCGTGTTTTTATACGCCAAATCCAAGAGCGAGCCGTTGATTCCCGAACTCGCCGGACCATGTAAATCCGCAGTCGTGCTCTGCGCGTTTGAGGTATAAAACGTCACCGCCGTCGTGTCGCTGCCGGTGCTGACGGATGTTGTGCCATTGGCGGCATCATTGAACGTGTATTCCAGAATCGGCGTCGGCACGCCCAGCGGCACGAACGCCGCTTGCGCATGATCCGTCGCCAACAACCCAACCGATGCCGCCGCCGCGATGGCGAGCGAGAACATTTGACTCCGATGATTCCCTAGCATGTGGCCTCCTATCAACCCGGACCTGAGAAAGTGATAATGACGCATGATCAACCCTGCCTTGATGCAAGCCCTTCTGGACATCGAGTGACCAAGGACAACAATAATGCACCAAATCGCATATTGCAAAGAAATTTTTCGGAAAATCGAATATATTTTAATCAATAATTGCCTATTTTGACGCCTTGGAGCGATTTCTCCGGTGTGATCGGACTTTTTCATGCGGCCAGAGCCTTTCAATTCTCTGCTGCTGCTCCGCAAAATCACAAGAGAATGAACCACAGATGAACTCCGATAAACGCAGATGAACGCGGGTTTTCCCCACCTGTGGTTATCCGTGTTCATCTGTGGTTCGATTCCGTGATTCGATTCCGCGCAGAATTGAAAGACCTTGTTCATGCGGCCAGGGTTATGGCATTTCGCCAGATTGTTGCTATGATCCCCTCGACAACTGCCCGCCTGGATCGTCATGAGCTTCCTTCGGAAGTGCCTTCCTGATCGTTTCATCAGCCCAGTTGTAGCGCACTGACCGGTCTTTTCACGGCGCTTGCCGTGGCCCTTTGGTTCTGGTGCGCACCTTCAGCGCGCGGCCACTTCGCGTGGCGCACCAGAAAGATTGCAATGCAGTTTGCCGAATTTTCGTTGGCTGAGTCGATCCTTCGTTCGCTCTCGGCCATGGGCTATACCGTCGCCACGCCGATCCAGGCGCAGGCGATCCCTCATGTGCTTGAAGGCAAAGATGTTCTGGGATGCGCCCAGACCGGCACCGGCAAAACCGCCGCGTTCGCCGTGCCCATCCTTCATCGCTTGAGCCTTCAACCCGCGACGCACACCCCCCCGCCGACATCACAGCGCGGTAAGAATCACCCGCCGGCCCGCAAGGCACGCTGCCTGGTCCTCTGCCCCACCCGCGAGCTTGCCAGCCAGATCCAGGACAACTTCCGCGCCTATGGACAGGGCATGCCCATCCGCAGCACCGTCATCTTCGGCGGCGTCAATCAGAACCCGCAGGTGGAGAACGTCCGCCGCGGCGTCGATGTCATCGTCGCCACGCCGGGACGGCTGCTCGATCTCATGCACCAGGGGCATGTCGATCTGCGGGCGATCCAGACGCTTGTCCTCGATGAGGCCGACCGGATGCTCGACATGGGGTTCATCCATGACATCCGCAAAGTGGTCGCCGCGATTCCGGCCAAGCGGCAGACGCTCCTGTTTTCCGCGACGATGGACCCGGAAATCCGCCGACTGGCCGGGTCGATTTTGAATCATCCCGTCACCGTGCAGGTCGCGCCCGTCTCCAGCACCGCCGACCGGATCGAGGAATCGCTTTATCGCGTCATGAAGCAGGACAAGCCGGAACTGCTGGCGCACCTGGTGCAACACCTGCCCATGTCGCGGGCGATCGTCTTCACCCGCACCAAGCATGGCGCTGATCGGGTCGTCCGCCATCTCCACGCCAGGGGCATCAAGGCCGAGGCGATTCACGGCAACAAAAGCCAGAACGCCCGCAAGCGCGC
Source organism: uncultured Tepidisphaeraceae bacterium (assembly GCA_964435775.1). GTDB lineage: Bacteria > Planctomycetota > Phycisphaerae > Tepidisphaerales > Tepidisphaeraceae > CAYTAP01. The sequence goes on from CAYTAP010000108.1 coordinate 10,771, forward strand.
CCTCGATCACTTTTCAAGCAACAAGCTCGGCATCCTCGTGGCGACCGACATCGCCTCGCGCGGAATCGACGTCGATGGAATCACCCATGTCGTCAACTATGACCTGACCCACGAGCCGCAAACGTATGTGCATCGAATTGGTCGAACCGCCCGCGCCGGGGCGGCGGGAGCGGCCGTCTCGTTCTGCGATCATGAAGAGGTGGCGAATCTGCGGGCGATCGAGCGGCTGCTGCGCCGCGCGATTCCGGAAAAGGCGAATCCCCTCGCGTCGTTGCCAGCCTCCGAGCGCGCCCCCGCGGCAGCGCGCATCGCTTCGGAATCGTCTGTCTCCCGGCATCCACAGAAGCAGGCCGAACCTTCCAACCGCCCGGCCAAACGAAGCCATCCCGCCCACCGCCCGTTCCCGCAAGGCACCCATACCCCGCGCGCCGGCGGCAAAGCCCGGCGCGGCCCGGCCAGTCAATTCCGCCGATCCGCCGCCAACGCCAGCCGCAACCCGCGCGGAATGAGCAAGCGATCCAGGCCCGCGACAAAGCGTTGAACCCCCAACGGCCGGCGTCCCATCACCTTGGTTGCCATACACCCCCGACATGCGCATGATGCCGATGGGGCGACGCTGACGGATTTGGAATCGGTATCGATCATGAAACCTTGCCTTTACGACTCTCACATGCACACCCCGCTGTGCAAGCATGCCACGGGTGAACCGGAGGAATACGCCGCCCGCGCCAAGGCGCGGGGGTTGGCCGGAATCATCATCACCTGCCACAACCCAATCCCCAATGGTTGGTCATCCAATGTCCGCATGCGGGTGGATCAATTTGACCAATACGTGGCGCTTGTCGAGCGCGCCCGGCAAGCCTACGCGGGGCAGGTCGATGTGCGCCTCGGATTGGAAAGCGATTACGCGCCCGGCATGGAGCCGTGGCTGCGCGAATTGCATCAAAAGGCGCCGTTCAACTACATCCTCGGCTCGGTTCACCCGCAGGTGCCCGAGTACCGCCAGTTGTATTGGCGCGGGGACCCCCTCGATTATCAGCGGACCTACTTCAAGCACCTCGCCGACGCGGCCGAGACGCATCTGTTCGACGCGATCTCACACCCCGACCTCATCAAAAACGATTTCCCCAACCAGTGGGATGTCGCGCTGGTCATGGACGACATCCGCCGCTCCCTCGACCGTATCGCCGCAAGCCATACCGCGATGGAACTCAACACGTCGGGATTGCAAAAGGCGATCAAGGAGATCAACCCCAGCCCGACGATTCTCGCGGAAATCGCCGCCCGGCACATCCCTATCGTCCTCGGCTCCGACAGCCACACGCCCGAGCGCGTGGCCGCCGATTTCGAATCAAGCCTCGAACTCTTGCGCGGGATCGGATTCAAATACGTCAGCTATTTTCTCGATCGACAGTGGCAGGAAGTGAAAATCCCCGACGCCCTCGCGTCGCTCAAGCCCGCCGATGCATCCTGATTGGAAATGGCGATCGTCCCCACGCCCGGCGTGCAATCAAACTCTTATCCTCTCCCCCGGTATTCCGGGGGAGGCAGGGAGGGGTCTTCTTCATCAACCGAAAAACCCCCTCCCCAACCCTCCCCCGGCGTACCGGGAGAGGGAGTAATACCGCCCAATTGGCCACCAAATGTTCCCACGCCCCTCACACCGCCGCCGGATTCCCCTTTTCGCGGAGGGTCTGAAGCTCCGCCAGGCGGGCGCCGGTGACGGGCTGTTTGGTTTTCATCATCTCGATGAAGGCGTCGAACAGATACGCCGCATCATGCGGGCCGGGGGAGGCTTCGGGGTGATATTGCACGCTGAAGACCGGCAGCGACTGGTGGCGGAAACCCTCCACCGTGTTGTCGTTCAAATTAAGGTGGGTGACGATGCCGCCGTGCGCTTCGAGGCTTTTGCGGTCGACGGCGAAACCGTGATTCTGGCTGGTGATGAGCACTTTGCCGCTGGCCAC
>CAYTAP010000108.1:12747-13789 GCA_964435775.1 uncultured Tepidisphaeraceae bacterium
GGCTGGTGATTTCCACGCGCCCGGTGTCGAGGTGTTTCACCGGCTGATTTCCCCCGCGATGCCCGAACTTCATTTTGTACGTCTTGGCCCCCAGCGCCCGGCTGAGCAGTTGGTGGCCGAGACAGATGCCGAACGTCGGGATTTTGCCAATGATCCCCTTGAGCGGCTTGACCGCGTAATCAAGCACCGCCGGATCACCCGGACCGTTGCTGATGAACACCCCATCGGGATTGAGTTTCAAAATATCCTCGGCCGGGGTCTCCGGCGGAACAACCGTCACGCGCACGCCGCGCTCCACGAGGTTGCGAAGGATGTTGCTCTTGGCCCCGCAGTCGAGCGCCACGACATGCAGTCCATCCCCGCGCTCCACCTTGCCAAGCCCCCACTCCCCCTGATCCTGATCCCACCCATACCCCTCGGCCGGGCGAACCGCCTTCACCCAATCCGCCCCGATCATCTGCGCCGAGTGCTGCGCCCGACGAACGAGCTGGGCATCGTCGAGAATCTCGCTGGAGAGCACCCCACGCATCGCCCCGCTGATCCGCAGCCGCCGCGTCAGCGCCCGCGTGTCGATCCCTTCGATCCCCAGCAGATTGTGCTCCTTGAGATACGCGTCGAGCGTCATGTCCGAGCGATAGTTCGACGAAATCGGCGACAATTCCTTGATCACAAACCCCGCGACATGCGGCTGCGAACTTTCCATGTCATGCCGGTTGATCCCGTAGTTGCCGACGAGCGGATAGGTCATCGTGACGATCTGCCCCTTGTAGGAGGGATCGGTCAGGATCTCCTGGTAGCCGGTCATCGAGGTGTTGAAGACGACCTCCCCCTCGGTCGTCCCATCGGCCCCGAACGCCCGCCCGGTGAACACGCTTCCATCTTCCAACGCCAACTTGGCGACACGATAACGATCATTTGAGGATTGTGGGGTCATTTGCAGCCATTATAGCGAGGCCGGCGGGCGACGTCATATGCGGATCAGGGAAACGCAGGGTGTTTCAATTCTCTTTGGTAGGGGCGGCTTCAGCCGCCGTCTTCCTCT
>CAYTAP010000109.1:0-13135 GCA_964435775.1 uncultured Tepidisphaeraceae bacterium
CCGCTCTTGGCTTTCTTGCGCGGGGTGTGGATGTAGCCGGGCATGATGCCGATCTTGCACTCGCCGGGCGTGATGACGCCGGGGCAGTTGGGACCGATCAGTTTGGATTCCGGATAACCTTCGAGAAACGCGCGCGTTTTCACCATATCAAGCACGGGGATGCCTTCGGTGATCGCGCAGATCACTTTCAATCCCGCGTCGGCCGCCTCATTGATCCCGTCGGCGGCGAAGGGGGGCGGAACGAAGATCATCGTCGCATCAGCGCCGGTGGCGCGGACGGCCTCGGCAACGGTGTTGAAGACGGGCAGACCGTTGGCGTCCTTGGTTCCTCCCTTGCCGGGCGTGACGCCGCCGACCATCTTCGTGCCGTATTCCAGGCATTGCTTGGTGTGAAATGCCCCGGCCGAACCGGTGATCCCCTGACAGATGACTTTCGTATTTTTGTTGACGAGAATGCTCATGCGCGACGTTTCCTTCCACAAACCCCCAACGCGGCTTAGGGTATAACCCCTTGGACGCGCGGGCAAGCGGACGGCTCATCGCAATTGGCTCAAACGGGAGTAGTCAATTATTGTGGCCGATGTGCATGGATGGAGGGCGTCGCTCCCGCGGCGCTGCGGCGTTGCGGGAGCAACGCCCTCCAATTTCCGCCGGTGCCGCCTGCGAAGCCACAAATGTTGACTACTCCCTTGGCTCAAACCTATGTGTGGATTCGCCGGCGTCATCACCTGGTCCAACTCGCACCGCACCGGGCGCGAGGCGCTGGTGAGGATGAGCGACCGCCTCGCGCATCGCGGGCCGGATGGGGAGGGGATCTATCTCAGTCACGAGGATGAGGTGACGATTGCTCGCCCGCAGGCGGCGCTTGTTCATCGGCGGCTGTCGATTCTCGATCCCGATCCTCGCTCCAATCAACCGTTTCACATCGTCAGTCCTGACGGAGCGATTTGGTTGTCGTTGGTTTTCAACGGGGAGATTTACAACTATCGGGAATTGAAGAAGGAATTGACGGAGTGCCGGCCGGAGTATGGCTGGCGCACGTCGGGCGATACGGAAGTGCTGCTTTTGGCGTATGACACCTGGGGACGCGATTGCCTGGTGAAGTTGAACGGGATGTTCGCGTTTGCGGTGTGGGATGAGCGGAAACGGGAACTTTTTCTGGCTCGTGATCGCATGGGCCAAAAGCCGCTGTATGTCGCCTATCTTGATGAAACAGGCTCATTCGCGGCGACGTTGAATCAGGGCGTTGCTCTTCAATCACCGCAGACGATCGCCTTTGCCAGCGAGCTGTCAGCACTGCGGTTGCTCGATTGGCCGGACTGGCAAACGGATGTTGCGGCACTGGGGAATTATCTCTCGTATGGGTACGTCCCTGCGTGTCAGACGATTTACCGAGGCGTGCGACAATTACGACCGGGTGAATGCCTGTTCGCATCCGGCGCGGCTGCGGAGGTGGGGACTTATCGATCGTGCGATACTCACTCGCCGCTATCCGATGAGAAGGCCGTGCAATGGACGGGTGAACGCGTGCGAGAGGCCGTGCGGCGGCAACTCGTCAGTGATGTCCCCCTCGGATGCTTCCTCTCCGGCGGGATCGACAGTTCGATCATCGCGACGGCGATGAAAGCAACCGTGCCGCGCGATCAGCCGGTGCTCACCTTTTCCATGGGCTTTGATGATCGCCGCTACGATGAACGGCAATATGCCGAAGCTGTCGCGCGGCATTTGGGCACGACCCATCACAGCGCCGTCGTCCATCCCCACGCCGCCGAGGATTTGCCTAAGCTGGCGGCCGTCTTCGGCGAACCCTTCGGCGACTCCTCGGCGCTCCCCACCCATTATCTTGCCCGCGAGGCGCGGCAATTCGTCAAGGTCGCCCTGAGCGGCGACGGCGGCGATGAACTCTTCGGCGGCTACGACCGCTATCGCGCGATGCGATTCGACTCTTGGTTGAATCACATCCCCGCTTCACTTCGTGCGCTGCTGGCCGGCACGGTGGCACGAAATCTTCCCGGCACCCATCCCAAATCCCGTATCGCTCGCCTCAAGCGGTTCCTGAAGTCGATCAACCTTTCCCCGGCCGAGCGATATGCCAGCTATATGACGCTGTTCAGCAACAAGCAGATTGACGATTTGCTGATCCCGTCATTGCGGGCCGAACTGGTATCAAACAACGACATGGCGGCGCTCATGAACGCGATGCTCGCGCACATGGACCCGGTTCGCAGCGCCTTGGCCGTGGATCGAGCGACCTATCTCCCCGGCGACCTGCTCACGAAGGTCGATCGCGCTTCGATGCTTCACAACCTGGAAGTGCGCTCTCCCTTCATGGACCCGGATGTGGTCAATCTCGCGGCCAGCCTCACCACGCCCCAACTCCTCGCCGGCGGTCCCAAACGCATGCTCCGCGAAGCCTTCGCCGCTGATCTTCCCGCATGGGTCTTCAAACGTCGCAAAATGGGTTTCGCCGTGCCCATCGGCCAGTGGCTGCGCACCGACTTGCGCGACATGCTGAACGACCTGTTCTTTTCGACCGATTCGTTTGCAATGGAGCACTTCCAAAAGCCCGCGCTTGAGCGGCTTGTGGCCGATCATGCGTCCGGCCGGGTGGATCACTCCCAGCGACTCTATGCGCTGCTGATGCTGGAGCTTTGGTGGAGGGGGTGAATGGCATGGACGCGTGAACCGCCCATTCGTGCATCACGTTCTATGTACATTGAGAGAGGCCACCGCCCGTCCCCATCCGGCACTGGGCAGTCATTGCCCGGCATTTTACCCCGGTCAGTCAGTAGCCAACGCTTCGGGCTCGTGGCGATCATCCTTTACCCTTGCTCCTTCAACCTAACCCCGCCCATCCTCGCCTGTCGTCGCCACTCCCCTCGTTTGACATCCACCATTGCGCGTGTGAAGATCGCTTCAACCCCCGGCGGGGGTTCGCAGCAAAAGCGTCACAACCACTGATTCATATTGCGGTTGCGAAGAACCATCGCCCCGCAATTCCAGGAGACCCGCCCATGCCCGTTTCGCACAAGTCGATGCCCGCCAACCATGCTCCGCGACCGGCCGCCGCTCATCGGGAACGCCGCCGCATCCTGTCGCTTCTATTCGCCGCTCCCGTTGCCGCCGGGCTCCTCGTGCTCGTCTCCGGCTGTGACCAGCTTGAAAGCGCGCAAACCCAAGCCGACCATCGCGTGACCAGTGCCATCGCCGCCGCCAGCGGCACCTCCAAGACCGATACCGCCAAGCTCCAGCAGGCCGCCGGCGAAACCGGTGCATCGGCTGCCACCCAGGCCCGTGCCAAGTCGCTTCTCGCCCAGTCGCAGCTTCAATCCGCCAATGCGCTCATTCGCCAGATCGACGACAATCGCGTCCGCAACGTGCGCGAGGCTTTCGACATTCGTCAACTCGCTTCCGACATCGCGGCGATCAACACCCTCGTCGCCGGGCTGAATGCCAACGAGCCCGCCGCCGCCCTTGATGCCGCCTCCAAGCAGATCGCGGCCGCCCAGGGCGCCGACAACAAAGCGGCGTGGCTCACGAATGGCGAGAACACGATCCCCACACTCGGCGCCGTCAAACAACATCTGTCCGAACTCGAAGGGAAGATTTCCAAGAAGCAGGATCAGATCAAAGACCTCTCCACCAAGCGCGATCAGGCGACCGGGCAGGCGGACACCCTGCAAACCCAAAGCGAAACGCTCAAAGGCCGCGCCTCGGTCGATGCCTACAAAAAGTCGGCCGACCTCCGCAAAAATGCCGCCGATTTCGATCGTCAAATCAACGTCGCACAGGCCGAACTGGCCGTCCAGCAGCATGATCTGGCCTTCGCGCAATCCCAGCGGAAGGCGATCGAGGAGGCGATCGCGCAATTCGAGTCGCACAAAGCCGCGATCTCCGCCCGCTGGGCCGCGTTGCAAAAGGTGGCCGATGAGCAGGGCAATGCGATCACCGCCGCCATCGGCACTGCCCCGGCCGCCCCGGCCTCCACCGATGCCGCCGACTTCTCCGCCACGACGATTTCCGCCAAGCTCGCCCAACTCAATGCCCGCGTCGCGGCGACCGACCAGCTTCGCAAGCAAGCGCATGACCTCCTGGCCGACGCCGCGAAAAACTTCAAAGCCGCCGAAACCGCCGCGCAACGCGTGCATACCGAGCTTGGTCCCAAGATCAACTCCGAAGCCTATCGCGGCACTCCCCAGGCCGCCGCGTGGAAGGCCCTGACCACCACCGTCAATCCCGCCGAATACACCATCGAACAGTCCGCCGTCGAGCGTGCCGCCGCGATGCTCGACGCCGATCACGCCGCCGCTCTCTATGCCCGCGCCGCGATGGCCGGCTCCCTCGCCGCCGCCCTCAAAACCGCCGGTGTCGCAGCGCCCGCTGATCTGCCGTCGTCGGCGGACCTCAAGGCGCAAGCCGACTCCGCCCGCGCCAATGCCGGGACTTCATATAAGAGCGCCGATGATCGTCTGGCCGCGATGATTGAAAGTTCCCCCTACGCCACCCCCGCCCAGAAAAACCAGGCCACCGTCGCCCGCTTGTTGACTCTCTACAGCGCCAGTCAACTCGCCACCGCCGCCGGCGACAAAGCCCAGGCCCAGTCCCAGCTTCAACAAGCCCTGGCCCTCCGCGACACCGCCGTCCGCGAAGGGGTCACCCTTCCAGCGTTGCCAGCCGACATCGCCCCTCCTCCCGCCGCACCGTCCGCGACCCCCACCCCCGCTCCCGCCTCCGCGGCCGAGTAGAAGGAAATCTCGCCACGGCCTTCGGCTCTGAGGCTCAGGCTCGAAGAGAGGACACGGAGGTGAATCTTTACGAGCCGCAAGCGTGAGCGACGGACCAACATGGCGCGCGAAGCCGCGAAGCCGAAAATACAAATAAACCACCAGGGCTCAAAGACTGCGAAGAGCTACCTGGGAGAAGCTTGCTCCCCCGGGCGCTGAGCACGTTAAACTATTTTTTTGGATGACCATGCCCGTTGGCGGAGGTGTTTGGCGCTCGAGCGTCTCTTTGTGGGCCTCGTGGCTTTGTGGTTCCATCCGTACTTTTTCTTCGCGACCTTCGCGGCTTGGCGTGACCCACTGTCTTCTCCGCGCTCTCGGCGTCTCCGAGGTGAATCCGCCTTTGGCCTGTACCTCGAACCCTCACAATACGCTCTTGTACCATTCGAGCGTCGGTTCCAGTCCCTCGGCGAACTCCACCACAGGCTCATAGCCCAATAGCGCCCTGGCCTTTGACAAGTCCGCCAGCGAATGCTTCACATCGCCGGCGCGTTCGGGCTTGTGCTCGGGGGCGAGATCGGGGCGGCCGTAGATTTTCAGCACCAGCTCGGCCAGTTCGTTGACCGCCACGCGCTGCCCACAGGCGACGTTGATCACTTCGCCATTGAGCGGTTTGGCGGCGCGGGCGGCCAGCAGATTCGCGTGAACGGCGTTGGCGACGAAGGTGAAGTCTCGCGATTGTTCGCCGTCGCCATAAATGGCCAGCTTCTTGCCTGCGAGCGCTGACTTGGCGAAGGCCGCGATGACGGCGGCGTAGGCGCTGTTGGCGTTTTGGCGGGGGCCGAAGATGTTGAAGTAGCGGAGGGACACGGTGTCGAGCCCGTAGCTGGCGCTGTACGCGCGAAGCAGCGCTTCCCCCGCGACCTTCGTCGCCGCGTAGGGGCTTTTGGGCAACACCGCCATCGACTCGATCTTGGGCAAAACTTCGGAGTCTCCATACGCGCTGCTGCTGGCGGCGAACATGACCCGCTTGACGCCGGCCGCGCGGGAGGCCTCGAGCACGTTGAACGTCCCCGTCGCGTTGGCGTCGTAATATTCCCGCGGCCGATCCACGCTCCCCGGCACCGACCCGAGCGCCGCTTGATGAAACACATAGCGACACCCCGCGACGGCCCGGGCGAGCAGGGACTGATCGAGCACGCTCCCGCGAACAAACTCGACGTTGGCGAACCCCCGCAGATTCGCCTCATCCCCGCCGGAAAGGTCATCGAGCGCGACCACCTTCGCCCCGAGTTGTGACAACGCCTCGGCCAGATGCGAACCGATGAACCCCGCGCCGCCGGTGATGAGGATGCGGGAGGCGGAGAAGGCGGAGGCGGGGTGGAGGGTGAGCCAGTGGGTTGGGTTGTTTTTCATGTGGTAAAGGGGTGTTGCATGACACGTTTCTTGATTGGCCGGGCCGGGTTGCCGGCAACGACGGTCCACGGCTCGACATCCTTGGTCACCACCGCGCGAGCGCCGATCACCGCGCCGTCGCCAATGGTGACGCCGGGGCCGATGAATGCGCCTGCGGCGATCCATACATGGTGACCGATCACAATGCGCTTGCGCAGCAGGGGGTAGGTTGGATCGGTGTAGTCGTGCGTCCCGCCGCAGACATAGACATCCTGCGACAAAAATGTTCTTCGACCAATGGTGATGCCGCCGAGGTTATACAGATGGACGCGGGCTCCGAAGGTGCAGTGGTCGTCGATTTGCAGATCCCAGGGGCGCGTGATCCGAACCGATGCCATCATCTGTGTTGTGAGATGGTTGCTTGCGCCAAAAGCGCGGAGGATCAGGCTTCGCAGCAGCGGTAACCGCGCCCAGCAAAGTTGCCAAACCGTTGCCCAGATCACCGCCCATGCAGCGCGGCGGGCATATTCATGAAACGGGTAAGGCCACTTTTCGGGCTTCGTGGCTGGTGGGGGGCTGGGTTGATCGTGAGTCATGCCTGAGTCCATGGCGCTTCGTGGTCGCATCCAACCGTTGTATCTTCCATTCTACAGACCTTTGTCGCCACGTCACGGGTGACGGTGGTGTCCGTCTCATTTATCGTCATGGTTTGCCCGCACTGCGCTGGCGACGTAGCATGCGATGATTGATTGGGAGGAACTCTTAGTGGCGTCAACGAGCCATCAACAACAGACGCTGGTTCTGGGCGGAGGCATTTCAGGGCTCGCCGCCGCACGCGCCTTGCAGGAGCGCGGCGATGACACCGTGGTTCTGGAGGCATGCCCTTCGGCAGGGGGGCTGACGCGCACCGTTCGGGTGGGGGAGTTCTGCTTTGATTACACCGGCCATCTGCTCCATCTGAGCCGCTACGGCGCGCCCTCCGGCGTTCCCTATGCCGCTCTGGAGGACGACCAGTGGCAACGGATCGATCGGCGAAGTTTCTGTTACATGGGCGGCCGGCTGGTTCCTGCGCCGGTTCAGTACCACATGGGCGACCTGCCCGAGCCAAAGCGACAGGCGAGCATTCAATCGTATGAAAGGCGGCCTCCTTTGCCGCCGGTTGGGCAGGCCACCTTTCGTGATTTCGTCACGAGCGGTTTCGGTGAATATCTCGCCGAACAGTTTCTCATTCCTCAGAATGTGAAGACGATGGCGATTGATCTTGGCCGCCTGTCACTCCATGCCATCAAGCGTTTTTTCCCACCGCCGGATGAAGATCGCGTGCGCCGGGGGATGGTTCCAAGCGCGCCGGCCGCCCCGGAGTACAACTCGCAGTTCTGGTATCCGAAGATCGGCGGGATCGAGCGGCTGGTTGTGGGTTTGGCAGGAGGGGTGAAGCATGTGGAGCTGCTTCAGGAGATGAGGCACATTGACCTGCCAAGTCGAATGCTCACCACATCCGGCGGCCGGCGGTGGCGATGGAGCAAACTGTTTTCCAGCATTCCCCTCAAAACGCTGTGCGAAAAGTCGAATGATCCGCTGCTCCGCGATGCGGCCCGCCGGCTCAGCCACAGTTCCACGATCGCAATCAACCTCGGCCTGCGCGGCGAGCTTGCGCCGGAGCTGGCCGAGGCGCACTGGATTTATGTGCCGGACCGGGCGATTCCCTTTTACCGCGTCGGGTTTTATTCCAACATCAGCCGGGGGATGTGCCCGCCGGGCCACGCATCGCTGTATGTGGAGGTGGGGACGCCGGGGGATCGAATCGACGAGGTGGATGTCGCCGGCGATCTTCAGCCGAGGGTTCTGCAAAGTTTGCGCGACCTGGGATGGGTCCGTTTCGACGCCATCGCCTGCGTGGTGACGCATGTGATGCGCTGCGCGTATGTGCATCATACGCCCGAGCGCGAGGCGGCCGTCGCGGCGATCCTGCACCGGCTGGCGGAATTTGATGTTCACCCGATCGGGCGCTATGGGCTGTGGGACTACATGAGCATGGAGGATTCGATCCATTCAGCCATCGAGCAGGTGAATGCCCACGCGTGACCAGTGGCCGCCCGCCGGATCGCGTTCCTTCACCGCTCACCGACCGGCACTGACCCTCGCCACTTCCTCCTGAAACAGTTGGAAGTAAGCCTCGGCCATCCGCTCCACGGTCAATTCCGCCGCGCGCCTGCGCGCCCGTGCAGCGTAGTCCGTGTGGATGTCCGACTGGCTCATTCGCTTCATCGCCAGGGCCAATGCCGCGGCATCGCCCGGCTCGACGAGCATGCCGGATTCGCCCTCCTGAAAGATCGCCGCCGGTCCATCCGAGCGGGTGGCGATGCACGGCACACCCAGCGCCATCGCCTCCAGCGGCACATAGGCGAACCCTTCCCAGGTGGAGGTCAGGGCGAGGAAGGCGGCATGCTTCATCAGCGGGTAGGGGTTGTCGCGGTGGCCGACGAAATGAACGCGCCCGGTGATGCCCAATTCCCCGGCCAACCGCCTGAGCGATTCCGCCTCCTCCCCATCGCCAACCAAGAGCAGGTGCAGCGGGAGTCCCTCCTTGCAGGCGAGGGCGTAGCCGCGAAGGAGGGTGGAGAAATCCTTCTGCGCCGTGAGCCGCCCGACGGCGATGCAATACGGTTCGCCGGTGGGAAGCGGTCCGGGGTCCGCCTCGGCCAGCGCGCGGACTTGCTCGATGTCGATTCCATTGGGGATGACCCGCGTCCGCGCCGCGCCAAAGGATTGTTCCAGGTCTCGCGTCAATCCTTCGGCGGCGCAGACGATCAGGTGATGCGGATAGACCCAGCGCATGAACCATCGCATGATCCAGCCGAAGCGCGCTGCGCGGACTCGCAGGCTCATGTTCATGTGTTCGCTCATGACGACGGGAACGCCACCGGCGGCCAGGCCGCACAGGACGTTGGAGTAGGTGCCGATCGTGAAGGTCAGATCGGGCTTCTCCTTCCCCAAGGCGCGGCGGAGGCGGAAAAAGTCGATCGGCAGTTCGTAAAACCGCCGCCAGCCGGTTCGGACGCTCGCCCCCAGCGTCCGCACGGTGGCGAAGGCGGCGCGGTCCTCTGGCGGCAATGTCTGGTTCCGCAGCAGGAGGAGCGATGCGGCGCATCGGCCGGGGAAGCTGTGATTCAGCGCCGCTGCGAGGGACTTGATGAAGGTGCCTGTGCCGCCGGAAATGCCGGGGAGGATCATCAGCACCCGCAAGGGGCGGATCGACGCACTCTCTTCCGGCGACGATGGCCGCAGCGCGGCGATGGTTTGTCTTTGCGATGCCAATGCCATGTCCATTCCCTTGCTTTGGGCCCATTGCCGCGAGGCATTTGTCATACCGGCGTTTGAACGTGATGCCGTGAGAGTATAATCTAAACCAATCGTCCATGATGCCCGACGCATGTCCCACACACCGACAGGTTGAACCGTGACCCAGCCCATCGCCGCCCAACCCGCTTCCGCCATCGCCTCCGATTCCACCGTGCCCGTCAAGGCGCCCGTGACCGTAATGATCCCCACGCTCAACGAGGCGAAGAACCTGCCGCGTTGCCTCGATCACCTTCGCTGGGCCGATGAGGTCGTGCTCATCGACTCGATGAGCACCGATGACACGCCGCGCATCGCCGCCGAGTATGGGGCGCGGATCATTCCCTTCCAGTGGAACGGCCAGTGGCCCAAGAAGCGCAACTGGGCCCTGCGCCACGCCGATTTGAAGCATGAGTGGGTTCTCATGGTGGACGCCGATGAATGGATCGTCCCCGAGCTGGCCGCCGAGATCGCCCAGGCGATCCAGAGCGACGCTTTCGTCGGCTACTGGGTCAACCGCCGCTTCATGTTCATGGGGCGCTGGCTGCGCCATTGCGGCTATTACCCCAGTTGGAACCTCCGCCTGCTCAAGCGCGGCATGGGGGAGTTCGAGAAGCTGACCGATGTGGGGGACACCCACAGCGGCGACAACGAGGTCCACGAGCACATCGTGCCCAAAGGCCCGGTCGCCCATCTCAAGCATGACATGCTCCACTTCGCCTTCCCCGACATCGACACCTTCATCGAGAAGCACAACCGCTACAGCAACTGGGAGGCGGCGGTGCAGCTCAAGGGCACCGGCCAGCACAAAACCGTGGCGAGCAACACGGATGTGAACCTGCGGCGGCATCTCAAGGCCCTCTCCCGCCACCTTCCCTGCCGTCCGACCCAGCGCTTCCTCTACAGCTACATCCTCAAGCGCGGCTTCCTCGACGGCCTCCCCGGCTACATCTTCTGCCGCCTGCTGGCCATCTATGAGTTTCTGTCGGTGGCGAAATACCGGGAAATGCGGAGGAAAGCAGGAAAGTAGGCCGCGGGCCGGAGGCGTGAGCGCCGGGCTGATATGGCGCGCGAAGGCGCGGAGGCGCGAAGAAAAGAAAATACAAATGAACCACCAGGGCACAAAGACCACGAAGAGGTTCCTGTGCGGAGTTTGCTCGCTCGGGAGCGGAGCGCATCAATCTATTTTTTTATGGAAGAGCGTGCCGGTTGGTGGCGGTGTTCGGCGGTCGAGCGCCTCTTTGTGGGCTTGGTGGTTCAACCGGCATTTCCCTTCGCGCCCTTCGCGGCTTCGCGTGAGGCCACAGCCTTCTCCGCGCTCTGGAGCGTCTCGGCGGTGAATCTTCTTTCGCCATTGCATCTGACCACTGGCAACGGACTACGGACTACGGATAGCGGGCGGCAGCAGGGATATCGATCTCGCCGCACCTAGGCGCACTCGTGCGGCAGCGCCACGGTGGAGAACTCAGGCCGATCCAATGGCTGCCCACTTTCGGGGCTCAGCAGTCGATACCCCAGGTCTCTCAACAGCCTGCCCACCTCATCCTCGTGTTGTGACACCTCCATGATCAGCATGGGGCGATGGTTCTCGAGTGTTCGCCGGGCGCCCTGAAGCAACTGCAACTCGTGTCCCTCCACGTCAATCTTCATGAAGCCGGGCGGTGGGCATCCGGCCTCCACTTCCAAGTCCACCGTCGAAAGCCCAATGCTCACCTCCTTCCGCGCCTGGCCATATTCCTCACCCAGAAAATCCGCCGCCCGCTCAAGCGAGCCGGTGGAGCCGGTCATGCCATCGGCGAAAAAGGTGGCCGTCCCCGCGTGATCGGACAGCCCGACATCACGAATGGTCAGCCGGTTCAACCGGTTCTCCCGCTGGTTGGTTCGCAGCCAATGAAGATTCGTCGCATCCGGCTCGAAGGCGTACAGCTCCTCCAGCGGCGGCTCGATCCCGGCCAGAAACAGCGACCAGAAGCCGACGTTCGCGCCGACGTCCCAGGCGACTGTGCAGGGATGCTTCCTCAAAAGCTCGCGCACAAATTGAATCTCGACATCCTCCTTTTCCGCCAACGCCCCCGCCGCCCAGCCGACGTTGCGGTACCCATCGAAGTGGAACTCGTAGGGCGCGTGGGGATGGGGCTTGTGCCGCGGCCCGCCGTAGCGCCATTTGAGCAGCTTGTTCACCGCGTCGCTCCGCCGCAGCCACGCCCGCGTGTGTTGCGGCAGCATCCCCCTCAACCAGGAATCGAATCGACTCATAGGACATGCGATTGTGTCCGAGCGGCGATGAAATTGCAAAATGGTGTCGCATCCTGCGTTGGCAGCGCGTCGCGATTCTCTGCTGGCACCTTCTCCTCCCCCCCGCTACATTTTCCTCCATCATGTCCGATCAAACCCAACCCGACGCGGCGATGGAGACTGCCCCGCACAAGCGCCGACTGCGGCGGAAGCTCTTGTGGGGACTGCTCGTTTTGATTTTGCTCATCATCGCGGCGGATGTGGGGCTGCGGGTGGGGGCGGGGCTGGGGAATCCGATTCTTTACCAGACCGACGCCGCGTGCGGCTACCTGCCCGTGCCCAACCAGCACATCCGCCGCTTCGGGTGCATGAACATCATCAACGCCCAGAGCCAGCGCTCGGCGGCGTTTCCCGCGGCCAAGCCGCCGGGGACGCTGCGGATTTTGCTCCTGGGCGATTCGGTCACCTACGGGACGACGCACGTCGATCAAGGCGAAATCTTCGCGTCGCTGCTCGCCCGCGATCTTCCGCAAAAACTCGGTAAGCCGGTCGAGGTCCTCAACGCCTCAACCGGCGCATGGGCCGTCGCCAACGAAGTCGGCTATCTGAAATCGCGCGGGACCTTCGACGCCGATCAGGTCATCTTCGTGCTCAACACGGGGGATCTGGCTCAGCACTTCAATCCCGGCAATCTGACTTCCGTAGGCGGCTATCCGACTCAAAAGCCGCTGTGCGCGCTGTCGGAACTTTGGGTTCGCTATCTCTCCCCTCGCATCTTTCATCGGCCCGCCGCGCACGACGCCGGCTCGACCACCGGCCCGGCGGTCGTGGCCGATCCGTCGATCCTGCCGAACCTCGCCGATGCGCTGGCGCTATGCCGCCGGAGCGGCGCGACGATGAAGATTGTCTACAGCCCCTGCGTCGGCCCCGGCTGGGAGGCCGCGCCCTATCCGACACTGCTCAAGGAGATGAAGCAATGGGCGGCGGACCATGAGGTTCCCTTCCTCGACCTGAAGGATGCCTACGCCGCCGCCCCGGCGGCCGAGGTCTATCAGGACGGCGTGCACCTTCGCCCCAAAGGCAACGCCCTGGCGGCGGGGCGGATCGAGGGGTGGATGGGGAAATAGTGGGAAGTTGCATGTTGCAAGTGGGAAGTGGGAAGTATGCAGAGGGCGGAAGGCAGTGGGGAGTGAAGAAGAAAGAGTTCACCGCCGAGACGCGGAGGACGCGGAGGGGGATCGGAGAAAGACTCACCACGGAGGGCACGGAGGGCACGGAGGGAAAGAGAGTGGGCGGTAGGCAGTGAAAAAATGCAACGAGCCGGAAGCGTGAGCGGCGGACCCATACGGCACGCGAAGCCGCGGAGCCGCGAAGGGGCAAATGCGCCACCAAGTCACAAAGCGGCTGTGTTTCCTGTCAAGTGTTTTTGACGAGGTTTAGTTCGT
>CAYTAP010000110.1:0-12975 GCA_964435775.1 uncultured Tepidisphaeraceae bacterium
CCGGCACGCGCAGGCCCAGCTCGCTGGCCGCGTGGATCACGGCGCGGGCCAGGCACTCGCCATGGCAGACGAAGGCGGTGGGGCGATCGGGGCGGACCAGCACCGACCGGGCCCAGGCGTAAACCACCGCCATCGTCGCTTCGTTGAGCTCGGCGGCGAACTGCTGGATGAAAGGCGCGGCGTCCACGCCGGTCACCGCCGCCTCGAAGGCCTCGGCCCCGAGGCGCTGCTGCGTATAGCGCCGCGGGCCGCCGCAATAGGCAAAGCGCCGGTGCCCGCCTTCGATCAGTTGCCGCATGGCCAGGGTGATGCCCTCGTCGGCCGCCGACAGCACGCTGAATTCGGCCGGTTCCTCGATGCTCACCCAGGGATGGGTGACGCGGGCGTTCATCCAGCGGCGCAGGGGTTCGCCGACATCGCCCAGCAGGATGGTGCCGTCCACCAGTCGCGAAATGACCTGGTGGGGGGGCGTGAAGTCCGTCCCGTCCTCGTCCATGGCGTGATGATGGAACTCGATGACGTAGCGCGTGTCGCGGCGGTTGCATTGCTGGACGAAATAGCCCAGGACCAGCCGGGGCATCTCGTTGGCGAAGGCGTGGGCCATATCGTCGGCCGCCACGATCAGGCCGATCTGGTTGGTCTTGGCCGCTCGCAACAACTGCGCCGCCGACTGCGGCTCGTAGCCCAACTCCTGGGCAATCGCCTTGATCTCCCTGCGCCGCGATTCCCCCACTCGTCCCCGCCCATGCAGGGCGGCCGACACCGTCGCTTGACAAACACCCGCCGCCCGGGCAACGTCAACAACCGTGACTTTTCTGCCCTTCTTCGTCGTCGGTGTTTGCGCGGTTTCCAACATGGTGATACATTATGCCATAACGTATCGTCGCCGTCAATAATAATTATTATGGCGATCGGATTAAGGCCGTCGGGGCGGGTCTTCCGAAGAGCGGTAACGCCTTGGCCGGACTGACGTTCCGTCACCGCCGGTTCCCGGCGATTCCGGAATAAAATTTTGCGGCAAAATCGCACTCATAGAGGCGGCTTTCAGCCGCCGGGTGAGGCGTGTCGAGCGATGAAGATGTTGAAATACGAAAAGGGCGAAAAGCCCGAAGAAGGCTCCGGGTATGGCGTTCTTTCGCGCTCTTGCGGCCTTCGCGGTTGACTTTCCTCTCAACCGCCCGCGGCGCTGGTCGCCAGCGCCGCGTCGGAAGGCGTCTGCCCGCGCAGGGTTTCGATCGTCGCCACCCGGCTTTCGATGGGCACGTCGCGGGGGACATCGTGCGTCGGCGCGGCGATGTAGCCGCCACTCTCCCCGATGATCCGCAGCAGCGATTGAATCGTGGCGCGCACCTCGGCGGGGCTCTTGAAGGGGAGCAGACGCTGGGTGCTGATACCGCCCCAGAAGGTCAGGTCCTTGCCGAATTCCCGCTTGGCCCAGGATACGTCCATGATCTCGGGCTGGAAGGTGTGGAAGATGTCCAGGCCGATGTCGATCCGATCGGGAAAAGCTCGCGGATGTCGCCGCAGGAATGCTGCGAGACGCATGGGCCGCTGCTTTTCACCAGCTCGTGCATTCGTTTGAGCCGTGGGCGGATGAAGCGGCGCCACCAGCCCAGGCCCGTGATGGTGCCCTGCCGCTGGCCCCAGTCATCGCCGAAATGCACGGCGTCGATGTCGAACTCCATGGCGACGCGGATGACCCCGAGGTTGTATTCGCAGATGCGGTCGAGCAACTCATCGACGAAGGCCGGATGCTCGATCATGTCCTCCAGGAGGTTTTCCATGGCGTTCCGTCTTCCGTTTCCAACCTTCGCCATGAGTTACGCTGATCGCACTACCTCGATCTCCGGCCCGCCCAATACTCCCATCCTTTTCAAGCGATATTCATACGACCAATTCTCTCCCTCGGTCCGCCACGCAGGGGGGTCCACGCATTTCAAGTCCTTCCTCACGTTATGAACACACCCAAACATATTGATTCGGTTGCCGTAGGCCGTGATGTCCAAACGATGTTTTCCGCGCGACACGACGCCCAACTCGCGGCGAAAGGGTGAAAAGGCGATCGGCCCCATTGGCCGGTCGTCCAGTGACACGCTCAGCAGCGGCGCTTTGAATCCACTGACACGAACGGCCGACGCCTGATTTGACCCGTTGATCATGCAATGGTATGTGACGTTTCCCCCATAGAACGGCAGCCCCTGGCGACACCAGTCGCCGAACGCCAGCCGTCGCACCGGCGCCACGATTTCCGCCCGTCGTCCGGAGACCTCAACCCCGAAATCCCCCATCAGATAGCACCATTCCAATCCCCTCCGTGACAGGAACGGTCGAGTCAGAGTCAGTTGGTGTCCGCCCGTCTTCAGCATCGGCAGTCGAACCATTCGAATCGCCTCATCCACGAACCAACCCTCATCCCGCGCGTCCACGCGGCGTCCATTAAGATGAATCTCCAGTTGATCAATATCCTCCACCACCAACCGCACATCCGCGATGGCGACCTTGCAGGAGATGTCGAACTTCAATTGCAGTGTTCCCAGGGTGACGGGTGGTCGATCTTCGGTCCACGGCTGGGCGGCCTTGGCCGTGCGCGGCGGAACACCCAGCCGGCCGCGCACCAGGTTGTCAATGCGCAAAACCTCCTCGGTCGGCTCCCACTGTTCCTCATTCAACCGCCACTGCGCCTGATCCAGCAGCAGCACGTTCGGCTCGGACAGGGTGATTGGAACCGGCGAAGCAATCGATGACCGCCGTATCCAGGAGACCTTGGATGGGACGTTAACGTGTTCCCGCAGCCGATCCAGCACAAACAGGGCGCTGCCGTGCGCCGGCAAATCCACCCTCACCGCGGTCCATTGTTCCTGACGCTGCGAAGGCAACGTCCGGCGATCACCGTTGAGCGTGTCCCACAGCTCAACGCTCCAGTCTCCCTTGAATCGAATCATTACGTCCGAGCAGTCCCTGTCCCGGTCCGTGTTGCAGACAAAGGCGTAACGCCGCGCGTCTTCTTCGCGCAATTGATACAGCAACGAACCCTCTTGATTCCCACCGGCGGCTTCAATTTCCTTATGCACCGCCAACTGTTGAATAATCGCATCTCGATCAAACGCCGTTCGCACGCAATGGGCCCCCAACTCCGCCGCGCGCGTTGAAGGTTCGGCATCCACCAGTTGAGGAATCTCCCCGGCGAAGATCACCGTTCCCCCACATGCGGCGAACGCCTCCAGCCGCACAAGCGTGGTGAGACGAATCGTTCTCAGGGAAGGGACGATCACCACGTCATATCGCATCTCCCCCACATGAAACGACTTCCCATCCTGCTGCGGGCACAAAGAAGGCAAAAGCGACTCACTGATGAAATCGAAGTCGATCAATCCAAACAGCAGCCACTCCGTCAGACGATCAAAGCGATCTTCACGATCCGATCTCTCCGTCTGCGTCTGCGGTGTCGGCCCGTAGCAAAGCCAGAAGGACTCGATCGGATGAATGACTCCCACCCGCACCACCGGTCGGCCCCTTGTCAACACCGTATTCAAACGGGCAAAATGATCCTCAACCAGCGGATATTCCTTGTACCAGGGGGACTGATAAAAAATCGATGCCGGGTAGTCTCGCTTCGCCTCCCCCGCCATCGACACCCACGACAGATGCGGCACGCGCAGCGTGACGCCCAGCGCCGCCTGCCAATCTCCCTGCCTCTTGTGGTCGGCGAAATCAAAATCCCAGTTGGTCACGCCGTACAGCTCGCTCATCACGCCCGCTCGGCCATACTGCCGAGCCGCGCTTTGCGCCTGCTTGGCGGTGTTGTATTCCCGCCAGTCGCACAACATGTCAATGCCAGGAATGTGGAATGAGCGGTACGACCGCATCGCCTCGCCCACCGCCCGCATCTGGCGTTGGAGGGTCGATTCCTCCATCAGATGTCCCGTCAAGGCGATCCCATGCCGCCCGCACCAGTCTCCCACGGTGTCCGCGAAAGCCGATGCGAATCGTTCGGAAAGATGGTCGTAATACCGATACCGCGTCGTCGCGGGCCGGCCGTGTGAAAGTTCCCAGAACAACTCCGGCAGCACATCCTCCAAATGCTGCCCATACGCCTCGGAGTAGGACTCGAAAAAATCATCCGTGAAGGGGATGCACAGATCATGCTCCGCCTCCGGCGCGTCCAGGCAGTGCGGGCGAGCAAATTGCGGCTCATCCGTAAAAATCGAGGGAATGGTCCCGCCGAAGAAATCACCCACGACCTGGGCGTAGCGTTCATGAGTGACTTCCACAAATCGCTGAACGGCGTGCGGATTGAGTGTGTCGAGGTAGGTTTGATTGTTGAACCAGGGCGAGGCGTCGGCCGTCTCAATATAAAGATACCACAGCACGCCCCCCAAGGAGGGCGACTCACCTGCCTCCAGCCGCTTGTAGTCGTGCAGCAGCCCCTCTTTCAGCACCACCTCATACCGCCATAACAGCCGGCTTTCCCGATGGCGGTCTGCCACTGAGCCTTTATGAGTTTCGACACCGTAGGGAGCGCGCGTCACGGGAGTATCGGCGCCGTAGGGAGCGCGCGTCAAAAGCAGGTGTTTCTCTCGAAACGCCGGGTCCTTCGTCACCAGCCCTCCCGCCGCTCCCGACGGCCAGCGGTCTTCATCGTAAAGGCGGCAGAACATGCCCAGTTCGGCCGCCTTGACCGCGCAGGCGCGGACGATCTCCATGAATTGCGGGCCGAGATATTGCGTGGCCAGTCCTATGCGGGGATGGATATGAAAGCCGCCGAAACCCATCTCTCGGAAGTAGTCAATCTGTCGCAGCAACTGCTTCTGGTCGAGGCGGTTGTTCCAACTCCAGAGCGGCGCGCCGCGGTATTGGGCCGTCGGATGGGCGAAAACCTCTTCCAATGTCTGGGCCAGTCGGGGAGGCGGAGAGATTTTCGTGTGATCACGGAGCATCGGGGTCATGCGGTTCCTTGTCGGGAGTTGGTCGCGCGGCGGGGGAAAACTGTGAGAATATCTCGAGCCGTTGTCCAAAATCGTCGATGGCTGGCGGAGGAATAAGCCAGGGCATCCGCATTTATAAGTTCAGCGCATGTTAGACCGGCAATCCATCCGGTGGCAGGAATGGAAAAGGGGCCGTGACCGGCTCTGTGGAAAACTGCCGATGCTTCCTGCTGAACCTGCGGCAGCTATCGCCATTTTTTCAGAATTCCCACGGAGCCGGTAATGACCCTTTCCCGTTCCGGTCATCCTCCGGCGTCCGTTCAAGCCCCTCAAACCAAACATCGAGACCATCCTTGTGCCGCCGCAGCATAACCGCTCACTTCGTGCGCGGCTCCGTAAACCACCAAGGGGTCGTGCCGCTACGAACAACTGCCCCCGCTCTGCCGCCGCGGGCCATGCAGGGTGATTGGTTAGTGGCGAAAAGATGGATATCGACCATGCGCCCATTTTTGCACACGAGGCCAACAGGGATTGTTTCCATGCCTGTGATCCCTCAGACCCAAACCGGAGACACCCGCCGCATGAACCATCCCCGTCCCGCCACCGTTGGCCAACCAGTCGCCAACGCATTATTGGCTGGCCCTGGCCTATCCGGCCGCGGGGGACGACGCCGCCGGCCGCGCGCACCATGCCGATGTCCTTGTCGGCGGTGCGGTTCCAGACGACGCCGACGTGGTCCTGAAAGAAATCCGGGCGGATTTCCTTAAGGGTCGCGTCGTAAACGTCGTACATCACGTTGGCCAGGTGATTGTCGATATGGCGGTCGATCTCCGGGTCGTGATAGTACTCGACGGCCTTGCGTCGCGACTCGATGGTGAAATCCACCTGCTGCGGGACGATGTCGGTGGGCTGGTGCTTCAGTGCCGCGAGGACACGCTGGCGTTTGGTCATGGTTGGCCTCTGCTTGTGCTTGATAAGATGCGCCACGATGAAGGCACAGTTCACCCTTGAACGTTTCCGCTTCTGACGATACATTATGCCATAACGTATCGTCAGCGTCAAGAATCGCTTTGCCGCCGCCGCGCTGACCGTACGTCAAGTACTTTGTAACTGATTATTCGGATTGTGGTTGCAATAAGAACGCTCCCTGCGGCGTGGCTTGAGAAGCGGCGGGAACAGCACCCGCCGGGGGCTGAATTGTAGGAGATGGGTCAATGCCCAGGCTTTCATTGTCGGATGCGCCGGCCGCCGAGACCGGGCCGGTCAAGGTATGGCGCGACACGGTCGTCCTGCCCACCTTTAAACCGGCGGCGGCCGAGCCGCATGCGATGTACTTCGAGCGCCGCGTCTACCAAGGCTCCAGCGGCAAGGTCTATCCGCTGCCGTTTATCAGTCGCATAGCCGAGGAAGAAACGGATGTGGCGTGGCAGGCGGTGCATCTGGAAAACGAATACCTCCGCGTCATGATCCTGCCGGAACTGGGCGGCCGGATCCATGTGGCGCGGGACAAGACCAACGGCTACGACTTGGTATATCGTCAGGATGTGATCAAGCCGGCCCTGGTGGGGCTGGCCGGCCCTTGGATCAGCGGAGGCATCGAGTTCAACTGGCCGCAGCACCATCGCCCCGGCACCTTCCTGCCAACGAGTGTTCAGATCGAGCATGAGCCGGACGGAAGCGTCACGGTCTGGTGTTCCGAGCATGAGCCGATGAACCGCATGTCGGGCGTTCACGGCGTCCGCCTGCGTCCGGGACGGTCCTTGCTTGAACTGCGCGTGCGTTTGTACAACCGCACCGAACTGACGCAGACTTTCCTGTGGTGGGCGAACGTCGCGACGGAAGTCAACGAGATGTACGAGGCTTTCTTCCCGCCGGATGTTCACAGCATCGCCGATCATGCCAGGCGGGCGACCAGCCGCTTCCCCCACTGTCAAGGCCGCTATTACGGGGTGGATTACGCCGCCAGGGCCGCCCACGGCATGCCCCAGGCCCAGCGCCCGCGGCAGTTTCCCCCGCAAAACGAGCACTACCGCCCTGATGACCTGCGCTGGTATGCCAATATTCCCGTGCCCACAAGCTACATGTGCCAGGGCAGCCAGGCCGACTTCTTCGGTGGTTATGACCACGCCGCACGGGCCGGAATCGTGCATGTCGCCGGCCACCACATCGCGCCCGGGAAGAAGCTGTGGACATGGGGAAACCATGAATTCGGATATGCCTGGGACCGCAACCTGACCCAACCGGACGAGCGCGGCATCTATCGCCCGTACATCGAATTGATGGCCGGCGTGTTCACCGACAATCAGCCGGATTTTTCCTTCCTCGCGCCCGGTGAAACCAGGACCTTCAGTCAATACTGGTATCCCATCCGCGATATCGGTCCGGCGGTGGCGGCCAACGAGGACATCGCCCTTTCGCTGCGCGTGGCGGATCAAGCCGCGCGGATCGGCATCGCCGCCACGGGCCGGTTTGATCAGGCGCGGGTGCGCATCATCGCCGCCGACGGCAAAGTGCTGGACGAGCGGGTGCTGGACTTGGCGCCGGATCGGCCTGGGAAGCTGACCTGCTCCGCCAGATCGATGAGCGCGGACGGGGCCGCCATTCTGGTGCTGGCGGCTGATGGGCGTGAGCTGCTCGACTATCGCCCGCCCGTTGCCGGCGCCCCCGACAGCGATCCGCGGCCGGCGACCGAGCCTCCGTCGCCGCAACAGACGCCGAGCCTGGAGGAACTTTTCCTGATCGGCACGCATCTGGATCAATATCGCCACGCCACCCGCGACGCCGGCGCCTATTGGCGCGAAGCGCTGCGCCGCAGCCCGACGGACAGCCGATGCAATGTCATGATGGGCGCCTGGCATCTGAGGCGGGGAGAGTTCGAACCGGCGGTGGAGCGATTGCGCCTTGCCGTCGAGGTATTGACCGCGCGCAATCCGAACCCGCGCGATGGAGAGGCGTTCTATCTGCTGGGCGCGGCGTTGCTCCATCTCGGCCGCGAACAGGCGGCCTACGACGCGCTGTACAAATCAACCTGGAACGCCGCGTGGCAGTCTCCGGGCCATTACCTGCTGGCCGTCATTGATTGTCGCCGCAGACGGTGGACCGCGGCACTGGAGCACCTGGAGCGGGCTTTGCGCGTGAACGTTCATCATCTTCAGGCCCGCGATCTGCAAGCCGTCATCCTGCGCCGCCTGGGGCGTTCGGAGCAGGCCGCGGCATGGCTGGCGGAGACTCTCCGCCTGGACCCGACCGCATGCCTGGCTCGATACTTGAGCGGACTTTCCCCGGAGTTTGATATACAGACGCATCTGGACCTGGCGTGGGATTTGTGGAACGCCCGTCTGGCGGATGAAGCCATCGGGCTGCTCGAATCATTGGCGATGGGCATTTCCAGAAACACAACGCCAATGGCCGCCTATACGCTGGCATTGTTCTATCAGCATCATGGACGGGCCGACCGCGCCGCGGCCCTGCGGACAGCCGCTCAAAAGGCGCCCTGGGGCGGCTGCTTCCCTTCTCGTCTGGATGAAATCGCCGCGTTGCAGGCCGCCATGGATGCCGATCCGTCCGATGCCCGCGCGCCGTTCTATCTGGGTAATCTTCTGTATGACCGAAGACGGCACGAGGAGGCGATCCGCCTCTGGGAAAAAAGCGTGCGCCTTGATCCCGGCTTCGCGCCGGCCTGGCGCAGCCTTGGCATCGGATGGTTCAACATTCGCCATGATCAATCGGCCGCGTTGGATGCCTATGAGCGGGCTGTTGCGCACGCGCCCGCCGACGGGCGCATTCTGTATGAGCGCGACCAACTCTGGAAACGTGTCGGAGTGCCGCCGCAAAAACGCCTGGAGGCGCTGGAGCAAAAGCGGGAGATCGTGGATTTGCGCGATGATCTGAGCATCGAATTGGTCGCGCTGTATAACCTGACCGACCGCCCGGCCGAGGCGCGGCGCGTCCTTGTGTCACGCCGATTTCAGCCGTGGGAAGGCGGCGAAGGCATGGCGCTCGCCCAACATACCCGCACCTTCCTGAAGCTGGGTCAGGCGGCTTTGGCCCAGGGAAAGGCCAAGGAGGCGGTCGATCGGTTCACCGAAGCTTTGGCGGCCCCCGTCAATCTGGGCGAGGCGCACCACCTGCTGGCCAACCAGTCGCCAACGCATTATTGGCTGGCCCTGGCCTATCAGGCCGCGGGGGACGACGCCGCCGGCCGCGCGCACCATGCCCTGGCGGCCGACGCGAAAGGAGACTTCCAGGAAATGACCGTGCAAACCTACAGCGAAACAACGCTCTACTCGGCGCTCTCAATGGCCGAGTTGGGACACAAGCAGTCCGCCAGGGCGCTGCTGGAAATCCTGGCCGAGCATTCCCGCTCGTTAAGCGCCACGCCGGCTGAAATCGACTACTTCGCCACCTCCTTGCCCAATCTGCTTCTATTCACCGATGATCTGGATGCACGGCAGCGGGAACGGGCCAAATTCCTTCTGGCTCAGGCAAACTTCGGCCTGGGACGAATCGACCCCGCCCGGCAATTGTTGCGGGAGATCCTGGCAGACAACCCCAATCACGCGGATGCGGCCGACCTACTCCGCCAGATCGCCGCACGATTGATCGCCTGGCCGGCGCCCGTTTAGGGGGGAATCCTATGCGCTGAACAACCGACCATTGGTATGGAGACCTTCATGAGGTTGAAAGACGAAGAGAAGGGACAGGGCAAATACGATTGCCCTGACTGGGGATAACGGGATAAATCAGGGGAATGTGCCGGTTGACAATTGGGGCGATCACGTCACAATGTGCGGCTCTTTTAATCGAAGGACAGTCTCATGTACGCGATCATTGAAGAACCAGTGGTTGTCCGGCCGGAGCGGGCGCGGCGACCATTCATGCACCACCCGCCCCAGGCCGGTGGTCTCGACCCAGGTTTCCGAGCGGGCGACATGCTCGGCGAAGAGTTCGTGCTCATGTCCGTCGCTGCCGAAGATGCTCAGGCACCCGCGATCCCCGGCGGCGGTGCCCAGGGCGGCGTGGGCGAAGGTCTTCCAGTAGTTCACGTCCACCAGGACGTGCGGGAACTCACCTGTCTTGCGCACGTTGGGGATGTACCAGAAGTGGCCATGCACCTCGCCGGGATGGCGAGAATACCCCGACAGGGGTTTGCGGCTGGCGCGAATACCCAGCCCCTTGGAAGCCATCAGCGCCGTTCCGCCGACTCTGCGCTTCACGTCGGCGATGATGCCGGGCTTGTAGCCCATGTCCACGAGGAGGCGGTCGATCTTCATCAGGCCATCGCCACGCTTCCACTCACGATTCAGGTATGTGGAGACGAGCTTTTCCAGGCCCGCGTGGATCGCGCCGTCGCTGCCGGTTCCCGGAAAGGCCCGTCCCAGCGTGTGCGACGCCGTGGCCAACGTGAATCCCGGCCGCTTCTGCTGCGGGAACGTGCCGTAGTCGATGACGTGGCCGGTGAAATCCTCCTGCCACGCGCAGACGCAGTAGAACAGCAGCCGGTCGTGAACGTCGATGAACATCGTCAGCTTCGTGCAGGCCGCCGGCACCATGCCGCGCGCGTAGCCGTTGGTCTTGGCGCACACCTGTTCGGGCGTGAGGATCTGGTCGTTGATCTGCTCGAGCACCGGCTCGTTCTGGTACTCGCTGGCGAAGGCCTCGGGGCCGACCTTGAACTTGAGGTTCATGGCGTGCTGGATGGCCGACGCCTCGGTCTTGTGGTCGTAGCGCTCGGCCCAGGCGACGATCGCGCCCACGTCCATCTCCGACTGGTTGCGGCGGTAGAAGGCCGTCGCGGCGGCATGCCCCTGCGCCTCGCGGATGTGGCGGTATTCGGTCCAGAGTTTTTCATGGGTCGGGAACGCATACACGAGCTTCGTGCATTCGCTCTCCCACTCGGGGTTCTTCTCGCGGTCGAGCACCTGGTCGGCCAGGTCGCCGTCGTAAATCTTCGTGCAGGTCAGCACGGCCGCAATCTGCTCGCCGGGACCGGCCATGCCCAGCACGTCGCCGTTGAGCAATTCCATGCGGCGCTTGGTCTGCGTGGGTGACGCGGCGGACTGGCGGGTCTGCGGGTCGTCCAACAGCACCAGCGACGGCCGGATGATGGAACCGTCGGCGCGCGTGTGCTGCTGGCCGCGCATGTTCGCGTCGAGGCTGGTGGTCGTGATGATTGACCCGCACGACGGGCTGACCTCATACCCGTCATCGCGCAATGCCAGCGGCAGGTGATCGCCTTCGATGGTCGGGAAGACGAGCTTCTCCTGGCCCCAGTGAACGTGCGTCAAACGCCCTTCGATGTGCTGTTGAAGCTGTCGCTTCGAGCTGTTCTCCAGCGCCCGCAGGGGATGCACCGCCTCCGGGAAGTCCGCCAGCAGCAGCGGGTTCTCCAGGATGTGCTTCTTCACCGGGATCAGCAGTTCCTTCGCCCGGTCGTCGGCCGCACCGATCAGGCATACAAACGGACGGTAGCCGTACAGGATCGCCCACAGCGCCGAACAGCGCGCCAGCGTGGTCTTGCCACTGCCGCGCGGCATGGCGAACGCGAACAGCCCGCCCTCGCGCACAGCCTTCTCGATGCGACCGATCACACGCAGATGGTCGTCCGACCAGTTGCGATGGAACGCGGCGGGGAAGTAGGTGTCACAGAACGCCCGGAACGATTCGCCGCATTGCTTCCGGCGCGGGTAGTTGTCGATCTGCGGGATCGGGTGGATGTCCTGCGACGACTTGGTCGCGGCGCGGTTGCGCTCGGCCTGCCTCCGTCGCGCCTCGGCATAGTCGGCCTTGGGCGGGCGCGGACGTTCCACCTCGTCCATGAGCCATCGCACGTAACGCACCAGATGGATGTGCGTGCCGTCACCGAACTTGAGGCCCCCGGCGTCCATCTGCCGGCGCAGCCGCCCCCGCGTCAGCACCGCGCCCTGGGGCGTGGCGTTGATGATCTGGAGCAGTTCGCTCTGCGAGAGTTTGGCCGGGTCAATCGCCATCGCGTTCCTTGAGCCTCCGATTCAGCCATGCCCCGAAATGCACCAGGTTGATCGTGCCGTCTTTCCCCGTCGGCGCTCCGTCCGCCACATGGCGCTGGACCTTGTCTTCCGCCATCCCCAGCGCCCGCGCGAGCTGCGCCGTGGTCAGCGACGCCGGATTGGCGGCGGGCTGGACCGGGGTTTGCCTGTCGGGATCGGCCACAGTTTCACCATCCTAACATATTGAAAATAAGCGACTTATGATCGAATTGCGCTTGATGTCCCCGCGAACGCATGGCACTGTGTGCATGTTCAAACGCAAAGGAGAAACACGATGAAGAACGACGCCAGAACCAACGCCCGCGACGCCTATCAGACCCGCGCCAACGACATCGCCCGCCTGATCGATGTCCTTCAGATGGAACTCGACAAGCACGCCACGGCCGCGAAGGCGGACGCGAAGTGCTGGGGCAAGGTCGGCGACCTCGGAAAGGTCCGCAGCGACCTGATCGATCTGGTCGGCTTCATGAGCGGGATGGACCGCGAGGCCATCGAAGGCTTCCTCGCCGAGTAACGCCCCGGACCCCGAACCGAAAGGACGACGACCATGCGTACCACGCGAATCGAACTTGACGGAGATGCCGGGCACGTCGCCATCGCGCGCAAGGCCGGCGAGACAACCATCCGCATCGACAGCATCATCCGCGACCCCAAGCGCGGGCAGCAGGCATGGAAGACGTGGGAACTGCCCGCCCGGATCAGCGACGAGGACCTGTTCAAGGTCGCCATCGAGGTGCAATTCCGTTGCGACGGATGCACCGGCACCAACAGCATGATCCACGATTACTACCGCGAGATGCAGCGGTTTCAGGACTGAACGGAGGACGCCATGACCACGAAGCACGACCTCTTCACGCAGATCGCCCGCCGGCACCTGGGCATCGAGACGCTCGAGCAGCGCAACCGCGATAGCCTCGACTTTCACGATGTCGGAGTGATCGGGGTGCAGCGGGCGCTGGACGCCGCCTACCGCGCAGGGCAGGCCGATCTCCTCGCCGCCGCCGAAGCGCTGCTGGCCGCGA
>CAYTAP010000111.1:0-12832 GCA_964435775.1 uncultured Tepidisphaeraceae bacterium
AATCTGCGCTCGGTGCTTAAGGCGTTTGAGGCGGTGGGGGCGGCGGCGGAGATTGTGGGGTCGGCCGACGCCATCGCGCGCTGCGGGCGGATCGTCCTGCCGGGTGTGGGGGCGTTCAAGGATGCGATCGCCACATTGAACGAGAAGGGGTTTGCCGATCCGCTCCGGAGACACATCGAGAAGGGCAGACCATTCTTGGGGATTTGCCTCGGACTGCAATTGCTTTTTGATGTCGGGTACGAGGATGGGGAGCATGCCGGGCTGGGCATCCTGCGGGGCAAGTGCGTGCGGTTTGATGTGGACAAGACGATGGGGCTGAAGGTGCCGCACATGGGATGGAACACGCTGCAATTTCAGCGCCCGTCACCACTCTTTCGTGATTTGCCCGACGGATGCAGCGTCTATTTCGTGCATGGGTATCACGTCGTGCCGGACGATGCGGGCGTCATCGCCGCAACCAGCAACTACGGCCGCCCGTTCGTCAGCAGCATCTGGCGCGACAACCTGATGGCGACGCAATTTCACCCGGAAAAAAGCCAGAAGGTGGGGCTGGCGATGTTGAAGAACTTCGCGGAAATGTAACGGATTTTCGATTTGTGATTTGCGATTTTCGATTGAAGAACAGCGGGTGAGCACCCTTCTTCACAATCAAAAATCTTCAATCAAAAATCGAAAATCCGCACTTCACGTCCCGGCCAGCCGCGGCGCCAGGTGGTAGAGCATCCAATAGATGATGACGCCGGTGATCGAGACGTAGAGCCAGACGGGCAGTGTCCATCGGGCGATGCGGCGGTGAGCGCTCCACTGGCGGCGAACCACGCGGTAGAGCGTGGTCACAATCAAAAACGGCAAAACGCCGGCCAATACCGTGTGGGTGAGCAGGATCGAGAGGTACAGCGTTCGGATCCAACCCAGCTCGGGGAATCGCGTCGCGCCGATGTGGTAGTGAAGCGTGAGATAACAGACGATGAAGATCGCGGAGGCGACCACCGCGCCAAGCATCATCGCGGCGTGAAGTTTGTATCGCCCCCGGCGGATGAAGGCGTAGCCGAGCAGAAGCATCGTCGCGCTGGCGGCGTTCAGACCGGCATCAAGGGCGGCCAGTGCGGCGGCGGTTTCTTTTGTCACTGCGCCGCCCCGGTTTTGCCGCCACCCAGTTTACGGGCGGCGGCCGACAAGGCCTTGAGGGAGGGGGCCTCGGTGGAGTTGTAATAGCCGCGAACCTGCCCGGTGGAATCCACCAGCAGCATCTTCGTGTTGTGGATGATCGGAACCTCGCCGCTGGCGGGGGTCACGCCGATGAGCAGCTTGCGGGCGAGCGTGAAGATGGCGTTCTGATCGCCGGTGACAAACGACCAACTGCTCGTGTCCGCGCCGTGGTCCTGGGCGTATTTGGCAAAGACCTCCGGCGTGTCGTGGTGCGGATCGACGGAGATCGAAAGGAAGCGAACGGGGGTGTCCTTGAGCTCCTTCTGCAAGCCGGCCATGTGTTCGGTCATCATGGGACACGGGCCGGTGCAGCGGGTGAAGATGAAATCGATGATCCAAGGATGCCCAGCGAGGGAAGTCTCATTGAAGGGCTTATTCGCTTGATCGGTCAGTGAGAAGGGGGGGACGAACGTGTCGGGGAAATCAGTGGTCACGCCGGGGACGTTTTTGGCTTCGGCCGCCGCGTGATCGCCCTGCCCCAGGCTCGTCCATGAGGCGATCAACCCCACCATGAGAAGCACCACGATGCACCAGAGGGTGCTGGTGAAGATTTTTTGTCCCTGGCTCATAAGTTCCTTCCACAAAACCCGACTGCTTTTGACCGCCACGGCGCGCCGGCGATCGTCAGGCATAGCGCCTCACTGGAGGTCGGCCGCCGTCCGCCCACCGACGATGATGCTGGCGAGATAAAACATGACGGCCGAGAACGCGACGCTGATGACAAAACGGATCGTCAGCCCCGGCAGGATACCGCCCATCGGCTGTCCAAGGTAGAGCGCCTGTCGGATGCCGGCCAATCCGTAAGTGAGCGGGTTGGCGAGCATGACCCATTTCAAGCCCACCCACGCTTTTTCGGGGGGAAACAGCGCCCCCGAGAGAAACCAGAGCGGAAGCAGCACGTTCATCATGATCGCATGAAAGCCCTGCGTGGACGCCATCCGCCAGGCGATGCAGACCCCCATCGCGGTAAGGGAGAATCCGACGACCAGCATCATGACCGTTACCAGGGCGAGCGCCTCAAGGGAAATATGAATCCCGATGAGGGGGGCGAGCGCCAGGAAAATCAGCCCCTGCCCGAGCGCCAGCACGGTTCCGCCGAGCACCTTGCCCAGGACGATGGCCTGCCGGGAGACGGGCGCGACGAGCACGGATTGAAGAAACCCCTCGTGGCGATCTTCGATGATCGAGATCGTCGAGAAGATCGCGGTGAACAGCAGGATCATCAGGATCGTGCCGGGGAAGAAATACTGGAGGTAATCCCCGCCGCCGGGCGTGTGGGCGGCGTTGAAACTTCGGCCCATACCCGCGCCGATGAAGAGCCAGAACATGATCGGCGTCACGAGCGCGCCAATGACGCGGTTGCGCTGCCGGATGAAACGGACGAGCTCCCGGCGGCAGAGGGAAACGGCCGGGACGATCAAACCAGGCGCTGCGGCGGGGAGCGGCTCGACGTACGCGGGCGCATTCACTTCACGGATGCCTTGTGCCACTTGCATGGGGACATTGTAAGCGCGTCATCGACGATTGGCGACCCACATTGACCCACCTGCGTCCAAACGTCGCGGGGGCGTCGTGGGAATACCCTCGCCGCCGGCAACGCCGGACGCCTCCGGATGACGCCCGCCGCGGGAGGTCATATGATGAAATGGTCGGGGGTGGAAGGCGAAGGATGGATCACCCATGACCAGGCCGATGATCGGAATCACAATGGATGCCTCGAACCGCCCGCTTCAGTATGCCCTGAACCATGATTACGCCAAGGCGGTGGAACTGGCCGGGGGCATGCCCTATCCGCTTCCGTACATGCTCGATGCGTCGTTGATTGGGGAGCTGGTGGACCGGCTGGATGGGGTGCTCTTGATCGGGGGGGACGATCTGAACCCCGCGCGCTACGGCCAGGAGCGGGACCCCAACACGCAGCCCCTCGATGAGCATCGGGAGGCGTTTGAGTTCGCGCTGCTGAAGGAGGTTGAATCGCGCCGGCTGCCGGTGCTCGGGATTTGCCTGGGGTCGCAGATCATGAACGTTCATCGGGGCGGAAGCCTGCACCAGTTTCTGCCGGAACTTCAGCGGAGTGGGGCGCTCGAGCATCGCAAGCTCGAATTGACGAATCGACGACATCCGGCCCGGCTCAGCCCCGAGTCGATCCTGGCAAAACGGCTGGGGAAGGTCGATTTGAATGTGAACACCTCGCACAAGCAGTCGATGGACGGAATCGGGCGGGGCCTGCGCATCATCGCCACCGCGCCCGATGGTGTGGTCGAAGGGCTGGAAGATCCGTCGCTGCCGTTTTATCTGGCGTTGCAGTGGCATCCGGAGCGCCTGGCTGGCGAAGCGGACCATGAAGCGCCGTTTCAAATGCTGGTGGAACACGCAAGGGAACATGCCCGTACAAGGAGCCCATCATGCGCGCCATCAAACTCCTGACGCAATCGGTGACGACCAGCCGGCGCGATGAGCTCGTTGAGGTGACGGCCAGCGTGCAGCGCGCGATCGATCAGCACCGCGTGAAAGAGGGGTATGTGATCGTGTACATCCCCCACACGACGGCCGCCGTCACGATCAACGAGAACGCCGACCCGGACGTGCAACATGATCAGCTCGCCAAACTCCGCGCGATGATCCCCAGGGAGGAGCTCTACTATCAGCACGGCGAGGGGAACAGCGATGCGCACCTGAAAACGTCGCTTGTTGGGAGCAGCGTCACCGTGTTGATTGAGGATGGCAAGCTCCTGCTCGGCCGATGGCAGGGGATTTACTTCGCCGAGTTTGACGGCCCGCGCACGCGACAGATGCACATCAAGATCATTTCGTTGGATCCATAAGCCGAGTGCCATCCGCACCAGCCTTCGTCGCGCGTGAAGAAGTGGGCAGAAGGCAGAAGGCAGAAGGCAGAAAAGACTTGCTGTCAAATTCCTCCCACTGCCCACTGCCCACTGCCTACTGCTTCCGCCCGCTACTCATGCCGCAGCGCTTCGATGGGATTCATCCGGGCGGCCATGACGGCGGGATAAAGCCCGAAGCCGATGCCGATCAGTCCCGAGATGACGAACGATCCCACAACCGACCAGGTCGTGACGTTGGTCGGGCGGGAGGTGCCGGTGAAATAAAGCACGATGACGCTGAGGCTTTTTGATCCGCCGACGCCGATGGCGATGCCGATCAACCCCCCGGCGAGGCTGATGACGGTCGTTTCAATGAGGAACTGAAGGGTGATGTGCTTCCGCTTGGCGCCGAGCGCCCGACGGATGCCGATCTCGCGCGTCCGTTCGGTCACATTGGCGAGCATGATGTTCATGATGCCGATCCCGCCGACGACCAGCGCGAAGCTGGCGATGCCGACCATGATGTAGTTGAACTGATCCTGCACGCGCTCGGCGCTGCGGAGAATCTGGATCGGCGCCTTGACCTCAAAATCGGCGCGGGGGTGATTTTGCTCCACGATGTTTTGCGCGAGGGCGGCCAGGTGCTCCACCTCGTTGACCGTCCCCGCCTGCAGCCAGATTTCGGACAGTTCGATGTTCTTGATTTCAAACGATCCGGACTGGCGGCGAACGGAGGTGTCGCCGAAGACGCGCTCGCTGAGACTCAGGGGGAAATAGACATCCTGGTCCAGGTCGTGGTTGACCATGCCGCCGCCGCCGTCGGCGCGGAGCCCGGTCGGGTCGAGCACCCCGACGACCTCCAGGATGACCGCGCCGCTGAGCGATGAGCCGACCGTGACGAATCGCCCGAGCGGGTCCTCGTAGGGGAACAGGCTGCGCGACACCTGCGATCCGATGACGCAGACCGCCGCGGCGCGGTCGTAATCAACCTGCGTGAAATAGCGCCCGCGTTCCAGGTGGAGGTTGATGACGTCGAAGGCGTTGGGGGTGGTCCCGATCGCGTTGGCGCTGGCGCGAAGGTTGCCCCGCTTGACCGGCTGCTCGGTGTTGCGGAGCGGGACGACGAACGCGAGGCCGGGGAGCGTCTTGAGGCGCTCCAGGTCCAGCCGCTTGAGACCATATTCGAGAACGCGGGTCGTGCGCTGGGAGCTGTCGGATGTCTCCGGCGGCGGAACCGAGCGCAGGATGATATTCTTGGCGCCAAGCTGCCGCAACTGCTCAAGCGCCGCCTGCTTGGTCCCCTCGCCGATCGCGACCATGATGATGACCGCCGCGACGCCAAAGATGATCCCCAGCGCCGTCAAAAGGCTGCGGAGCTTGTGCAGGCGAAGGTTTTTCAGGCCCAGCCGGAAGGTTTCGAGCAGGAAGTTAAGCATGATGCGGTGGGCAACCTCGCGCCCGCATCCCGCCAGGCGATTCGGAGATACCCCTTGACGCGGAATCTCACGCGGCGGGTTCGCCGGCATGCCCGCCAAGCGGGCACGCGGGCATTTGACTCAGCGCATGGAGGACATCGGTCCGCCTGGAGGCGGAAGAGGTTTGGCGCCTTCGGTCAACTCCTTGAGCTTGGTGTACATCGGGTCCTGTCGTTCCTGCCGGGGGTCGCGCCGTTGCAGGCCGCTGCCGTCGGTGACGAGGGTGAACTGATTCTGTGCGGTCGAATCGGACATATCGACGAGCGTCCATCCGGTGGAGTAATCCACATCATCCGCCTTGCCGCCGATGATGTCGCCGGGCGCGACCTGGAACGTCTTGCCGCGCCAAACGCCGCCTTCCCACTTGTAGACCAGGAAGCGGGCGGTGTTGTTGAAGATGCCGCCGTCAGCGAAAAAGATTGTCGTCGAGGGGATCGAGATCTGCGAAGACCAGTCGCTCCAGGGGCTCTGGATCGAAAAGACGCGGGAATCCTTGGGATCCTTGGCGATGTTGATCGAGCGATACAGCGGATTGAGGATTCGGTAGCGCAGCTTGTAGCGATAGGTGTGATTGGGTTGCACCGTGTCGTCGTGAACCCACGCGAGGACATCGCCCATCTGGCTTGGATCGAACGGACCCGTGGGAATGATGCCGGCGGCGGCTTTGTTGGCCGCATCCAGTTGCTGCGCGTTGGGGCCGGCCATCGGAGGTCGACCGGGTATGCCCATCTGCGTGTTTTCGCCAAGGTCGGGCGGGTAGGGCTGCCCGGAATACGGTTGGCCGGGATACGGCTGTCCTGGCGGAAGCTGCTGCCTTCGCGGCGTCGCCTGGGCGATTGGCCCGAAGCGGGGATCGACCGGCGCATAGCTGGGGGGCGGACCGTTTCGCCGCATGTCAGGCGGAGGCATCGTGGTGCGCCGGTTCTGATTCTGCTGGCGGCGCTGAAGGATCTCCTGGCGGCGTCTTTCGGCTTCCCTCTGCTGTTCCTGCTGCCGCCACGCCAGGTATTGCTGCCTCTGCTCTGGTGTCAGTTTGGCGACGTCCGCGGGCCTGACCCTTGAAGGATCAAACACCCCGGGATTGGGCTGATTGGGGTTGGCGACCACGGGGATGACGGTTCCCGGCACATGCCAGGGATCGCCGCCGAGCGTCTGATAGAAGGGGGGTTGCAGAATCAGGTCCTGGTTTTTGGAGGCCCAGTCCTGATACACCACCTCGCCGCCTCGGTCCCCTTCCTTGGGGAAGGACATCATCTGCACGAGAGGCAACGGCGAAATCGGGGTCGCGTTGCCCCATCCACCGTCCATCGATTCTTCGCGAACCACTTCCACAGATAGGAACAGGGTCTGCATCTGCGCCGGCGGAATCTTCGCATCGGCGAACGCCTTGGCGATCGGCGCCATCGGAATCTTAAACGATGCCGTCGCCCAGAGTTTATCGACGGATTGGTCGGCGACGGGCTGGGCGGGATTGCCCGGCGGGACATTGGGGGCCGCCGCGATATTCACCGGCGGCTGGATGCGCGAGCGCCCCGCCTCAATGGCGGCGGCGACCGGCGCCGGAATCCCCGTGGGCACCGTCGCCGCGACCGTCGGCGCCGTTGTCTGCGGATTGCTCGCGATCTCATGGAGCTCGATCGGCGCGGTGGGGCTGCTGATCCAGTTGCCGCTGGCGAACTGCGGGAAGTCGATCCCCGACCACTTCATGGCCGCCGCGAACTGTTCATCGAACCGCGTGACATGAATCTGCACGCCGGTCGTGTTGTCCATCGCGCGCTGAAGCTGCTTGACCGGGCCTTCGACGGTCAGTTGGTCGATGTCCGCGAGGGTCACCGTCTGCATCCCTTCGCGCGTCTTGAGCGTGGTGCTCACCGGCGGGGTGATCACGTAGCCCCAGATGATATACAGGAGATACAGCGCCCCCAGCCCAAGCGCCACCCACTGCACGTATTTTTCGAGATAGTCCAATGCTTTCTGCATAACCAATCCTGCTGGCTGTTGTTCGTCGGGGCTTGTTCACGCCGCATTGATCGGCCGAACCAAACGGCCATAATGTCGTCCGCCGTTGCCGACCACTACTCCATGTAACCAGGCGCCTGTGCCCCGGAAGAGGCGGCGCCGATTCCCAACTGCTGCCGCACAAGCGTCGGCATGAGCGGCACCGTCCATCCGCGAAGGAAGACCGCCTCGCAGTGCAGCGTCAATTGCGCCACGGGCGCCTGGCCATATAGATATCCCATCGCCTGCATCGCCACGGAATCCACCTGGGTGATGTCCATGCTGCGGACGTAAATAAACTGGTCCCGCATCAGCTCCTCGAGCACGGTGGTCACCTTGGCGGCGTCCACGTCGATGACGACCGTGAAGGAGACCACATCGTACAACGGATTGGACACCCGCCCGGTGGCGGAGACCGACGGCACGAAGACATCGCCATTGACGATCGGCGGCGGGGCCGAGGCACCTGGGGCGCCTCCGGTGGTTGCGCCGGCGTGCACATAAAAGCTCGCCGCATCCTTGTCGGCGCGGGGAAGCTGGATCTTGATGAGGCGTTTGACGGTCGCCTCGAGAATGTTCTTCGCATCGGCGTTGGTCCGTGCGATCGCGCGGGCGACGTCCTCTTCGATCCACAGCCCGCTCTGCGCGATCCAGATGTCCAGCGCCGACGGCGGCTGGCCGGTCTGTGCGGAGGTTTGCAGCGCGCCGCTGTAATCCAGCGCGTCGGCGTCGATATACATTTTGTGTGTCGCGGCGACCTGCTGCTTCATCTGTTCGGGAAGCTTGGCCACTTCCTGGGTGTATTGCGCCTTGAGTTCGGCGTCGTTGGTCTGCCCGTTGGAGTACGTCGCCCGCTGGGGTTCATACTTCCTTTCCCACAGCGCCTTCGCCGCCGCGTCGATCTGCTCCTTGGTCGGCGGCAAACCACCAGCGAGAACCTGCTGCTGAATGGAATTGGGGTAGTTCGGCGGCGCGGCATCCCTGGTGGCGTTCAAGGGCACATTCAGACGCCGGCGATATTCACCTGAGAAGCGGAACTGATCGGTGCTCCGCGGGTCGGGCAGCGAGCCCTCCACCAGCAGAGTGTGGCGGTTGATCTTGAGCGCGGTCTCGAGCATCGTGCTCGCTTCCGTTTTGACTTCCTTCTGCGCCGCTTCGCCGCGCTCGATGATCTTTTCGCTGGGGAATTGATCGAGCGGCACTTGTGCCGAGTCGCCGGGTTGGACGGTCGGAAGCACCCGCGGCTGGTGAAGCAGTTGATCGAGCCTCGTGGAGGCCTGTTTTCGCTGTTCGAGCTTGGTCTGCAGTTCCGCCTCATACGAGCCGGTTGGCCAGAACAGAGCGATGATGGCGATCAGCGCCACCACGCCGCAGAGGATGCTGATGATGTTCTTCTTGACGATATCCATGTTCTTCTCAGGTTGGCAGGGCGCGGATCGTGTCTGAAACCATCGCGGGAAAAATGCCTATTCGCCGGACGAAGGTGGCGTTGGCGGCGTCGGATCCAGCACGACCGCGATCCGCACCGTGAACTCCGAGTCCTGCAACATGCTTTCCTTCGTGAGACGATCAAGGTACGGCGCATCGGACGATTCAGCCGATGGCTGATTGCCCGCCGCGGCCACCGGCGGGGTGTATCGGGATGCCCCCGGCGTGAACACATTCGCCGGCACGCCATAGTCGCCGGGAGGACCGCCGTAATTCATGGTCGGGCCGCCGGCGCCCGGTGTCGTCGCATTCTGCTTGGCCGCGTTCGCCGCCGCGTCATAAGCCGCTTTCATCGCCGCCATGCGCTCGGGGCTTTGCTGAATCGGACGCGCCGAGACGATCGTTGCCCGCGCGATGTAATATCCCTTTCGCAGCGCATCGAGCGTCGCCGCAGCCTTGGGATTCTTCTCATCCAGTTTATGGGATGCCAGCGCCGTGACGAAGGTTTTGTCGATGAAGTCGTAGCTTCCCTTGTTTGGGGTGGTTCCCTTGATCAGCAGGATGAAGCCCCGTTGCGTGCTGGCCGTTCCCGCGCCATTGTCGCCCGTCCCCCCGGGCGCGGGCTGACCATATCCCGGCGGCGGCGCCCCATATCCCGGAGGGGCGCCATAGCCAGGCGCTCCGCCATATCCCGGTGGACCGCCGAACTCCGGTCCCCCGCCGTAGGGCGAACCGCCATACCCGCTGGATCGGGCCGTCGGAGTATGTGCCGTGGCGACCATCTGCTTGAACTCGTTGTCCGACATTTTCATGACAGCGCCGAGATCGGGCATGTAATCCGAATCGATGCTGTCGATCAGAATTTGCGTCCGCTGCCCGCGCGGGACCGACTTGATCTGCTCAACGTTTCCGCTGGCGACGGCGGGTTGTGGCGTCGGCAGCGCGCTGTGGATGTCCGTCATGAGCGACGGCCAGAGCGATCTGTATTTCAGCAGCGAGTTGATCTGCGTGATCTGGAGACGATCCGCCGCGCCAGCCTGTTCAACCGCCTGCCACCGCGTGCTCAGGCTTGTCGCGGCGGTGGAAACCTTCTGAATCGTTGCCTGATCAGCCGATGCGCCATTCCCCTGGGTTTCGGTCCAGTAAAGGCTTCCGTACGCAACGCCCGTCCCCACGACGAACAGCGCGGCGGCGGCCGCAAACCACTTGGTCTTTTCCTGCCACATCTTGGCTTTGCGGATCGCCTGCGGAAGCAGCGAGCTTTCGATCTTCGCGTCCCCCATCGCCTGAATCGCCAGCCCATACGCGCTGACCATCGACAACAGGTTCTCGTTGAATGTCGCCGTTCCCTTGCCGTCGGCGGGTAGCGGCGCGCCGATCCGGTCGAGTCGATGCACTTCCAACTGAAGGTTCTGCTGAAGGTATTTCTGAAGGCCCGGCAACCGGAATGTCCCCCCGATGGCGACAACCTGCTTGATCCGTGAATCCCGATGCACCGACGCGTAAAAGCCGATCGATCGCTGCACATCCGCAACCAGGTCCGCAAAAACCGGGCGCATCGCCTGGAAAATCTGCCGGGCATACTTGCTGCTCGCGGCGTTGCGCTTGAGTTCCTCGGCCTTGGCGAAGCTCAGCTTGAAGCTCTTGACGAGCGCTTCGGTGAAGTTGTTGCCTCCGATGGGAATCGAACGCAGCCACGCCGAATCGGCGTCGGCGATGATCAGGTCGGTGTTCTCCGCGCCCAGGTCAATGATCATCGTCGTGCCGTGCAAACGCCCGTCGTGGTGCATTGCGTTATAAACCGCCAGCGGGTTCATCTGGACGACCTGCACGTTCAGATCGGCGTCGGTGAATGACTTGATGTATTGGTTGACCAACTCCTTGCGCATCGCAAAGATCCCGACCTCCACATCCGGGGACTCGGGGCTTTGGAAGAGCTGATAGCTCCACTCCACATCCTCCAGCGGGAAGGGAATCTGTTGGATCGCCTCGAAACGCACGATCTCCGGAATTTTCTTGGGCTCAACCGGCGGGAGCTTGATGAATCGCGCAAAGCTCTGCTGCCCGCTGACGCCAATGGCCACGGGAAGCCCCCGCGTCTGATGACGTTGCACGAAGTTGGCGATCGCGCTTTGCGTCAACGCATCGCGGTTGTCGCCGGCGTTGCTCAGCACCTGCTCATGCTCGATGATTTCATAGTCATCAATGCGAAGCTGGTCGCCGTCGCGGACGAGTTTGACCGCCTTCAGGGCGCGGTTTCCAACATCAATACCCCATGCGGCGCGGGCTGTGGCCATCTGTCACTCCTCATGACCGCTTCTTGCGACCTCTCCAGACGGGCCCCGGAGGCAAAAGGACGGTCGAGCGTTGGGGGATGCCCCGAGAGGCAAAGTGCGTTTCGGACGCATGAAAGGCGACCGGCGCGAAGTACAGCATCCCGTTGTCGTTTCGTAGGTGTAACCTCAACAGCGCTTCAGATCAATTTCAGGCCGCTGGTCCCGACATTGATCCGCCATGAGTTAGACGTCGATCTTCCCGGCAAAGTTCACGCAATTTTCCTCAACCATTCGCGGGAAAACCCAATGCGCGGTTGTTCCATTTGGATCGCCCATATGCCCCATCGGGCGTCACAGGCGCTTACCCCGTACCATTGTAACGTGGCGCGGCGCCCCATGCGGTTTATTGCCTCGGCCACCAACAGGCGCGCCATCTGTGGTTATTGGGCTGATGGCTCGCAAAACGGCGGGTTTCCGTCATCTCCTAATCAAACGCCTCGGGGGTTTCACCCTTCGGACGGCTTTTCCATCGGCGATGCACCCACCAGTATTGCCCCGGATCGACGCGAATGAACGCTTCAATGGCCTTGTTGTATCGCTGCGTGATGTACCTCAGCGGGTCCTCCTGATTCTTCCATTCATCCGGCCGGATGATCTCCTGCGCGCCCACGCTGAACTTGAACTGGTCCTGTAACCGCCGGGCATAACCGACGACAATCGGCACATCGTACTGCATCGCAAGCAGCCCAATCGACTTGTAGGTACTCGCCTTACGGCCGAAAAAGTCAACAAACAGCCCCTTGCTTCCGGCGTTCTGGTCGGCCACGAAGGCAACCGTTCCATGATCGTCCAGCACCTGCGTCACCTCGACCGTCGCCCCCTTCTTGGTGATGAGATGCTGCCCGTTTTTGGCGCGCAACCCAAAGACCCACCGACTGACATGCGGGTTGTCCAGCGGCCGCGCCACGCTGGACATTGGAAAACCAAGAACCGCCATCACATAACCCGAAATCTCGAAGTTCCCGTAATGGGCGGTGATCATGATGAGTCCCTGCTTGTCCTTCAACAACAGCTCCAGCACTGGAGCGAACTCATGCAGCTCCACATACCGTTCCCAGGTGTCGCGTCGAATGAGGCGCGTCGTGAACAGCACTTCAACCATGAGCATGAACAGTTCTTGAAAGCTGCGACGGGCGATCAGTTGCCGATGCTCCTCGGAGAGTTCTGGAAAGCTGCGGAGAAGATTTCCCAGTGCCCGCTCGCGGTGCTTGCGGTCAAATCGAAACACCAGATCACCCAGTCCCTGCGCGACCTTCAGGTTCTCATTGACCGGAAAGCAGTGCATGACCATCGCACCCAGGCGAAGCGCGAGGTATTGCAGCCGGTCAATCAGGTCGATGCGTCGTTTGGCCATGCGTGTGGGATTGTAATGATGTGGACGGCGAAATCACGGTGTCCAGTGAGTCCGGACGCCGTGGCGGAGCATCCTCGGTGAAAGTGCATTTCTCGATGTGGCCCGCATGCGATACGGTGGGGGGCATGTCACAACCTGAAGCTTTTCGTTCAACGCCTCCTCCTTTGCCTGCTCGGGACAAGGCCAATGAGCACCCGCCCCGCGAAC
>CAYTAP010000112.1:0-12696 GCA_964435775.1 uncultured Tepidisphaeraceae bacterium
ATGCACTAAAAAACGTAGGGTCCGTGGTACTCCGCGGACCATTGCTGATATCACCGTGATGGTCCGCGGAGTACCACGGACCCTACAAAACGGACTATGGACGCATAAAGACATTTAGCCCGGCGTACAACGCCGGGCTAAGGGTATAACCAATTCGTCTGGGTGTCGCGGCGTGAACGCACCTCAGGCGGCGGCCACTTTACCGCCTGCCTTGAGGACATTGAGCTTCCTGGTCAGACGGCTTCGCTTGCGTGCGGCCGCGTTCTTGTGAATCGTCCCCTTGGCGGCGACGCGATCCAAGCGCTTGACGGTCGTGCGCAGCGCCGCCTCGGCCTTGGCGACGTCCCCGGCCGTCACCGCCGCCGTGAATCCCTTCACCTCCTGCTTGATCAAATCCTTGCGCGCACGATTACGGGCGCGGCTCTTGAGATTCTGGCGAATACGCTTTTTAGCGGACAAAGAATGGGCCACTGGCTTGGTCTCCTGACACGATTGAATCCATTAAACACGATATTTCACCACCCCCGTCCGGGAGGATGAAAGGCAGCACAGCATACTTCCACCCCCGGAAAAGTCCAGCGAAGGGGGAGTTTCGTTTTTTGATTTTTGATTTTTGATTTTGAATTAAGGAAAAGGCGCTTCATCCGCTGTTTTCAATTAAAAATCAACAATCAAAAATCGAAAATAGACCTCGGGTTAGATCTGGAAGTCTATTTCCGCCTCTCCCCGCTCGCTTTTTCGACGCCGATCGCGGAATTTCAGTTTCGGCGGCTCCATCGTCACCTGGTTGAGCGGCGGGACGCTGGAGGTGATGAACACGTTGCCCCCGATCCGCGCCTTTTGACCGATGACCGTTTCCCCGCCGAGGATCGTCGCCCCCGCGTAGATGACCACATGATCCTCGATCGTTGGATGCCGTTTTTGCCCCCGCAATTGCTGCCCATATTCCGGCGCCAAGGCGCCGAGCGTCACCCCCTGATAAATCTTGACGTTCTCGCCGATTTTGGTCGTTTCGCCGATGACCACGCCGGTGCCGTGGTCGATGAAAAAGCTCCGGCCAAGTTCAGCGCCGGGGTGAATGTCGATTCCCGTCAGGCTGTGCGCGTATTCGGTCATCACCCGCGGCAACAGCGGCACATCCTGGCGATAAAACTCATGCGCCATGCGCTGCACGCTGATGGCGAACAGTCCTGGATAGGACAGGATCGTCTCATCGGTGCTCTGCGCCGCGGGGTCGCCCTCAAACGCGGCCTGCACGTCCGTCGCCAGAATCTCGCGGATCGCCGGGAGTCGCTCAAAGAAGATGGCAACGATGTCGGCCGCCTGCTTGTCGCATTCACGGCACTCGTTGTCGCCGCCGTTGAGTTCCTTCAGGTTCTCCCGATACCGCAGGCACCGGCTGACCTGCTCGATCAGGAGGTCCGACAATTCAATGACCAGCTCGCCGATACGGTAGGTGATGTTCTGGCTGGTCAACTGCTGATTCCCGAAATAGCCGGGGAATAGAAGCTGCCTCAGCTTGTGAATGCACCCGATGATGATGTCGCGGTTGGGCAGGTAAACGCGATTGAGATGTTCGAGCCTGGGCAGGCTTTCGATGCTCTCCACCAGCGATTTGACCACGCCGGGCAGTTGCTTGTTCCACTGATCACGGTCCATAGAACGCCCTGTTCAGATCGCCCCAAAAGTTCATCATGATAAGCGCCTGTTCACGTCTTGGGTAGCGCCCATGGGCTAATTTGAAGCACGGGTCGTCCGCCCGCCAATCGCCGGGAGGCATGACTCCCGTGCCCGTTCATTCAGAGGAGTTTCTCACTCTTCCCCCGTGGCACGAGCGTCAGCACTTTTTCGATGATCTGCTCGACCGAGATCCCCTCGGCCTCGGCGTTGAAGTTGGGGATGATCCGATGTCGCAAGACCGGGGCGGCAACCGCGTCGATGTCCTCCAGCGTCACGTGCATGCGTCCGCGCATCAGGGCGCGGGCCTTGCCGCCGAGGATCATGTATTGCC
This sequence comes from uncultured Tepidisphaeraceae bacterium, assembly GCA_964435775.1. Classification (GTDB taxonomy): domain Bacteria; phylum Planctomycetota; class Phycisphaerae; order Tepidisphaerales; family Tepidisphaeraceae; genus CAYTAP01. Next base: position 2,012 of record CAYTAP010000112.1, read on the forward strand.
CCGCCCTCGGCCCGGCGCCCCAGCTCAGCCAGTGGCGCACGAAATCCGACGCCCCCGGCTCGTTGGGGCGCGTCGCCCGGATGATCTCGAGGACGAAGCGATAGATGTGATCTCCCACGGGAACGCGGCGGACGATCTGCTGCAATTCAAGGATGCGATCAGCGTCGATGACCCGCTCCACCTCGTCCGGCACATTGCCCGTCGTCCGCTTGAGCACTTCCAGCTCTTCGGCGTGGCTGGGATAGTTGACCGTCACCATGAACATGAAACGGTCGAGCTGCGCTTCGGGCAGGGGGTAAGTTCCCTCCTGCTCGATCGGGTTTTGCGTCGCCAGCGCGAAAAAGGGATTGGGCAAATCGAGCGTGTGGCTCCCGGCCGTCACCTGGTGCTCCTGCATCGCCTGGAGCAATGCCGCCTGCGTTTTGGGCGGGGTGCGATTGATCTCGTCGGCCAGCAGCAGGTTGGCGAAAATCGGACCCTTTTGAAACTCAAACCGTCGCCGCCCGGTGTCCGGGTCTTCCTGAAGGATGTCCGTCCCCGTGATGTCCGAGGGCATCAAATCCGGCGTGAACTGAATGCGGCGATACGACAAATCCATCGTCCGCGCCAGTGTGGAGATGAGCAGCGTCTTGGCCAGACCCGGAACGCCCTGCATCAGGCAATGCCCGCGCGCGAAAATGGCGATGAGCAATTCCTCGATGACCCGATTTTGCCCGACGATCACCTTCGCCAGCTCCTGCTGAAGACGCTGATACACCTCGCCGAGGTGCTTGGCCGAGTCCAGGTCGGCTTTCGACGCCTCCACCGTTGCGTCAACATCCATCGATTCAAATACAGACATCAGCACTCCTTTTCCATCAGTGCCCCCGGGCTAGGGCGTCAGGATGCGGAGGGATTGGACCATTCCCGCCATCCCCGGCCGAACCGCCTTGGCTTCTCCCAGGCGAAGGAAACGAACTCCGACATACCGCGGCTTGGAAGCATCAAGCTGGTTTTCACCCGAATAAAGGCGCTGGTCGCCAGCGCTGATGATCGCTCCATTGCGGTTGATCGTCATCCGCAGGGAGATCGTCGCGCGGGGATGGACCTTTTCCACGTCCCCCTTCACCCGTCCGTTGGGCAGCACCACACTCACCTGATTCTGCTGAATGAGACAGACGAGTTCATGTGGGCTGGTTCCCTTGTCCTCGCTGAACGCCGGCTGATCCGTCACAAACACCTGCATCGCCACCCCTTCGGCCGGCACGCCCGCCCGCAGCGAGACATCCAGCGCGAATGGATCACCGGCCGCGATCTCCGTCCGCCACACCACACCGCCGCCCCGCCCGTCGGTGTCCCCCGTCTCCTTCTTTTTCAACCGCAACCCGTCGGATGTATCGAGCGCCAGCGCGCCGATTGGACGCCACATCGCGTCGATGTCGTCATTGAAACTGGTGGTGAATCGCGTCGTTGTGAACACCTGCGCCGCAAGATCGTCGGCCATTCCCCGCCCGGGCGATGCGCTGCGAAAGATGAGGAATCCGACCACGATGATGACGACCACGCCCGCCATCGCCGCCAGGGTGGTGACAATGCCGGCGGTGCTCAGCCGGGCCCGGCGATCGCTGACGCCATCATCCTTTTCGATTTCGCTCAGCACCTTGCGGGTGAAGTTTGGACCAGCCCGTACCGAGCGATAGTCGCGCCCGCTTTCCAGGTGCTCCCGCGCCGCCAGCAGCATCTGGTATTCGTTCCCCTTTTCCCCGAGCTTACGCAGTTCGCCCACCGCCTGCCGCCACGGCGGGCTCCCCGGTCCGGCGCGCAACGCCTCGGTCAGCAGCATTAAGAACTCATCGCGCTCCAGGTCCAGCGTTTCGCCCATGGCTTACTCATTTCCCCCAATGATCCGTGCGAGCTTTTTTAGCCCATGAAACATTCGTGACCGCAGCGTGACCGCCTTGGCGCCGGTGATCTGTTCCATCTCGGCGTATGACAGGTCCTGGAAAACGCCCAGCACGATGACTTCCTTCTGATCGGTCGGGAGGTCATCCAGCGCCTCGAGCACCCGTGTGATCTCCTCCTGCTTTTCGAGGTCGTCGGTGGCGCGGACCGCCACCTGGCGGGCCTCTCCACTTAATTCCATACCCTCGAGATTCAATTCTGTGAGATTGCGAACCGGGCTTCGCTTTCGCCGACGGGCCTGGTTGATCGCCAGGTTTCGCGTAATTGTGAAAAGCCAGGTCGAAAGTTTCTGGGGATATCGATAGGTTGGCGCGAAGCGAAACGCCCGTAAAAACACCTCCTGCCCGATCGATTCGACATCCTCGACATTCCCCAGCATCCGGTAGAGATACGAGAGGACGGACGCGTTGTATCGCTCGTACAGAAGGGAAAACGCCTGCTTGTCCCCATTTTGGGTTCGGCGCATCAGTTCCTCATCCGAGGCGCGTCCGAGAGGTTGGGGGCTGAGGTCAGTGGTTTCCTGCTCATGCAGCGCCGAGGGCGATTCTGGCACCCCTTCCGGAGGTGTATCGCCGCCCGATCTGGCTTTCCGTGGCTTCTCGACGGGTTTGTGCATTCGATCCGTCCCAATCCGTGCCGGCTCGCACCAAGTCGCAACAAGTCACGCGTCGCATCCATGCTTCGATCCCGCCTGCGGAGGCGGCGGGGATTCACCATTCCCCGACACCCTAGCCACACCCCCATGAGTCCGCAAGGATCGCTTCTTGTCGCCGTACTGGCAACATTTCTCCCGGCGCGCACAATGGCGCCGGGGCCAACCGCATGCCCAGGCAACTTGACATCCTCGCACTCGAGCCATTTTACGGGGGCGTTCGTCGCGCCATGCTGGAGGCGGTCATCCGCTGCTCGCGGCATCGCTGGACACTGCTCAAACTCCCGCCGCGCCGGATGGAGCGCCGTCTCTCCGCGGCCGCCTTGTGGTTTTCCGAACAATTGACTCGCCACTGGGTGGGCAAAGTCGATGCCCTGTTTACCAGCGAGGCGATGAACCTGGCTGATCTTTTCCGACGGATGCCCGTGCTGGCGCGCAAGCCGTCGGTCGTCTATTTTCATGCCAACCAGTTGCCCCCCGCGAGTCAGAGCGCCGACGGGCCTTGGGATGTCGTCAACTTGAACACCGCCGCCGCCGCCAACGAGCTCTGGTTCAATTCGCGATTTCATCTCAACGACTTCCTCCAGCGGGCCAAGGCGCTCGTGGCGCGTCATCCGGAATTGGCCGGGCGCAATCCCGTGCCGGAGATCGCCAACAAAGCCCAGTTGATCCCGCCGCCGGTTGAGACGCAGGCGCCCGATGGATCAATCCAGCCAGCGCCCCCACAACCCAACCCCCGCACCATGTTCGTCAACACCCGCGACGGCGACGTCGGCCTGCTCAACCAGGCGCTGAAGGATCTGCTGAAAATGCGGGAGGAGTTTTCGCTGATCACCGTGGGCCCGGCTGATTCGCTGGCGGCGGATTTGCCCCGGCGGACGATCTCGGAAGCCGATGACTTCACGCAGCGTCAGGCGGTGATCGAGGCCGACACCTACGTCAGCGTCCTGCCCGATGCGCCCTGCGATCACCATCTGGTCCGCGCGCTGGCCGCCGGTGGTTTTCCCATCCTCCCCGAAAGCGGCGTCTATCCCGAATTGATTCCGCCGCAGTTGCATCGCACCTGTCTTTATGACGGAACGGCCGAATCGCTCCTTTCTCATATTCTCGACGCCTGGGAGTTTCGTCGCCCCGAAGGCGCCGCCGACGATCTACGCCAAGTGGCGCGCCAATTCGATCCGCTGACCGTCTGCCGTCTCATCGACGAACGCCTTGATGAGCTCGTGTCCGTGGCGCGCTGATGCCCGCATTCATCGCGGTTGGCGACAGATCGACACGATGGATTTATGATGCGGCCATGAAATATGCCATCTCCCTTTTGATGTTGACGCTTGTTTCAGCGTCGCCGGCGACTCAATCGGCAACGCCGACATCGGCAACGTCCACAACGACCTCGACCGATCCCGACGCCAAGGCGTGGCAAGAACTCGATGGCTTACTGGGCGCCAAGGGGGTGACGCTTGATGGCGTACACACCTATCGCTTTGTTCGCAACGATCTGGATGTCAGCGTCGAGGGGATGCCGATTCCGTCGGCCGCCGGAATCGAAACTGTCTTTCATTTCTACCGCTGCACCTGCGGGCACATGAACGTCGTCGGACAGTTTGTGGTGACGCAGGCCGCATCGAGCGATGTGCAGGGGGTTCTCAGTGGCGGTGAACACCTGCGCGTGGTGTCGATTGGCCCGCTTTTATTGGGCGAAGTGCCCCGGTTGCTCGTCATTCGGTTTCAGGGGGAGGGGACGCTCGGGGAGATGGCCACAACGCTTCAAGCGGCGCGGACCGAATCGACGCGGAAGCGGGCGGCCCAAACACCGTGGCGATAAAGAGTTCGGCGGGCGTCGGTGATGGCGCTGGTCCTCAAGCCCCCTTGGTTTCAAGTCGAAATATCGTGGTGGGACCACCGTGGCATCCCCGCGCATGGAGGCACCGTGCGCCATGGCAGGAAAACATGTAAGGTCTGTATAGAAAGCGACTTAACGATATGCCACGCAATATTCCGGTGGGCAATGGGCACTTGCTGGTGACGTTTGATGACAAGTACCAGATCCGCGATCTCTACTTTCCGCATGTGGGGCAGGAAAATCACGCAGGCGCCGGCCCGTGCCATTTCGGAGTTTACACCGACATTCCCGGCGCGCACCAAAGCCGCCTGGCGTGGACGGATGAACCCGGCTGGTCAATCCACCAACGCTACCTGCGCGACACGCTGACAACGAGTGTCAGTTTGGATCACCGCGAATTGAAGCTCTCGCTTTATTGCAACGATGTTGTCGATTTCCATCGCCCGATCCACGTCCGCAAGATCAAGATCAAAAATCACGCCGCGCATGATCGCGTGGTGCGCATCATGCACCACCAGGACTTCAACATGTTCGGGACGAAGATGGGCGACACCGCCTACTACGATCCGGAACTCCGCGCGCTGGTGCATTATCGCGGCACGCGCTATCTGATGGTGACGTTCTACAGTTGCGGCGAGCAGCGGATCGACGAATACGCCACGGGCACCAGTGGGTTTCACGGCGCCGAGGGCACCTGGCGCGACGCCGAGGATGGCCACTTGCAGGGCAATCCGATCGCGCAGGGCGCGGTCGATTCCACCATCTCGCATCATGTCAACGTTCCCGCGCATGGGGATCAGACGGTGTACATGGTGATTGTCGCCGCCAAGTCGCGTGAGGAGCTGGTCGAACTCCACAAATGGATGGCCAGGAACAATCCGCAGTCGGTGATCGATCGAACCACCAGTTACTGGCGGCTGTGGGTGGGGGGGACGAACATCAACTTCGGCAACCTGCCGTCGAAGGTTGTGGAGCTGTTCAAGCGCTCGCTGCTTGTGGTGCGGACGCAGATCGACGATGGCGGCGCGATCATCGCCGCCAACGACAGTGATATCATGCAGTTCGCTCGGGACACCTATTCATACATGTGGCCGAGGGACGGGGCGCTGGTCGCCAATTCGCTCGACCTGGCGGGGTTCCCGGATTTGGCGCGCTGGTTTTATTCGTTTTGCCAGAAGGCGATCACGCCGGAGGGGTATTTCCATCACAAATACAATCCCGACGGCTCGCCGGCGTCGTCGTGGCATCCGTGGGTGCTCAAGGGCAGGCAGGTGTTGCCGATCCAGGAGGATGAAACGGCGTTGGTCGTCTGGGCGCTGTGGCGGCATTACTACCGCTATCGCGACATCGAGTTCATCCGCCCGCTCTGGGTCGATATCGTGCAGAAGGCGGCCGATTTCATGGTCAAATACCGGGATGAGAAGACCGGGTTGCCGCTGCCCAGCTACGACCTGTGGGAGGAGCGCTGGGGGATTCACGCGTTTACCGTCGCGACGGTGTACGGCGGGTTGAAGGCGGCGCGCAACTTCGCGGTGTGCTTCGGCGATCGCGCGAAGGCGGAAATTTACAACAAGGCGGCGGAGGAAGTGAAGGCGGGGGCGGCCAGGTACATGTTCAGCGAAAAGCTGAATCGCTTTGTCCGTCGGCTGGTGCCGAAGGATACGCCGCTGCCGCCGGACAATGAGGCGTATGAGGAATCGACGCCTCTGGGGAGCGACGCGCGGACGGAGGATTTGTTCGAGGTCGATGAGGTGCTCGATGCGTCGGTGTACGCGGTCTTTAAGTTTCACATGTTCGACGCCGACGATCCGCGCGTGGTTTCAACGATGAAGGCGGTGGAGGAAAAGCTGTGGGTCAAGTCGCGCGTGGGAGGCGTCGCGCGCTATGAGAATGACTACTACCATCGGATCAGCAACGACATCGCCAGTGTTCCGGGCAACCCCTGGTTCATCTGCACGCTCTGGCTGGCGGATTATTACATCACCCGCGCGACGACACCGGCGGAGTTGAAGCTGGCGCTGCCGATTTTCGAGTGGACGGCCAATCACGCGCTGGAGAGCGGCGTGCTGGCCGAGCAGGTCAATCCATATACCAACGAACCGATCTCCGTGAGCCCGCTGACCTGGAGCCATGCGACGGTCGTCAGCACGGCCATCAAATACCTCGAAAAGCTCGAGCAGTTGCAGATCTGCGGGGACTGCAATCAGCCGGTCTTCCGGATGCGGCGTCCCGGACCCGTGGAAGTGAAGGCGCAGGCGCATTTCGACCGTCTGGAGGCGGAGTTTGAGGTGCATGAAGGGCGCGAGATCGCCAGCGCCGTCGGCAAGTTCACGAAGGTGGATGAGCGCACCGGACAGAGCGTCCGGGCGACACTGGCGATCGATACCCGCGACTGCATCGGGTGCGAAGTCTGCGTCGCGCACTGCGCCAAGGGGGTGCTCAAGATGGTCGATGGGAAGGCGCTGATCGACCTTCGGCATCTGAACGATTGCGATTTGGACGGGCGCTGCGTGGAGGTTTGCCCGACCGATGTGGTGACACTGATGGTGCAGCCGCGCGACTCGGGCAAGAATCAATGGGCCGGCGAGGAGGCTGAGCTCGTTCGGGCCGGAGGGCATTACTCTGACAATGAATGAAAGGGGGTAGTTCACGTTTCTGGCCGCGCGTATGGCACCGGCGGAAAATGGAGGGCGTCGCTCCCGCGACGCCCTCCATCTCAAATCTTCAAAAGAATTTGATTGAACTTCCCGAATGCCCATGCGTATGATGCGGGTGTGGTTGTTGAGCTGACTCGACGATCACACGCGTTCCCGCGAAGGCGTTTGCGGGAGAAGGAGTCTGGCGGCGGATTTGTTCAAGCTGCCTCTCGGCAATTGGCGTATGACGGCTGAGCAAGCCGACCTGAGCCTTTCCGAACGCAGTTTTGCACGTCTTCCGCGACGGCTGGACAAGGCCCGAGCCTCGCTGCCCATGTGCAGGCGACTGCTCGCTTGAAAGGGAGGTGATCCGTGAATCAATATGACTGTACGTGTGGGCTGCTGGTGGCAGCTACCGCCGGTGAAACTCCGGAGGTGTACGCGGCTGTCTAAAGCGGCGCACCGCAGATTCATCTGCAAGCCCCGACTCCGGTCAAACGGATGTCGGGGTTTTTTTGTGCGCGATGGCAATCGCCATGCGTGCAATGCATTGTGATACGAATCCGCCTTGATGCTCCCGACGATTTTCATCACACGGGAAGACCCCCTCCCCAGCCCTCCCCCGGAGTACCGGGAGAGGGGGCAGGACATCCACGGGGCGGAAATTGCCATTGGTGCGAATCACGTCGCCGGAGATGGTGCAGGGTTTGCACGTCTGCCCGGCCAACTTTGGGGGCGATCCCAAAAGGCGTCATCCCGACCGCCGTAGTAGTCGGACAGGACAATATCCATGACGCGCGACGTTCGCGCCGCCGACTCGCCGGTGCTGGGGCAGGCGCCTTGGCCGAGCAGTTGATCGACGATCGTCTGGATGAGCGGCTGCTGCACATGCGGGGGATTGGGGTGGTCAAAACTTTCGACCGTGCCGTCGGGATGACGGAGGCGCAAGGGTTCATTGCCGAAGCAGGTCATCATCAATCGGGCCTTGGTGCCGTCGATGGTGATGTCATCCTCGATCGTGCTCGTGGCGAAGTTCCAGCTTGCCGTGCCGATCGCACCGCACTGGGTCGCGAAGCTCATGGCGACGGCATCCTCGGCGGTGTGATCTGAAAAATTGGCGGCCGACCCGGCGACCTGCGTCAACGGACCGAGCAAATGGTCGAACAGGTCGAGCGCGTGCGAGCCGAGATCGAGGAGCAATCCGCCGCCGGATTCGCGGACATCCAGCCGCCACTCGGGGTTGGGGGAGGGGCGATGGAGGCGGGAGTGGCGGTAGTTGATGGAGGTGATTTGCCCGAGTCGCCCGGTGTCGATCAACTCTTTGGCGACAATGAAGCGGGGCAGGCAGCGCCGGTAATAGGCGACGAAGAGCGGCTGCCTGGCAATGGCGAAAGCCTCCACCATCCGCTCGCACTCGCCGTGGCTGCGCGCCATCGGCTTTTCGACGTAGCACGGTTTTCCGGCCGCCGCGACCTTCAGGGCATATTCGAGATGCGACCCCGGCGGCGTGGCGACGTACACCGCCTGCACCTGCGGATCGGCGATCAAGGCATCGGCGTTGTCATACCAGCGGGGGACGCCATGACGCTGGGCATAGTCGCGGGCCAGCTCGCCGGTCCGCCGCATGACGGCGACGAGCGCGCTGCCTTTGGCTTTTTGCAGCGCCGGCCCGCTTTTCACTTCCGTCACGTTGCCACAGCCGATGATGCCCCACTGGATCGTGCCGTCGGTCATTGGTCACCCACTCATTGATTGTGGTCGATGCGTTCCAGTCCGTTCATGTACGGCCGGAGTTTGGCCGGGATGTTGATCGAGCCGTCCGCGTTCTGGTGATTTTCCAAAAGCGGGATCAGGATGCGCGGACTGGCGACGACGGTGTTATTGAGTGTGTGACAGAAGCGAGTAACGCCATCCTTATCCTTGTAACGCAAGTTGAGGCGGCGGGCCTGGAACTCGTAGAGGCGGCTGGCCGAGTGCGTTTCGCCATAGCCGCTGTCGGGCGCGTCGGTTCGGGCGCGGCTGGGCATCCAGGTTTCAATGTCGAACATCGCCGCGTTCTTGACGCCGATGTCGCCGGTGCAGCATTGAATGACGCGGTAGGGGAGTTCGAGGCGCTTGAGCAGCTCTTCGCTGTATCCACGCATTTTTTCGTGCCATTGCTTGCTCTCGGCGACATCGTTGCGGCAGATGACGACCTGCTCGCATTTGTCGAACTGATGCACGCGATACAAACCGGCGGTGTCCTTGCCATAGGTGCCCGCCTCGCGCCGGAAGCAGGTGCTGATGGCGGTGTACTTTTTGGGAAGGTCACTTTCGGCGAGTATTTCATCCATGTGAAACGCGGTCAGGCCGACCTCGGCGGTGCCGGTCAGGAATCGCTCCTCGTCGCCGGTTTCGGTGATCTCGCCGACGCGATACGCCTGCTCGCGCCCGCCGGGGAAAAAGCCGGTTCCCCGCATCGCCGATTCCCGGACAAGCACGGGGACGTTCATCGCGGTGAAACCCTGCTCGCGGACCATCATGTCCATCGCCATCTGAAGCACGGCCGCGTGCAACTGCGCCCCTGCGCCCGTGAGATAATACGAACGGCTCCCCGCGACGCGCGTCCCGCGGGGAAAATCCACCAGGCGCAGCGCCTCGGCCAGTTCGATGTGGCTTTTGGGTTTGAAGTCGAAGACTCGTGGCGTCCCAACCTTGTACGCCACGACATTGGCCGACGCATCATCCCCCACGGGCACATCGTCATCCGGCGGCTGGGGAACCGTCCAGAGCAGAGGCGTGAGCTCCGCCTCGGCTGCCTTGGCGCGCTCCTCGGCGTCTTTCAATTTCGGCTTGAACTCAGCAGCGCGGGCCTTGATCGCCTCGCGCTCCACCGCGTCCTTGGTTTTTCCAATTTCGCGGGAACATTGGTTTTGCTCGGTGCGGAGCGTTTCGTATTCGCGCTGGGCGCTCGTTCGCGCCGCATCCAGCCGCAGCAACTGGTCGATGTCCACGGGAATGCGTTTGAGCGCCGCCCCGCGGCGGTACTTGTCCGGGTTCTCTCGCAGGTCTTTAAGGTCGATCATTTGCTTTCCTGTACAGGCCGCGAACGCAATGGGCAAGCGCATCGGCCACGGACGCTGTTACGCCGGTTCAACGATCACCGCCGTGCCATACGCCAGCACTTCCGTCACACCCGCCGACACTTCGTTGGCGTCGTAGCGCATGGAGATGATCGCATTGGCGCCCATCTCCCGTGCGTGTTGCACCATCAGCGCGTATGAATCCTGTCGGGCTTTCTCGCACATGTCCGCCCAGATGCTGATGTTGCCGCCGAAGAGCGTTTGGATTCCCGCCCCAACCGTCCCCACGACGCTGCGCGATCGCACGACAATCCCGCGCACGACCCCGAGATTCCTGACAATTCGATGCGAGGGGAGTTCCAGCGCGGTGGTGACGCGATCGTCGGCGATGTAGGCCCCCTGGTCATCGTGTGCCATTGGCTTTTTCTCCAAGTCGGTTTAGAAAAAAAATGACCCGCGGGACACCCGCGGGCCAATGAAATCGATTCGGTTGATCCGCGAGTTTTACCACGCGAAATGTGCGAACGCCTTGTTGGCGTCGGCCATGCGGT
>CAYTAP010000113.1:0-716 GCA_964435775.1 uncultured Tepidisphaeraceae bacterium
AAGATATATTCGAGAACTGAAAGACCCCATTTGCTATGCCAGAATCTGCACGTCGTAGCCCGTCAAATTCACCTGGCGCGCCGGCTTTGCATTCCCTGCCAATTGATTGGTCAGTTCACGCGGCAGATCAAGGTGCGCTGGAGCGTCGGCGTGATTGATCACGATGAACACCTCACGTCCATCGCGCACGCGCCGGCATACTTCAATATTCTCCGGCGGTTCGGGGAAATGCCGTGGGACACCGCTGATCTTCACCGCCCATTCCATGACGCGGCGCATCGCGGTTTCCTCCAGCCAGGCGCCCAGGTAGGTGATGCGCCCCTTGCCCACCATTCGCGTGACCATCGCCGGCTTGCCGTCGATCCATCCGTTGAATTTGCCATATCGCAAAAGGACCTGCGCATCGGGCGCGGTGGTTTGCAGATACTCCGCCCAGATGATCGCCTGACTGTTGCCAAGGCCGCCGCCCAGTTCGCCGCCGACGGGCGCGGGACAGTCGAGTGATTCAAAATCCTCGACGCTCGCTCCCAGCAGCTCTCCCAGCACTTTGCCCGGCTGGCGATGCGTGCTCAAGGCGTTGAGCTCATCCTTGAAACCTGTGCGAGGGCCGAGCAGCAGATGCCCGCCGGCCTGAACGTAGTCGGCCAGCCTTTGCGCGGTGGCATCGTCAAGGCAATGCAAGTGCGGGGCGACCAGGAGACGATAGTTTGACCAAT
>CAYTAP010000113.1:742-12507 GCA_964435775.1 uncultured Tepidisphaeraceae bacterium
ACATCGATCGCCATCCGGCGAAGCGGAGCGTAATACTCCAGCATGTGCTTCTTGCCTTCGAATGCCGGGTTGTGCGGCTGGCGGCTGAGGGCGAACTGGTCGGCGTAGGTATAGATGACCGCCGCCGCCGCTTCGGTGCGCAAGCCGGTCAGTAGCTCCTGCGTCCGTTCAATCTCATGCCCCATCGTTTTAGCTTCGTCGAAGATCGGTCGCGGACGGCCGTCCGGACCGAGCAATGTTCCATGGTATTGCTCATGCGCTCCCAACCCCATCCGCCATTGCCAATAGAGCAGCGCTTCGGCGCCATGTCCGAGGAAATGCCACATCATCGCACGGATCGATCCGCGGGGCATCTCGGCGTTGGGCGCGGACCAGTTCACATGACCCGGCTGCATCTCCATGATCCAGTGCGGCCGACTTTTCAGTGTTCGGCTAAAGTCGCTGGTCCATCCGAAACGCGGGTAGTCAATCCGGTTGATCCCTGGATACGGATCCCATCCGGCCACGTCGCAATCGGCGATGATTTTCGTGAAATCGAGATCCTCCCATGCGTGAATGTTGTGGGTGGTCCATTGCCGCGCTTCGGCATGGCGATGAATCGCGTCAATCTGCACGCGCTGAAAATCCGCGAACATCTCGCTCATGAAGCGGAAGCATTCCAGGCTCAAACAGGGGCTTGCCCACCCGACCGGCAACTGCACCTGCGACCAGTCGCTGTATTCCTGCGCCCAGCTCGTCAATCCCCACCGCGCGTTCAACTCATCGAGCGATGCGTACCGCCCGCGCAACCAGCGTTGAAAGGCCCGACGCGTTTCCTCGTCGTATGACCATTCGCAGAACTCGTTGCCGATTTGCCAGCCGATGACATTGGGGTCACGCCCGAATTGCTCGGCCATCTTTTCAGCCATGATGCGGCAGAACTCGCGATACTTCGCCGAGACCGGCGAAAAATGGCGGCGCGCGCCATGACGCGTCGCCTGGCCGTCCGACTTGACGCGAAGCACCTCCGGGTATTTTTGCGTCATCCATGCCGGCGGGGCGTCGGATGGCGTCGTCAACACCACTTCGACGCCGTACGTCGCGGCCAGATCGACCGCGCGGTGCAGCCAGTCGAATCGAAACTCACCTTCGCGCGGCTCCATTTGAGTCCAGCCATAGACGCCGGTGCGCATGACGTTCATCCCGATCGAGCGCATCAGTTCCAGCTCGGTTTTCCAGCGGGATTCCGGCCACTGTTCGGGATACCACTCGGTTCCGTATTTCATGATTGGCTCGTGATTAAATATCCAAGGATGGGTTGTGTGGGATGCTCCGGCACGCGGATGCGCACCGACCCGCCGTCGATGATCGCTTCTTGCGACGGCTGTTCACCTTTGGTCGTGACCAGCGTGACTTGCGAGGGTGTCTTGTCCAATTGCAGATGCAGTTCGCCGGCGCCGTCGATGGGAATGCACGCCAGTTCCTTCGACTCGCGGAGGGATCGATCATCCTGGGCGATCAGCGCCCAGCGTTTGGTCCATCCGGCGATGCCCAGTTCCATCGGCGGCGAATCGTGAAGCACGCTTTCCCGCAGGGCGAGCGCCGTCACGCATTCGCTGCCGTTGAGCATTTCCAGCCTCCCCCAGCAGGCAAGCGCCGGTTCCATTCCCAGCCGCCCCTTCTCACTGTCCAGCCAGAGCGGCCGCCAGTGGGTCGAGCGCCGATGCCAGCGCGACAGCGCCAAGGCCCGGCGACGCCGCTGCATGCCCTGAGTCGAATCATCGTATGCGGCTTTGGGCAACATGATGCCCGGCGCGCCGACGACGGCGGTGTTCAACATCACCTCGGCGTCGTTGTCCTGGTTGTAGCCGCATGATGCGTTGATCGCCAAGCCGAATCGCCCGGCAAGCGCCGCCCAGATGCACCACTGCGCATGTCCATGGGCCTCATAGCGCACATCCACCCGTCCCCCCGCGTCGCCAAGGTCATCCAGCGATACGAGGTTGGCGACCTGGCACATCAGGGGATGGATGCTGAACCCCCCCATCGCCACGGCGGGCTTCACTAAGCGGGCGCTGTCGGCGATGAGCTTCAGGAGCAAAAATCCCATCCGCTCGCCGCGAAACGCCGGATCGCGCGGCGCCGCGACATCCGGGCCGGGCATCCCATATGCAAAGTCAACCTTCAGGAGCGCGCCCCCGAGATCCGACACAACACGACGCGATCGCTCCGCCAGGAAACGCTGCATGTTGGGTGAGCTCGGATCAAGGCAGAAGGGGCCGGGTCTTCCCCCTTCATGCGGATTGCATGCCCAGTTGCACCGGCGCGGCCGGCCTTCGACGCCCAGCAGCAGGTCGTCATGGCCCAGCCCAACTTCCTCGGGCTTTACAATCCATCCACTGGGCAGCCAAAAACCGATGGACATTCCCAACTCGCGGGCGCGAGCCAGGTTCTTGTGGAAATCGGGAAACCGCTCCATGAACGGTATTCCACTACCCACGAACGTTTCCCATGAATCATCGATACAGAGCATTTCCGCGCCGAGATGTTGGCCGGCCATTTCGATCATGCCGCCGAGGTCAAAGTTCTGGTGGCAAAAATCCCCCCAGGTGTTGGTCAGCGACATCTGGTGATAGCCACTGTCCGGGGTGACCTCAAAGGTATTGAAGAGGCGGTCGTAGGCGTCCCATGCGGATTCCGCCCAGGTCAGGCGCAGCGGCTCATTCCAGGTTCGCTGCGAGCCTTCCGGCGGTCCCCACAAGTCCTCCCGATAGCGATATTCCAGCATCGCGCACGAGGAGCGAATTTGCAGGAGCATCGCGCCATCGGGCACTTCACCGCAACCAATGGCCACCCAACCGTCGCCGTTGCCCATCGCGGCGCTGAACAAGGGACGGGGAAAAGCCGCCGCATAGGGCGTGCCCAGCGCCGGGCCGAAGCTGCCCAGAGGAAGGGTCGCATGTCCAAGCTCCCAGCGGCGGAAGAAGCTCTGCACCGGACCGCCTTTGACGCTGGGGATGCAGTACCCATCGCTCTGCCAGCTTGGCCAGAAGGGGCGCGACAGATCAGGTGCGACGTCGCGCTGTTCCAACGTCAAAAGTTTGGCGCCCCAGTGCACGGCAATCAGCGGCGGCGTCGAGGTGGTCCAGTGTACGAGGAGCTTTTCGACGCGAATGCACCCATTTGCGAACGACAGGTGAAGTTCACCTTCACCATACCCCGGCAGATCAATCGTGACGGTGGCGTGATCTCCGGCAAGCGCGCAATGACTCGGTTTGACCTGCGCCGCGATGCAGCTTTTCGCTCCGTGGTCGCCGGGAATCTCGAACAGCGGCAACAGCCCGCCTGACCAGATGCGTGAACTTGCCCCCTCGAGTTGCACTGTTGCGACATCCTTCAGCAAATCCCAATGGAAACGAAAGCGGCCATCGGTGATCGACCAATCCAGCGCGTAGCTACTCATGGTTGCCCTGTTGGTGAAACACGTCCCAATCGGCGGGATTCGCGCCCGCAACTGTTTCGAAAGCGGGGCGCGCTATTTCGCCAATGCCCCGCGTCAACCGTATCGCCGCAAGTATACGCCCGGCCAAGCCACTGTCGAGATGAGCGTGCCTGAGAACCCGATGAACACCAACCTCGCCCGGTATTACCGGGCGATTCCACGTGTTACGTTCCGATGCAGGAACGGAAAATGACCCCGACGGGATTCGAACCCGTGTCGCGGCCTTGAAAGGGCCGTGTCCTAGGCCTCTAGACGACGGGGCCAACTGCTGATGCACAGTTGCCTGCGAGCCCAGGAAGTCCGAACACTATGCAGATGCGAGGGGTTTCGTCAACGTTCGAGCGGAGTAAAAACGGATGCGGGCGCGTGGCGGGAAGTCGGCGGATGTGCCTATGATGGGGCATGAAAATGGGATCTCCTCAAGCGGAAAATGGTCGAGGCGTATGGCGGCGGGTGGGGTCGTGGGCGCTGCTGGTGGGGGTTGTGCTGGTGCTTGCCTATGCGATGCGCACACGGTACCAGGGCGGGCCGCTGGTGGCGTCGGCGGATCGGCAGACGATGGGTGATTTCTCGGCGGCCGACTTGTCGGGCAAGCCGTGGCGAATCGCGGATTACCGGGGGCAGGTGGTGCTCGTGAATGTGTTTGCCACCTGGTGCCCGCCGTGCCGGGAGGAGACGCCGGGGCTTGTCGAGTTGTCCAATCAGTACGCCGGCAAGGGGTTGCAGGTGGTGGGGGTGTCATTGGATGAGCAGGGCAAGAGCGTGCTCGAGCCTTTTGTGAAGGAATACAAGATCAAATATCCGGTGCTGCTACCGGACGTCAATTCTCCATTCACGCGGATTCAGTCGATTCCGGTTACATTTCTGATTGACCAACAGGGACGGGTGGCCAAGCGCTACGAAGGGGCCGTGACCCGACGGACCTTTGAGCATGACGTGAAGCGACTGCTGGAGGGGGAGAAGAGTAAGGATGAAGGATGAAGGAATTGCCGATTTTGGATTTTTGATTGTCGATTGAAATCAAAAATCGCGAATCCAAAATCGACAAGCCAATGGGGATGAGGGATGACATGATCCGTCCTCAGTGGTCTGTTTCCCAAACACGGGACAACTGCCCACTGCCTACTGCCCACTGCCTACTGACCTCCTACGCCTTCCAGACGCGGCTCTTGAAGTCGCTGATGGCTTGCTTGACCTTGGCTTCCAATTCGGCGGGGAGCTCTTTCTTGTCGGCCAGTTCCTTTTGCACGTCGCTCGCGGACGTTTCGATGTATTTCAGCAGGGCGTTCTGGAATTCCTGAACGCGGTCAACGGCAATGTCGTCGAGATAACCCTGTGTACCCGCGTAGATCACGATGACTTCCTGCTCCAGGCGCATTGGCTTGTACTGCGGCTGCTTGAGCAATTCGACGAGGCGGGCCCCGCGATCAAGCTGCTTTTGTGTCGCCTTGTCCAGTTCGGTTCCGAGCTGTGCAAAGGCTTCGAGTTCGCGGTAGGCGGCCAGGTCGAGTTTGAGGGAGCCGGCAATTTTTTTCATCGCCTTGGTCTGGGCGTTTCCGCCGACGCGGCTGACGGAGATGCCGACGTTGATGGCCGGGCGCACACCGGCGAAGAAGAGATCCGGTTCGAGGTAGATCTGGCCGTCCGTGATGCTGATGACGTTGGTGGGGATGTATGCCGAGACTTCGCCTTCCTGGGTTTCGATGATTGGCAGGGCGGTGAGGCTGCCGCCACCCTGGTCATCGCTCAGTTTGACGGCGCGCTCGAGCAGACGGCTGTGGAGATAGAAGACGTCGCCGGGATAGGCTTCGCGGCCGGGCGGGCGGCGCAGGAGCAGGCAAAGCGTCGCCTCGCCTTTCCACATGAAGTATTCGGCCATCGCGCAGCCGGCGTAGGGGGCGATGTATTGGAGCGGCGCGGGGTCGGCGGCGGAGGCGATGACGACGGTGGTGTAGTCCATCGCACCATGCGATTTGAGGACTTCAACGATGCCGGCGACGGTTGATTCCTTGCTGCCGATGGCGACGTAGAAGCACTTAACGCCCTTGCCCTTCTGGTTGATGATCGTATCGATGGCGATGGCGGTTTTGCCGGTTTTGCGGTCGCCGATGATCAGCTCTCGCTGGCCGCGCCCGATGGGGATCATGCTGTCCACGGCTTTGATGCCGGTGAGCAGGGGTTCGGTGACGGGTTTGCGCTCGGCGATGCCGGGGGCGATGATGTCGAGCTTGCGGGTCTCGGTCGTCTGGATGGGTGGGCCGCCATCGAGAGGCTCGCCGAGTGGGTTGACCACGCGCCCGATCATTGCTTCGCCGACGGGGACTTCGAGAAGTCGGCCGGTCGATTTGACGGATTCACCTTCCTTGATGCCGAGGTAATCCCCGAAAATAACGGCGCCGATGGAGTCTTCCTCGAGGTTGAAGACCTGTCCCATCGCGCCGTTTTCGAACTCGAGCAGTTCACCGGCCATCGCATCGCGCAGGCCGTAGATGCGGGCGATGCCGTCGCCGATTTCGATGACGGTTCCGACGCTGGTGACCTGGAGCTTCTGTTCGAAGCCGGCGATCTCCTTTTTCAGGACGCTTGTGATTTCCGCGACGTTGATGGCCATGAGTCAGTGTTCTCCGATTGTGGGTTGTAAATACTCTTGGTTCGTTTTTATTTATTTGAGTGTTCGCGGGTATCTCCCGCCCCTTTAGTTTACGGGTGATGCCGCGGAATTGGCCGGGCGCATCAGTTGTTGACGCATCAACTGAAGCTGGCTTTTCACGCTCGCGTCGATGAGACGGTCCTGGATGTTGAGCATCAACCCGCCAAGGATCGATTCATTGACCTGTTCGTGAATCGTCACGTCTTTCTTCATCGCTTCACCGATGCGCTTGCGGACTTGCTCCAGATGTTCATCGCCGAGCTTTTCGGCGACGGTCACGGTGACTTCGATGCGATTGGCTTGACGGTTGAGCAGGTCGTGATAGGCGGCCACGATCTGGGTGAGGAGGTTGATCCTTCCCTTTTCATTAAGGACGCCGAGGAAGTTTTGCAGGAGTTTCGAGAGGTTGCCGTGGAACACGCGTTCGATCACCTGTCCACGTCGCTCGTGGGTGATGGCGGGATCGGTCAGGAACAGCCCGAAGCTCGGATTGCTCTTGATGATCTCGTGTACCGCGCTCAGCTCCTGTCCGACCGGTTCGGCGTTTTTGTCGTCGGTGGCCAATTGGAGCAACGCCTCGGCGTAGGAGGCGGCGACGGGGGAATAGTGGATGCGGGTGGGCATGGGGGAGGTTCAGGGTTCAGGGTTCGGGGTTCAGGTCAAGAATTCACTGACAACGGACAACGAATAACGGACCAATCCCTCATCCTCTATTGAGGGTTTGGAGTTGTTCGAGGCTGCGGCTCACGAGATCGCGCTGGTCGTCGGCGTTGAGATTTCGTCGGAGGATCTTTTCGGCGATGCTCGTGGAAAGCTCGGCGGCCTGGCGATAGATGTCATCGAGCGCCTGCTTTCGGCTGCTCTCGATTTCACGCTGGGCGCGCTCCTTGATCTCCTCCACCTCCTGCTGGGCATGGAGTTTGATCCCGGCGGCTATTTTTTCGGCGTCGGTCGTCGCTTTGGCAAGCATCTCACGCACGCTGCCTTCGGCGGCGGCGAGTTGAACGGTGTATTCGCGGAGCGTCGCCTCGGATTTCAGACGCTGGGACTCGGCCGCCTCAAGATCGGCGCGAATGCGCTGCTCGCGGGCCTTGAGACCGTTCATGACCGACTTCCAGGCGGTGGGATAAAGGATGATCAGCAGGATCACGAAGATGATGATGACCCAGATCGCCTCGGCGGGCTTGAACTCCACCAGGGGATGCTCGCCATGCACTTCAGCGGGGTTCTGGACGGTTTCAATGGGCGTGGCGTGGCCGTTCGCCTGCGCCAAGGCCAGCGTCGGCGTCGCGTAAGCAATCAACAGCGCGGCCATCATCAGCAATCGCATCCACATTCGGAAACCTCGTCAGGATTATGACGTGAACACACGTCCGGTCATCAGCCCGGGGTTGAACCCCGGCGCCGCAACTTTCTCAAAAGCCCTCCGGACGGCTGCCGCCATCCGGGGGGTGAATCGTCCAAACTTATTTGAGCTTGAACATCAGCAGCAGACAGATCACCAGCGAGAAGAAGGTGAACCCTTCAATCAGCGCGGCGGCGATGATCATATTCGTGCCGATGCGCCCGCTGGCATCGGGTTGACGGGCGATGGCGCTCATGGCGTCGCCGCCGATGCGCCCGATGCCCAGTCCACCACCAATGACGCTCAGGCCACAGCCCAAGCCAACGCCCAACATCGCCAGTCCGCCCCATTCCTGGGCGGCCTGAGCCAACATTCCGTACAGCATCGAAACTCCTTGGTCGATGGAACCCATCGATCCTTAAGGCGGGCATGCGCGCAAATGGAAAGGCGCGTCAGGTCCGCGGATGTAAAGTCGCCGACATCCCAAACATGCCCGACCGTCGGCGGGAGGGGCAAATATCATTCTTGGGATTTTCGATTTTTGATTTGCGATTGGATCAGCCTGCGTGGATGTTTGCGGCGATCTCATATTTGCAAATCTCGAATCTCAAAACCTCAATCGAAAATCTCCAATCAAAAATCAAAAATCCATCAGTGTTCCGGCGCCACCGCGCTTGCGATGAACAATGTCGCCAGGAAGACAAAAATATACGCATGAAGGAACGCGACGAACAATTCCAGCGCGCGAATGAACACGCTCATGAGCGACATCGGCACGCCGACGCCGATCTGGCCGAGGATCGTGGGCGCCGAGACGATCAAGCCCGCGAGGACGGCCAGGACCGTGTGCCCGCCGACCATGTTGGCGAACAAACGCATCGCCAGCGCGAAGGGCTTGACCAGCGCGCCGATGAACTCGAGGCACAGGAGGAACATCCACATCGGCACGTCCACCAGCCAAAGGATGTTGGATTGTCCCGGCTGGGGCTTGAAAGGATGCGGCGCGAAGTTCCAGAGGTAAAAGGGGATCGCGCCGGCCGCCGCCGCGAGGGGCGATGCCGCATGGGCGTGCGAGGTGGCGGCGGCATGGGCGGCGGCGCCCGCGTTGACGGCGTGTCGCCGCTGCGGCGGAACATCCTGGTAATGCCTGGTCGGATCGCTCAGGGCGCGAAAGTCGCTGGGTACCGTCGTTGGCAGGGCATCGCCGCGCATGTGCTCCAGGTCGTGCGCCGATTCAAACGGCACGCCGTCTTCGGCAATCCGCGCTTCATGGGCGGCATGCCCGAAGTTGCCGGATCGAAGCGACCGGTACGCCTGAGCCACGCCGCTGATGTGGATGACGAAGAACGTCGCGATGGCCAGTCCGCCGGTCGTGTTGAGCGTGCCGGTGGCCGTGCCGCCCAGGTGCTTCACGTGGCCGCCGGAGATCAGATAAAAGATCTCGCCGAGCGGGATGAAGCCGAGGAGGTTGCAAAACAGGATGAAGAAGAACAAGGTCCAGAGGAACGGCACGAAGCGGTCCGTGTGGTCCTTGAGCGCCGGGCGGAAGACTTCAATGCGAAGGAACTCGAGCATCGCCTCGAAGAAGTTGCGCGAACCCGTGGGGGGTTTGGCGTCGGCATGACGGAAGATGACCGGGAATATCAGCAGCATCAGGACCGCCGCGACCAGCGCCATGAGCATCTGGTTCGACACCGTGATGCCGAATACGTGAAACAGGTCGGTGCCCACCACGTGTTGAAGGGGATTGACCTGTGCCAGCAATGAAAGGGGCATGGGGAGTTTCCGAAAGATTGATCGAATCCGTTCAATTCACACGCTTCACGTTCAGCGCCGGCGTCCATCCCGCGGATGCCCCGGCCATTGCGACGAAGACGGTTTATGGCGCTCGAGGCTGCGGGCTTGTGGACGGGGGTGAGGCCGAGCGAATCGCCCGAATCATCACCGTCGCCACGGGAACAATGGAGACACAGTAGAAAATCATGAGGCAGATCGCGTAGGCGTCAACTTTTTGGATGAGCCCCGCGCCCCACGCTCCGGCCGACAGGATCAGGAACAGCATCATGTGAAGCACCGTCCCCGCCAAACTGGCTTGGATGGTGACATCGGCGGGGCTTCCATGCAGCCATGCGAGCGGAAGCAGCGCGACGGTGGCCGCCATAACCGCCACAACGGCCGGCAGGATCACCGCGCCCGGCGCGATCGCCCAACCCGCCGCCCCACAGAAGGCGAGGATGACGCCACCAGTCACAAGGACGGCGGCCGGGGCGATGAAGAATGAGCGGATCATGACGCTAGTCCTTGTTCATTCTCAAGGTGTCGCGGATGAGCAAATACAAACCACTGACGATCCCAATGACGGCGCCGATCAACGCGCCCCACGGGCCGGTCTGATAGCGGCGATCGATCCAGAGACCAATCACCACGCCCAGCCCGACGCCCGCCACCACCTCGAAGCCCAGGCCTGCAAACCGACCCCAACCGGTGTCGTTGTCAGCCATTATACGGACTCCCAAAGCGCGGCCGATCCATTCGGAGAAAGCACGCGCCGACCTCGACGGCGACTTCGTGCAAAAAAGCACGATCATCGACGTGCGTACCTTAATGTAGTAGTCGCATGGGGTCAAGAAATGGTGCATAAAGGGAAAAATTTGACCGCATGAAGTCTTGGGCATTGGGCTGGTTGCCGCAAATATGGCTGGGGCAATAGCATCATTTGCCGCCGGTCCAACTGGGATTGGGTGAGGGTGCCAGTGCATTGACTCGCTTTCGCCAGTCGTCCAGCAACATGTGCAGGCGTTGGGCCCGCGCGGGGTCAGTGGTGGCCAGGTTGTTTTGCTCGCCAATGTCATCGCGAAGGTTGTACAACTCGAGCCGCCCATCCTCGAAGAACTCGATCAGTTTCCAGTCCCCCCGCCGCACGGACGATCCCGGCGTGCCTCCCTGATTGCCATAGTGTGGGTAGTGCCAGAAGATTGCATCGCGGCTGAGTTGGCCTTGCCCGGTCAGAAGGGGTGTCAGGCTGATCCCATCGAGTCGAGCCTCTTCGTTCGCTACAGTCAATCCGGCCAATTCGAGAAGGGTTGGATAAAAATCCGGGCTGGTGACGGGCGTATTGCAAATGGAATTCGGCTGAATGAGCGGGGGGTACCGGACAATGAGCGGTTCACGGGTTCCGCCTTCGTACATCCAACCCTTTCCTTCGCACAGGGGACGATTGGAAGTTGGAGACCCCTCCGAGGTGGCCAGTCCACCGTTGTCGCTGGTGAAGATGACGATCGTGTTGTCCGCCTGATGGGTTTCATCCAGCGCGGCAAGGAGCCTGCCGATGTTGGTGTCGAGGTTTTCGATCATGGCGGCGTAGACGGGATCGGATTGAATCACGCGCCGCTGGATGCGGAGATGGCGCTTATGTTCGGTGGGAAAGTGCTCCCCGGGGATAATTGCTTCAACCTTGTCCAAGCCCATCGCGCGCGCCTTGGCGGTGTATTTATCGATCAAAGGCTGCGGGGCTTCGATGGGCGTATGGACGGCGTAGTGGCAAAAATTAAGGAAAAAGGGGCGATCATCCTTCCGTTGGATCAAGGCGATGGCTTCGTCCGTGAGGCGATCGGTCAGGTATTGGCCGGGCGGGCCGTCGGCGAGGGTGGGGATGTCCCAGGGGCTGAAGTACGTTTTGGGGCTCCCCCGCGCGCAGCCGGCGATGTTGATGTCGAAGCCATGATGGTCCGGCCAGGTGTCACGCTCACCCAGATGCCATTTGCCCACATGCCATGTGCGATATCCCTGGGCGCGGAGGGCGGTGGCGATGGTCGTTTCTGCGAGGGGAAGACGTTTGATGTAGGGGGCGTCGATGAGCCGCCCGCGACAGGGGTGAATATGGCCGGCGTTGTCGATCCAGTCGGTCAGGCCGATGGTTGCGGGGTATTTGCCGGTCAGGATGCTGGCGCGGGTGGGCGAACAGACGGGGCAGGCGGCATAGGCGTCGGTGAAACGCATCCCCTGTGCGGCGAGGCGGTCGAGGTTCGGTGTTTCGTAAAACATGCTGCCGTAGCAGCTCAGATCGCGCCAGCCGAGATCGTCCATCAGGATGAAGAGGATGTTGGGCGGTTGAGGGTTCATGAACGAATGATGCGGCGCGGCCGGCCGATGACAAGGTTTATATCCCGGATCGCCGGGAGCGAACAATGGGGGTTCGTTGTTATTGAAGCCTCCGAGTTACGTCCCTACGATACGACCATGTCGATTGCAGCGCTTTATACGCCGGGTCCTGATGCCACGGGTCATTT
>CAYTAP010000114.1:0-12377 GCA_964435775.1 uncultured Tepidisphaeraceae bacterium
CAAATTGGCCATGTGAAGATGTTCACAGCAGTGCGGCTGAAGCCGCCCCTACCAAAGAGAATTGAAACACCCTGCGGGCAACAAGCCGCCTGTTGAGTTGTCAATCAAGCCGTCTATAATTCCGCCCTTTGCCGGTTGGCGAAGGATTGCATCACCCCATGAGCTTGATCGTCCAGAAATTCGGCGGCACCAGTGTCGCCAACGCGGAAAAGATTCACGCCGCCTGCCGCCGTGCCCTGGCGGCGAAGCAGGCGGGCGCCCGCGTTGTCGTGGTTGTGTCGGCCATGGGGCACACGACCGACGAGCTGGTCAACCTGGCCAACCAGGCGTGTACGTTTGAAGGGCGAACCATCCCGCCGCCCAAGCGGGAGATGGATCAACTTCTGGCGACCGGCGAGCAGGTGACGATCGCGCTGATGGCGATGAGCCTTCAGGCCCAGGGACAGGAGGCCATCAGCTTCACCGGCGGGCAGATCGGACTGGTGACGGACAGCTCCTTCACCAAGGCGCGCATCCAGTCCATCAACAAGCAGCGCATCTTCGATCAACTGGACAAAGGGAAGATCGTCATCGTCGCGGGATTTCAAGGGGTGACGCCGGAGGGGGATTCGACGACGCTGGGGCGCGGGGGATCGAACGCAACCCTGGTGGCACTTGGCGCGGTTCTGAAGGCGGATGTGTGCGAGAATTACACGGATGTCGATGGAATCTACACCGCCGACCCCCGGCTGGTGCCGACGGCGCGAAAGATCGACCGGATCAGCTATGATGAAATGCTGGAGCTTTCCGGCCTGGGGGCGAGCGTTTTGCAGACCCGCGCCGTCGAGTTCGCCAAGAAATACAACGTCCCGATCCATGTGCGCAACAGTGGCAATGACCACGAGGGCACCTGGATCGTAGCCGAGACCCATCACATGGAACACATTGTCGTATCCGGCGTTGCGCTGAAGAAGAACCTTGTCCGCGTGACCATCAAGGGCGTGCCCGATCGCCCCGGCATCGCGGCGAGTATTTTTTGTGACATCGCCAGCGCGAATATCGTCGTCGATGACATCATCCAGAACGTGTTCGAGGATAACACCGCGAACATCTCGTTCACGGTGGAACGGGGCGATTTGTTCGACATCCGTCGGGCGATGGACAAGATCGTGGCGGCACTCGGGCCGGGAGCGTCGGCGACCTACCAGGGGGAGCTTGCGAAGGTGAGCGTGGTCGGCGTGGGGATGCGCGTCCACACGGGCGTGGCGGGGAAGATGTTCAAAGCGCTGGCCGACGCGGGGGTGAACATCCAGAACATCACGACCAGCGAGATCAAGATTTCGTGCATCATCGGCAATGAAGATGGACCGAGGGCTTTACAATTGGTCCATGATGCGTTCGACTTGGGCAAGTCCCGGGAGTAAACTCTGGCTCTCGTCGGTCCCGTTTTTTCTCACTCTGGAGCTTTCATGATGGTGCGAACACTTCGGAACTTGGCTTTTCTTGCCGCACTAAACGCTTGGTGTATTGTCTACGGACAGGTTGCATCGCCGCAGTTGCTCGATTTGTCCGGCGGGGTGGAGAAGACCGTCAAAGCGAGTTCCGAGCAGGTGAGCGTCAAAGCCGGCGTCGATGCTTCCAAGCCGGGCGTCGTCGTCGAAATAGCGGCCGGTGACGAAGGGTATCCCGGCGTCACCATCACGCCGTCCGACGGTGAGACATGGGACTTGTCGAAATTCGGGCACATCGAAGCGGTCGTGACGAACACGGGGGACAAAACCATCGGGCTGACAATGCGGGTGGATGATGATGGCAGCTGGAAAGACAACCCGTGGAACGCAACAAACGCATCGATCAAGCCGGGCAAGACAGGAAAAGTGGAGGTCATTTTCGGGTATTCGTGGGGAAAGCCGGCGCACAAGCTCAACTCGTCGGCCATCAAGCGAATCCTGCTGTTCACGGGGAAAGCGAAATCGGCGGAGTCGTTTCGGATTGAATCGGTCTTGGCCGGCGGGGAGGCCGGGGAGAAGCCCCCGGTGAAGCCGGAATCGATCCGGACGAAACCGAAGGATGGCATCCTGCTCGGCGCCGGAGTCTCCATTGACGCGACGAAACAACTGAGCGAAAGCCGCGCCACGGCCGCTTCGGCGGATGGGCGGATTGTCATTTCGTTTGCCAAGGAAGCAAACAACAAGATTCAATCAGCGACGTTCAAGCCGCCGGTCGGGCGCTGGGATCTGCGGGATTATTTGCAGGTGCGCGTTGCTTTGAAAAATACGGGCAAGGTTGAATTGACGCCCCGGGCGTGCATTTCAAGCAACGGGGGAAAGTCGGACTGGATCGAGGCGAAATCTCCACTTGCGCCGGGCGCGGAGACGACGCTGGTCATCCCCTTCATTTCATCGTCGCCCTGGAATGGCGCCGAGCCCAGAACCTCAGGCGACCAACTGTCGAGCGATGCCGTGTCGGGCGTGATCGTTGCAACTCATGGCGGCGAGGATGCGAGGGAGTTGACGATCGAGTCGATCCGCGCGGATGTGCCGGCGGCGGCGGAACTGCCCGACTGGCTGGGCAAGCGCCCGCCGGTCGAGGGGCAATGGACCAAAACGTTTGATGATGAGTTCGATGGAAGCGAAGTGGACCTGACCAAGTGGCAAATCACGGGGGAAAATTACTGGGACAAGAAGAGCCATTTCAGCAAAGCGAACGTCATCGTCGGCGATGGGGTCGTGCGGTTGCGGTTTGAGAAAAAGGCGGGGCATCAAAATGATGACCCGAATCACAAGCGGGTGACGGACTATGCCACGGGCTACCTGGCGACGTATGGAAAATGGACGCAACGGTATGGGTATTTCGAGGCGCGGATGAAGCTGCCGACGGCGCCGGGGCTGTGGCCGGCGTTCTGGATGATGCCCGACCGCGGCGGCGACGATCCCCAGTGGGTTCGCCAGAGCACGGAAAAAGGGGGGATGGAGTTTGACATCATGGAATACCTGACCCGCTGGGGCCCCCACCGATACAACATCGCCATGCACTGGGATGGGTATGGGAAGAATCACAAATCGATCGGGTCGGAAAAGATTTACTTTCAACCGGACAAGGATGGGTACGTGACGGCGGGGCTGCTCTGGACGCCGGGTTTGCTCGTGTATTATTGCAATGGTCGAGAGGTCGGGCGGTGGGAGAACGAGCGGGTTTCCAACGTACCCGCGGACATCATGTTCACGCTCCCGATGGGCGGTTGGGACAACAGCCCGCTGGATGACTCCAAACTGCCTGATGATTTTGTGATCGACTATGTGCGGGCGTGGCAGCGGAGCGATCTGGCCACACCAGCGCCGGCGAAGTGATCGCTCCCTTGGATGGAAAGCTGAAAGGAACAGCGCGGGATTCGGCAGGAGGATCGGCCTGTTTTCCATCGTGGCTCAACTTCCTCGCGATTGAGCATCCACAACATCGCAACCAATGAAATCAGGATTTCCGTGCATCGACGGCACTGAGGATGGACTGCGGGCTTTACAACTGGCCCATGGTGCATTCGACTGGGGAACGACTCGAGAATAGCCTCTCCAGTCGGCGATCTGTCACTTTTTTTCACACTGGAGCAATTCATGATCAGTCGGGTCATCCATAGCTTGACTTTTATCATTGCACTAAGCGCTTGGTGTGCAGCATGGGCACAGGCGACCGGGCCGCAATTGCTCGGTGTCGGCGCTTCACTGGACAAGATGGTCAAACCCAGTTCGGAGCAGGTGACGGTCAAAAGCAGCCAGGATGCCTCGAAGGCGGGTCTGGTCGTGACGATCTCGGCAGGAGGTGCGGATTATCCCGGCGTCACCATCACACCGGCCGACCATAAGACCTGGGATTTGTCCAAATATGGACACATCGACGCGCGCATCACCAACACCGGCGAAAAGACGATCGGCGTGACGATGCGAGTCGATGACGATGGAAACTGGAAGGACAGTCCATGGAACGTGATGAGCAAGTCGATCAAGCCGGGTAAAACGGAGAACGTGGTGGTCATCTTCGGGTATTCAGAGGGGAAGCCCGCGCACAAGCTCAACTCAACGGCCGTGAAACGGATTCTGATCTTCACGGGCAAGGCAAAGGCTGATGAATCCTTCCGAATTGAATCGATCGTGGCCGGCGGAGATACCGGCGAGAAGCCGCCGGTCAAGCCGCAGGATGTTCGCATTCAGCCGAAGGATGGCGTCATGCTGGGGTCCGGCGTGCCAATTGACTCGGCCAGGCAGCTTGACGGCAACCACGCCACGGCTTCGGCCATGGATGGACGGGTGATTGCGGACTTTCCCAAGGAAGCCGCCAACACAATTCAGATGGTCTCCTTCAAACCCGTGGAAGGGCGATGGGATCTGCGCGACTATCTACAGGTTCAAGTCGATGTGAAGAATACGGGCAAAGTCGCAGCGGAGCCCATGGTCCGCCTCAGCAGCAATGGCGGAAAAACCGAATGGGCGAAGGTTGAGTCTCCACTGGCGCCGGGCGCCCAGGCGACACTGGTCATCCCGTTCATTTCATCGGCCCCCTGGGATGGGTCCGATCCCAGAAAATCAGGCGATCAATTGACCAGTGACTCGATCTCCCGCGTGGAACTGGCGGCCAGGGGCGCCGACAGCGCTCGGCAGGTGACGATCGAATCAGTCCATGCCGCGCTGCCCACTGCCACGGAGTTGCCCGAATGGCTGGGCAAGCGCCCGCCGGTCGATGGGGAATGGACAAAGACGTTTGATGACGAGTTCGACGGCGATGCCGTCGATGAATCGAAGTGGCAAATCGCCGAGGAGACTTACTGGGAAACGAAGACTCGCGTCAGCAAATCCAACGTCATCGTCGGCGACGGCGTGGTCAAGCTGCGCTTCAACAAAAAAAGAGCCTATCAAAATGATGATCCCAAACACAAAGGGGTGACCAACTACGCCACCGGCCGCCTGACGACCTACGGCACGTTCACACAGCGATACGGCTACTTCGAGGCGAGGATGAAGCTGCCGACGGCGCCGGGGCTTTGGCCGGCGTTTTGGATGATGCCCGATCGCGGTGGAGATGATCCGCAATGGGTGCGCCAAAGCACGGAAAAGGGCGCAATGGAGTTTGACATCATGGAATATCTGACCCGCTGGGGCCCCCACCGCTACAACATCGCCATGCACTGGGATGGGTATGGGAAGACGCACAAGTCGATCGGGTCGGACAAGGTTTATTTTCAGCCGGACAAGGATGGCTTCATCACCGCAGGGCTGTTGTGGACGCCGGGGTCGGCGGTCTTTTATTGCAATGGTCGGGAGGTCGGGCATTGGGAGAACGACCGGATCTCCGATGTGCCGGCCGACCTCCTGCTCACGATGCCGATGGGGGGCTGGGACAACAGCCCGGTGGACGATTCCAAACTGCCCGACGACTTTGTGATCGACTACGTTCGAGTATGGCAGCGGAGCGACCTGGCCGGTGACGGGGCGGCCAAATAACCGCTGCGCAGCGATGTGGCCGTTCAACTCGGGCGGCCAGGCCGGCAATGGCATAGGGCGACCAAATCCCGCGATGGCTCAACTTTCGCGCGCGTTGGGCGTATAAACAGCTACCGATGCGCTTTGGATTCCGCGTTCAACTGATCCTCACGTCCCTCTTGCTCGCGCTGTGCGTCCCGGCATGGAGCCAGCCGGCGTTCATCCGCACCATGGAGGGAAAGGAGTACGGCGGCACGGTCGAATTCCTCGAGGGGAAGGTGGCGATCAAGCCGCCGACAGGCTCCGTCACGCTGTTGGAACCGGGGCAGATCCGCTCGATGCGATTCCAAGAAGGCGACGTGCTTCAGAACGACGCGCCGGTTTTGCATGGGTTGAAAGGGGAATACTTCCTCGGAAATAACTTCCAGTCTCCCATGTTCACGCGGCTCGATTCGGTCATGGCGTACTGGTGGGGTGAGAAGGGGCCGTATCAATGCGCGCCGCCGGTCAATTTCACCGTGCGGTGGACCGGAGAGATTCAAGTTCCACAAACCGCCGAATACAAGTTTGACATCAAATCGAGCGACGGCGCCCGGCTTTGGATTAATAACAAGCAGATCATCAACGGATGGCGCATGGGATGGAATCGCGGAAGCGGTTCAATCTCGTTGGAATCGGGGCGGACGTATCCAATCAAAATCGAGTACCTGCATGGCAAGGGGACGTCGTTCTTCCAATTCTGGTGGCGGGCGCGCGGCATGGCGCAGGTGATCGTTCCCCCCAGCGCGTTGTTTCCGCCGCCGCTGCGGCCGGGCGAGCAAACGCCCGACTGGATGAGCACCAACCCGGTGCAGGGATTGCTCGCCACTTATTTCAACAGCGCGGATCTGACGAAACCGGCTCTGTCGCGCATCGATCCGCAGATTGATTTTGACTGGGGAGGCGGCGTGCCGTTTCAGGGGATGAGCAAGACCTATTCCATTCGCTGGACGGGTCAAATCCAGGCGGCGAACGGCGGGGCATATGAGTTCTTCCTTGATGTGGGCAACGCCGGACGATTGTGGATCGACAACGAGCTGGTCGCCGACAATTGGAAAACGCCAAAAGCTGTCACCCTGAGCGGCAAAGTGAATCTGCAAGCGGGTCGGAAATACGCGATTCGACTTGAAGTGGCCAAAACCGACGGAAGCGGAATCGCCAGGCTGTTGTGGCAAGGGCCGCAGTTCGAGAAACAAATAGTGCCGGCCAATCACCTTTACCCGCCGGAAGGAGAAGTGACGGCGTCGATTGTGTCTCCCGAGGATGGATCGCACATCGTCCTGCCCGATGCCGTTCGCTTGACGGCGGAGGTGCATGTGCCGGGCGCGATGAAGCCGAGAAAGCTGGAGTACCTTGAAGGAACCACCGTGCTGGGCATCGCGACGCAAGCGCCTTACGCCTTTGAGTGGAAAAATGCGCCGGCCGGCCGGCATTACATCACGGTTCGCGCGGAACTGACGGGCGGACGCGTTGCGGTGTCGTCGCCCCTGCGCCTCGTGGTGGATGAAAAGGATTCGGGTGTCGTCGGCATGCCGTGGAAGCAAAAGTTCATCGGCGCCTGGAGGAACCTCGACAAGCCGACGCTGCTCAATGGCGTTTTCACAATCCCGGCGCTTGAGGGAAGGCTTTGGGATGCCAAGGATGCGTTTAATGTCGTCTACCAACCCATGCGTGGCGATGGTGAGTTTATTGTCCGTGTGGTCTCGCTGAAAAGCGATGATCCGGCCAACACAGCCTATGCCGGCATCATGATCCGCGACCGAATGGACAATGAGTCGCCCTTTGTCGGCGCGGCCGTCAGTTCGGCGGGCCGCGTGGCGTTCATGCACCGCGACCAAACCGAGCAAAGTGCGGAGTTTCGTGAAACCCCGGCCAAGTTGCCCCTCTGGCTTAAGGTGAGCCGTCGCGGCGATCGATTCACCGTCTCCATCTCGCCGGATGGGAAGGATTGGACGGTGACGGGCAGCGCGGTGGTCGATGTCGAGGAGGAGGCGGTGGTGGGCATGGTTTCAACATGCCTCTCGGAGGCGCCGGCCAGCGCATCGTTTGATCATGTCGCGCTTCTGCACACGGTTGCCGCCGGGGCATCGGATATGGCCGGGGTTCAGATGAGGTCGGGCACGTTCATTCCCGGCAGGCTGAAAGCCGTCACGGATGACACCGTGACGCTGGCTGTGGACAAGCGGCCTGACCGTGAAGTGCCACGGGCGCAAATCGCACGACTGATCGTGCAACCGTTTGGTGAGGAACAACTGAGCAGGTTGGCGCCGGGCACGGCCGGGGTGCTTCTGGCGGGCGGTGATTTCGCGGCAGGGGAGATTACCGAACTGAAACCGCGTGACGTGGGGATGACCTCGCTGCTGTTCGGCCCGCAGCAGTTTGACTTGCGGCGGCAGGTGCTGGCGGTTGTTTTTCACGATGTCGCGGCACCGGCGGGATTTCGCGTGATCGGAGTCAATCATGTGACGTATATTGCGCCCAAATTGAGGTTTGCCAGAGATAAACTGGTCATTGAAGACCCCGCTTTGGGGACGCAGGAGCTGGGCAAAGGGGAGATTCAATCAGTGGAACGGATTGGGGGATGACCAATTGCCGCTGCAGGTTTCCAGTTTCGCGGCAGTTTCCAGTTTCGGTTTCAATGACGAGAACTTGACAATGACCGTCGCAGCATTCAGAATGCCCCGCTCTTTTCTGTCATGAACGGGCATGGGATTTCCATGCTGGATGGCTGTATTGGCCCGGCCGGGATGGATCGGGCCGGAAAACCTCTGGAGAGTTTTGATGTACGCGATCATTGAAGAAGGCGGCAAGCAGCACAAGGTGACCAGCGGCGATTTGTTGCTGATTGACCGGGATGTGAAGCCGGAGGAGAAGACGGTGACGTTCGGCCGCGTGTTGCTGGTTGGCGGCGAAGGGGAGCCGCGCGTGGGCGCTCCCGAGGTGGCCGGGGCGAGCGTGACGGCGGACGTAATCGGGCCATTCAAGGGTCCGAAGATTGACATTCAAAAGTACAAGCGGCGCAAGGGATATCACAAGCGCCAGGGACACCGCCAGCACTATGTCCAGGTGCGCATCAGCGGGATCAATGTCTGATTGATCCGTCCGGCACAATTGGTCAAGCAAAGCCGCTCCTACATGGGGCGGTTTTTTTATGGGGTATCGTCGGGTTCGACGACGGGGTCAATCTGCACGGGCAGGTCATCGGCGCCCACGAGCGAGAAGGAGTTCTTGCCGGATTGCTTGGCCTGGAACATCAGGGCATGGTCGGCGGCGTTGATGAGGCTTTGCACGTCGGCGGCGTGATAAGGGAAGACGGCCAGCCCGCCGGAGATGGTCAGGCGTCCCTGCCCCGCCGCGCCCAGACCGCCAAACGTCTGGGTGGCCAGAAGCTTGCGGAAGCGGTCGATGATCAACTGCGGGGTTTGAGGCGGTCGCCCCGCCGCGATGGGCGAAGGGGATGCGCCCGGTTCCCGCGGCTGGCGAGGACCATCCTTTTCCCAGAACACCACGGCAAACTCATCACCGGAAATCCGCGCCACGAGGTCATGATCGCGGACACACCGGCGCATGAGCGCGGCGGTTTGCTTGAGAATCTCATCGCCGACGCCGTGACCATACTGGTCGTTGTAGCTTTTGAAGTTATCGATATCGAATAGAAGCAGCGTGACGGGGAAAAACCGCGTGCGGGCGCGCTCGATGATCTTGGTGAGAAAATGCCTGAAATATCGGCCGTTGTACAAGCCGGTCAGGTCGTCGGTGATCGCCAGGCGTTGCAGGCGATTGTGCCGATCCTGAAGGGTGGTCAATTTCCCAAATTGGTGCGCAAGCTGGGAGAGGACATGCCGCGCGGCCGATCCCTCCTCATCACGCGGCATCACCAGACACAGCGTGCCGGTGTCCTGATTGTTCATCCGAATCGGATGGGTCAGGACCATCGCATCCGGCGTGTCGGATGGAGGCGACTGATCGGAAGAGAGCCACGAGAGGCGCATCGTCGATCCGAGGTGGGCATTGATCGTCGCAAGGGCGGCCTCGGGAGCGCCTTGCGGATGCTGGAGAAGCGCATCCATGAGGATGTCGGCCAGCGGCATGCCAAGAAGCGCCGCCATCGCCGCGGGCGGCTGGGTGACACCCACATCGTCCATCTCATTGGTCGGGTGAGAGATCCGCAGCGGCGGTGAACCGAACATCTGCTGAAGCTCGCCCACCCCGGCGGGTGAAACAAGGTAATCATCACACCCGAAATCGAGCATCTTGCGGGCCAGCGGTTCGAGGGTGGGATGTCCGAACAGGAGAAGCCTTCCCTCGCCGGCAAGGCGTCGCAGGACGCGGACGGCCGTCTCGGGACGGCGCTCGATCGGCTCGGCGGCGGCAAGAACCGCGGTGTAATCATGCACCGACAGTTCGGCGATGCCGTCGAAGTAGTTGGGAACCGACGTGATCCCCGCGCCGGGCAGCGCCTGCGCCAGCGCGCCGTAAACCTGGCGCTGGGTGTCGCCGATCAGCAGAACATGTTCATGGTTTCGCGGGGGCATGGCGTTGTAAACGTTGATCCGGTTCCTGGCCGATTACGATTCATCGTCTCCATAGGGGAAGGAAGGTTGCTCCTGGAGCAGCGCTCGCAACTCCTCGGCCGACAGGATCGGCTCGGTCATCGCCGAGTCATCATCATCGTTGGAATCATGCGGCGTGGCATGGACAATCGAGGGTTGCGCCACGGGCATCGACGGTGTCGGTTGTGCTGGTGGTTTTGACTGTGCCGTCTGGGGCATCAGTGACGGCGAAATCTCGGGCATCGCGGCTGCGCCGCCGGCGAGCGCGGTGCGGTGCAGCCCATCCTCGGCGAGCAATCCGTCAGCGCCGAGGCGCATGGACTCGGCCATCGCGGCGGGCCGACCGTCGGTGCCGGTCAGCCAGACTTCCACATGAGGAAACCGTCGCTTGATCGTGGGGATCAGTTGCAACTCCTCACGGTACAGGCTGTTCAAGCTGAGGATCAGCGCCCGGTAAACCAAGGGTCGGGCGCAGATTTCGGCCATGGCATGGTACGGGTCATCGACTTCCGCGCATTGAAACCCGAGCCGTTGGAGGAGGACCAACGGTTCGGCCCGGACGGTGGGACTTCCCACCAGCAATGCCCGGCCGACTGGACGCGTGACTGGAAGACTGATTTCCGGCATCCCTCTCCAAAAGGATGATGAACCGGCGCGACACCGATTCGAACTCGCTGGGTCTGATACCCCCCAATACTACCCCATGAATGGGGGGATGCAATTTGCAACCTTTGCGAGATTGATGGAAAGGCGAGGCAATGGCATATTGCGGGTATCATTTGCTAGGATGCGGCGGATGCGCATCCTGGCCGCCATTCTCGCATTGTTGACCGGGGCCGCGGGGTGGTACTACCTGTTTTATTCGACGGCGGCGCATCGGCTCGGCGAGGTCGAAGGATTGAAGGTCAACCGGCAGCGGATCATGCTCCGTCGGATCAACGCCGTCGCCATGCTGCTGTTGGCGGTCTGCTTTTTCATGCTCTTCTGGACGGTGGGGGATGATGTGTACCTGGTGTTGGTGCTGGGGATTGTTCTGCTGCTGCTGGTCGTGGTCATGGGGTTGGCGCTGATCGACTTGCGCATGACGCTGCGGCTGCGACGGGAGCACAAACGCCAGCGGGATGACGGCGGCACACGACAAGCACCCTGACCCATCGACGGCAGAGGCCGCCGGACGCGCACGCATCTGCCGGATGCGCACGCATCTGGAAGAAAGTTTCATCACCCGTTTATTTTCAACTCGCTCATTTTTGCATCTAGGCGCATGCGCGCCCGCGGCACTATCGTCCAGTCATGAGGTGAATGTGATATCCGTTTGAGCGGATCGTTCGCCGGTGTTCTTATGAGGTTCCCATGAAAGCTGCACATGCGCTACCGTTTTTGTTCATCGCCGCCGCCTTTTTGATGGCTGGTTGCGCCACCGCCCCGGATACCGCGGCCAAGAAGAAAGGATTGGACGAGGAAGCCAATGGCGCGCTCGCTCAGATGAAGGCCAAGGACCCGAAGCTCGATAACTTCCTGAGCAAGGCTTACGGGTATGCGATCTTCCCGTCGGTCGGCAAGGGAGGCGTTGTGGTCGGCGGCGCTTACGGGCGAGGTCTTGTATATGAACAAGGCAAGATGATCGGATGGTCTGAACTGAACCAGGCTTCCGTGGGATTGCAGCTTGGCGGACAGACCTATTCCGAGCTCATCGTGTTCCAGAATGAGGATGCGCTGGGACGGCTGAAATCGGGCAACTTTGATCTGGGCGCCAGCGCCTCGGCAGTCGCCCTCAATGCCGGCGCGTCGGCCTCGGCTCGGTTTGAGAACGGCGTGGCCGTCTTCACAATGCCGCAGGGCGGTTTGATGTTCGATGTGTCGATCACCGGCCAGAAGCTCAATTTCGAGCCTGGCAGCGTTCCTGATGTGGATATGAACAACAAATAAGCGGTTACAGGGCGACCTTGCCCTCTCCACGCGAACGTGGTCCCCGGCCGGCTGGTGATCCAGCCGGCCTTTGTCGTTGATCGCCGCGCACAGGCATTGCTTGGCGCCAATTGCGCGGGGTCCGTGACACTTCCGGCGGCTTTTCTCCCTCCCCCGGTACACCGGGGGAGGGATGGGGAGGGGGCCGCCATTTGACGAATGCCTCTCTTGGGACGCATCATCCTCCCCATGCCTTGCAAGCGCGATCATAGTCCGCGGCTGATCGCCTTCGCGCGGCACATGCGAAAAGAGCCGACCAACGCGGACTGTACGATCAGCGACGGACTGAAATACTTCTGCAAAAAGGAATCAGGATCCTTCGCTTTTCAGATGATGATATCCTGAAATATCCGGAGGCGGTGCAGGA
>CAYTAP010000115.1:0-6739 GCA_964435775.1 uncultured Tepidisphaeraceae bacterium
CAGAGCAAGCGCTTGCTACACAAGATCTTAAAAATTTACTTGAATTAACGGATAGTGAACGCCGTACACCATCGCTTGGAATAGTTGTAGCGATCTTTCTCCGGCAGGGTCATCGTGGCGCCCAACGCCCGCCCGCGGGGGATGACCGTCACCTTGTGAATCGGGTCCGAATCCGGCCGCAGGAGATGCTGCACGACCGCATGCCCGGCCTCGTGATACGCCGTCGCAAGCTTCTCCTTTTCATCCATCACGCGGCTCTTGTTGGCCCGCCCGAAGCGAACCTTGTCCCGCGCTTCCTCAAGATCATCCTGTTCGATGAACTCCTTGCCGGCCAGCGTCGCGCCGAGCGCCGATTCATTGATGATCGCCGCCAGATCGGCGCCGCTGAACCCCGGAGTGGCCCGCGCCAAGCGGAGCAAGTCCACGTCGGGTCCGAGCTTCACCTTCCGGCTGTGTACCTTCAAAATCTCCAGCCTGCCCTTCACATCCGGAAGCGGCACGTACACCTGGCGATCAAACCGCCCCGGGCGCGTCAGCGCGGGGTCAAGCACATCGACACGGTTGGTGCTTGAAACGACGATCACCTGGTCGTTGGTCTCAAACCCGTCCATTTCAACGAGAATCGCGTTGAGCGTCTGTTCCCGTTCATCATGCCCGCCGGAGCTGAAGCCGCTGCCGCGCCGACGTCCCACCGCGTCGATTTCATCGAGGAAGATGATGCACGGGCTGTTGTCCTTGGCCTGTTTGAACAAATCGCGGACGCGGCTTGCCCCCACGCCGACGAACATCTCGACGAAGTCGGAACCACTGATGCTGAAGAAGGGGACGTCCGCCTCGCCGGCGATCGCCTTGGCGAGCAGCGTCTTGCCGGTGCCCGGTTCACCCACCAGCAGCACGCCGCGCGGAATCCGACCGCCGAGGCGCTGAAATTTCTTGGGGTTTTTCAGGAACTCGACAATCTCCATCACCTCATCCTTGGCCTCCTCGATGCCGGCGACATCGTCGAAGGTGACGTTGGTGTGTTCCTTGGAGGTGATCTTGTGCTTGCTGCGCCCGAAGTTGCCGAGCATCCCACCGGCGCCGGCGCTGTTGCGAAGCTGTCGGAAAACGAAGAACCAGATGAACCCGAAGATCAGCAGCCACGGAACCAATGGCAGCAGAAGGTTGATGAGCAGATTCGCGCCATCTTCGTATCCGACGGTCGCGCCGTGGGCTTCGTCGGTCAGATACTTTTGCACCGCCCACCCGCTCGATCCCTCGGCCGACACCTTTGACCGAAACTCCGTCGTGGGCGGCAACGTCCCAATGTGCTCCGTCTCCTTGAAAGTCCCCGAAACCTCGTTCCCTTCGAGCTTGACCTCCTTGACCTTCCCCGCCTCCAGCCGCTGCGTGAACTCACTCCAGGGGATAACGGGCTTGGCATTGGTGTGGTTCAACAAGACGAACAACATGATGACCAGACCGATGAACAGCACCCAGCCAAACAGGCCGCGACCAAAACGCATGTTGCCCGGCCCGGAATTGCCAGGTCGGCCATTCTTCTTCGTGCCGCGATCCGGATTTTGTTCTGCCATGTCTATTTCCTCTGCAAACCGCTCACCGGTTTGATGTTACACGCCGCCTGCCGCGCGGCATGGAGTGCGCATTCGCGACGGTCCACCCAATCATACCCGGAAACTCAGGAATTATAAGTGGACCAAACCGACCTTTTCCATACCAAATCATACACCGCTCGCCGGGCAAAAGTTCGTGCAAATGCCGCTCGATGGTTCTGTGGCGATTGTAACGGGCGTTTGGTCGGTGTTGGCGGGATGCCGATCCATCCATATGATGAGGCGATGGCGCGCAAGGATCACCCCAATTTTTCGCCGCAGATCACCAACCGTCGCGCGCTCCATGATTACTTCATCAGCGCCAAGCTCGAATGCGGCATCCAGCTTCAGGGGTCTGAAGTGAAGTCCCTGCGTCAGGGCAAAGCGCAATTGCAGGACTCGTTTGCCCGGATCGAAAATGGCGACCTCATCCTGCACAACGCCCACATTGACCCGTACGACAAGGCGACGCTGGCCTGGAACCATAACCCGCGGAGAGAACGCAAGTTGCTCGTTCACAAGCGCGAAATCCGCAAGCTGGAAAGCGCGCTCCGCGAGCGCGGCGTGACATTGATCCCCCTGGCAATTTACTTTAAAAGCGGCCTGGCGAAGGTCGAAGTCGGCGTCGCCAAGGGCAAACAACACTTCGACAAACGGGCGGCGATTAAAAAAAAGGAAATGGACCGCGACCTCCGCCGCGCGATGACCAAAAGGCAATAGGGTCAGTGGTCCGTTGTCAGTAGTCAGTTGTCTGCGGCGTTTTGCTACCGACTACTGACAACGGACAACGGACCACTGACAAATTCCCCCATCACACCAAAACCTTGTCCACGACGCCTCGAACTTGTTGAACCCGTTCCTCGGCCGCCGAGCGGGTGGGGGCTTCGGCGATGATCCGCATGATCGGCTCGGTGTTGCTCGGCCGGGCATGGACCCAGGCGTCCGCCCAGTCGATGCGGATGCCATCCTGCACATCAATGCGCTCGGATGCGAAGTGACCTTTCAGCGCTGCCACCGCGCGCTCCGCATCCTCCCGGCGGCATTCAAACTTGGTCTTCACGATTTCATAGCGCGGGATTTCATCGACCAATTGGCTAAGCGGCTTGTGCGTCTGGCTCATCAGTTGCAGGACATACGCCATCCCCACCAGGCTGTCGCGCCCGGGGACGATGCGGAGATCGATCACGCCGCCATTGCCTTCGCCGCCGATCACCGCGTGATGCTCGATCATCGCCTGCACGACGTTGGCTTCCCCCACGCAACTGCGGATGACGCGCCCGCCGGCCTGGGCGGCCAGATCATCGATCATCCTGCTGGTGGACAGGTTGGCGACGGCCACACTCCCCGGCTTTTTCGACAGGATCAGTTTGGCCGCCAGCGCCAGGGAATACTCTTCGCCGATATATCGTCCTTTTTCATCCACGATTGCCAGCCGATCGGCATCGGGGTCCTGCGCAAAGCCCACGGCGGCCTTCTGACGTCGCACCTCGTCGGCCAACCCCGTCAGATTTTTTTCCGTCGGCTCCGGTTCATGGGGAAACTGCCCGTTGGGCGTGGCGTTGAGGTGGATCAACTGGCAACCCAGTTTGTTTAACAGGGTCGCCGAGGAAACACATCCCGCACCGTTGACCGAGTCCACAACGACTTTGTACCGCTGCGTTGAAATACCAAGAACATCGATGTGGTCCATGACGCGTTTGATGTGCAAGGCATGCGTCTCACTGTTTTTCACCGGCGGCAACAGATGCTCAACCCGAACGTACCGGCTGGCGCGATCCTCGTAAGCGGCCTTGACCTTCGCGGCATCTCCAGGCGGCAGGGCGACGGCATCCCGATTGAGATACTTCAGCCCGTTCCACTGAATCGGATTGTGTGAGGCGGTGGCGATCAAAGCGCCATCGGCGCCCAGATACTTGACCATCATTGCCACGCCTGGCGTAGTGACAATGTCGAGGTCGATGACCTCCACGCCCGATGCCACCAGCGCCGCGACCGCCGAATCCCGCACCCACGCGCCTGACGGGCGGGAATCCCGGCCGAACACAACGCGAAAAGCCCTGCCATTGGCGGGCGATTGCGTCTCTCGCAACCACTCGGCGTACGCCGACGCCATTTGGTTGACCACGACGGGCGTCAACGTGCCCCCGACTGTCCCCCGCATGCCCGAGACGCCGATCATCAGTGCTTCCATGTGCGACAAGTTATGAGCCTGATGTGAAAAGTCAAAGCGTTGAAGAAAACTCCGATTGCCGCGAACGCCGGTGACGACATAGGATGAACCAATGCCTCTTGATTCACCAGATTCGCCAGCACGGGTATTCATCGTCGGCGGCGGGTTCGCCGGATTGGCCGCCGCCAAGGCCCTGCGGTCCGCTCCATGCGAAGTCACGGTGGTGGATCGCAGCAACCATCATGTTTTCCAACCCCTCCTGTATCAGGTGGCGACGGCGTCCCTGTCGCCGGCCGACATCAGCGCCCCCATCCGAACGGTATTGCGCGGCCAAAGGAACGCACAGGTGGTGCTGGCGCAAGCGACGGGTGTTGATATCGAACAGCGTCGCCTGCGCGTGCGGGATGGGTATGTCACCTACGATTATCTGATCCTGGCGGCCGGGGCGACCCACGCGTATTTCGGGCATGATGATTGGGCGACGATCGCGCCCGGGCTCAAGAGCATCGAGGATGCAACGGCTCTGCGTCGGCGCATTCTGCTCGCTTTCGAGTCGGCCGAATATGAGGGAAGCGAGACCGCACGTCGCGCCGCGTTGACCTTTGGTATCGTCGGCGGCGGACCCACCGGCGTCGAACTGGCCGGCGCGATCAAGGAAATCGCCGGACGGACGATCCCCCGCGATTACCGCCACATCGACACCCGCACAACCCGTGTCATCCTCCTGCAAGGCGACAACCGCCTGCTGCCCACGTATCCGCAAAATTTGAGCGATCGCGCCAAGCGCGATCTGGAACGCATGGGCGTTGAGGTGCGTCTCAATTCAATCGTCACCCATGTGACCGCCGAGGGACTCTACGTGGGCCAGGAGTTCATTCCCGTGCGCAACATCATCTGGGCGGCCGGCGTCAAGGCGAGCGCACTGGGCGCATCGCTCGGCGTGCCGCTGGGACGCAGCGGGCATGTCATCGTGGGTCCCGACCTATCGGTACCCGGCCATCCGGAGGTCTTTGTGATTGGCGACATGGCCGCCGCCAAATCCGCCGACACCGGCAAACCCGTGCCCGGCGTCGCGCAAGGTGGCATTCAGATGGGCGAATACGTCGGCCGAATGCTCGCCGATGAACTCGGTGGCAAAGCCAAACCGGAGACGCGCAAGCCATTCAGCTATTATGACAAAGGCTCAATGGCCGTCATCGGCAAGGCCAAGGCTGTGGCGTGGATCGGCAAGTTCAAGTTCGGCGGATTCTTCGCCTGGCTCCTGTGGGGAGGCATCCACATCTCGTTCCTCATCGGTTTTCGCAATCGCGTGCAGGTGTTGATGAGCTGGTTCTGGAACTGGCTGCTCAATTCCCGCGACGCCCGATTGATCACGGGCGATTCCCGCATCACGATTCATACGCCGCGCTTCGAAGGGTTCGTT
Organism: uncultured Tepidisphaeraceae bacterium; assembly: GCA_964435775.1. GTDB lineage: Bacteria > Planctomycetota > Phycisphaerae > Tepidisphaerales > Tepidisphaeraceae > CAYTAP01. The sequence continues at coordinate 5,186 of CAYTAP010000115.1, forward strand.
CCCAATCCAGCGCAACCCACTGACGGGAAGGGAGGGGAATCCACCGCCCCCCAGACGCCGGAGTTGTCCAAACCATCTGCGGGTGTCGGTTGAAGCCGGACCTCCTCACCATTCAATGTGCGTGAGAAGCCACCACGTCGCATACGCCAGCGCGGTGACGACCGCCAATGAAACGATCACTTTGACCAGCCGCTTCAGTCGCCTCGGCCAAAGATGGCGATTCAGATGGTGTCGCACGGCGGGAAGTACCAAGTTCTCTTGAGGCGACAGCGCCGCGTACGCTTGACGTATGGCCGCGACGTTGGCGTCAAAGTCGTCCCCGCTCACCTCTCTCAATGCCCGGCGGGCGGCGTCGAGATGATTGCCCGCCGCGTCGCGGGAGCAGTCCATCGCGATCCCCAGGCGACGCTCGTCGTATCCCTCACCGACGTGCAGCACGAACGCCTCCCGCTGTTGCGAAGGCAGATGACGCATGGCGCGAATGAACGCGACATAGCCTGGCCGATGCGTGCGATCATCCTCCGTGAGCAGCACATCCTGCAGCGGATGGGGCGCAAAGCGGGCGGCGCGCCGCCACATCAAAATCGTGTGATGATCGAACCATCGCTGCGGATCCCCCTCGCTTTTCCACGTCGAAGCCTGCCGCACCCCGCGAGCCATGACGAACTTCACCACGTTCCGCCCCACATCCTCGCGCCCCGACAATCCATACGCCATGCGACAGACCACCGGATAGCACTCCGACAGCACATGCTCCATCGCCTCCCGGCGGAACTTGCGTGCATCACTGAGTATGTCCCTGGAAATGGCCATCGCGGGATCGATTGTACCTGTGATTGCCTGTTGTGAGACTTGAAATTGCGATGGCTCTCACTTGAGAAGTCGGCTGTCGGGCATCAGGCGGTACTTGAGCAGGACGAGAATCGCCTCGATGCCATGCCAGGCGCGGATTTTCTTCCCCTCATTGAGGCTGCGCGGATTGTATCGGATGGGCACTTCATGAATCCGGTATCCCATGCGGCACGCCTTGGCCGTCACTTCCGGGCAAAAATCAAAACCCCGGCAGCGCAAGTTCATCCGTCGAAGCAGGGCGGTGGGGAAAAGCTTGTAACAGGTCGCCTCATCGGTCAGATGAGTGCCGAAAAGATAATTACCCGCGAGCGTCACCACTTTCCCTCCCAGCCAAAACCGCAGGTAATGAAAATGATTCTGCAGCGCCGCCGGATGCCGCAGATTGCGCGAGCCATACACCACTTCCGCCCGGCCGGCGCGGACGGGCTTGAGCAGCGCCTCGTACTCCTCGGGATAATACTCCAGGTCGGCATCCTGAATGATCGTGTGGGGCTGCGTGGCGTGCTTCAACCCCGCCTGAATCGCCGCGCCCTTGCCGCCGTTGCGTTCACAGATGACGCCGATGATTTTCCCCTCCCGTTCATATCGTCGAATGATGTCGGCCGTGCCGTCGGTTGATCCATCATCCACGACGATCACCTCGGGGCGGGTCGCCAACGCCAGCACCCGGTCGATCACCTCGGCCAGTGTGCGCTCCTCATT
>CAYTAP010000115.1:6749-10877 GCA_964435775.1 uncultured Tepidisphaeraceae bacterium
GCTCAGCATGGTTTGCTTCAGTTGGTCGGCACAAGTCACACACAACGGTCGCGGCGACTGACTCGCCCGGCGCATTATATCGGACACCGTCGCGTTTTGGACAATTCAAGCCGCGATGAGATCAGACCCTTCACCCCTGCGTGCGCCTGCGCCGCTTCACGAAGGCGCGCCTTTATCATGCGATGTTGAAACAAAAAAATCGGACCGGAGGGGAGCCACCACCTTCGGTCCGACGGAAAAAATCAGTTGCTGCCCGCCCAAGATAACGCGATCCCGTGCTTCGTCAATACATGAGTGAAATAAAAACACCTCCGCCGCGCGGCGCGAGCGCTCTCGAGCGCCTCTTGGCCGAATTACGATCACCCCATCAACTCGCGCACGAGCGGCGCGAGTTGCGCCCATAGCCTGGGATCGCGCGAGGCGTAGATCAGGTTCGTCTTCAACCAGTCGGCGAGATTGCCGATGTCATGTCGCCTGGCTTGCAGCACCACGCCATGAACCTTCTCGCGTTGAACGAGCAGTTTGAGCGCGTCGGTCAGTTGAATCTCGCCGCCCTTGCCCGGCGCGGTCTGGTCGAGGCAATCGAAGATCGTCGGCGTCAGGAGATATCGCGCCGCGATGGCCAGCCGGCTGGGCGCCTGGTCCCGCGCTGGCTTTTCCACCAGTGTTTCGATGCGGACCGACCCATCCGCCAGGCGCGCGCCGCCGACGATGCCGTAGCGATCCACCTTCTCCAGCGGCACTTCCTCCAGCCCGATGATCGAGGTGCCATGACGCGCATGCGCCTCAACGAGTTGGCTGGATGGCGAGACGTCTCCGGAAAAGATGGTGTCGCCCAGCAGGCAGAGGAACGGGCAATCGCCAACGTGAAGCCTCGCCTGGTTGACGGCATCCCCCAGCCCGCGCTGTTCCGCCTGCCGCACCGCATGGATTTTGATCTTCGTCATCAGTGCGACGAGTGATTCCAGCAGTGCCGACTTGCCACTGGCCGAAAGCCGCTGCTCCAACTCGGCGTTGCGATCAAAATGATCCTCGATCGCGCGCTTGTCGCGCGAGGTGATGAGCAGGATGTCTTCGACGCCGGCGCCCGCCGCCTCCTCGACCACATATTGAATGGTGGGGCGGTCGAGCACCGGAAGCAGTTCCTTCGGAACCGCCTTGGCGACGGGGAGCATTCGCGTTCCGAAACCGGCGGCCGGGATGATCGCTTTGGATATGGTCATGACATTATGCAACGGGATGGACTAAAAGGAGGCGTCAGCGACGATTTTCGACACGTCGACGATGCCCTACACATCGAAGATCATCGGGCGAATCACCGTGCAGCGGATTTCCGCCAGGGCGTCGGAGAGTTGCTGGTAATGCTTGCCGTCCCGGTACAATCCCGTGATCGCGCCGCCGGAGCCGGCGAACTTGGCGCTGGCGCCGCTCGCCCGCGCGACTTCCACCATCCGCAGGTTCTCCGGCGCGATGCTCATGATCGACCGCCGCAAATCGAAGCTGTCGTTCATCACCTTGCCCAGCGTTTCCCAGTCGCCGCCCATCAGAGCCTCCCGCCCGCGATCGGTCAGCTTGCGATAGGTCTGCATCGCCTCGACGACGGCCTTGTCGCCCCGATTGTACAAATCCCGCAGGTTGCGGTGGGGGACATCGCTCACCTCCGCGCGCTCGGGGTCATAGGCGACATAGAGCGGCGGCATTTTCGGCGGCTTGAGCGGGATGTACTCCCCATACCCGCGTCCTTCAATCAGCTTCCGGTCAAAATCCATGTAGACCATCCCCTCGTGTGTCTGGATGACGCGATCCTGCAGACCGGCGCTGATGTTCAGCTCATCCTTTTCCACCGACAGGATCAGCGCCGGTTGAAGGTGCAGTGGAATATTCACGTCGTAAAACCGCATCAGCGCCCGCATCGTGGCGACGATGATGGCGCTGGATCCCGACAAGCCAACAAGCCGTGGAATATCGCTCTGAAAGCTCAGCGTGAAGTTGCGGTTGTGCAGTTCGTGGCCATGCTCATGGCAGAACTCGTGAAAGCGCTTGACGGTCGCCTTCATCAGCCGCAGGCCGCCGTAATAGCCGTGCAGCTTGATGTCGCGGAGGAACTCGCCGACGCTGCTGAATTGCGCCAAGTCGCCGTGCGTGGGCAAAATCTCAAAGTGCGGGCTTTCCCACAGCTGCGCCGTCGCCTTGAAGTTGCGGATGACAAATGAAATCGTCTTGCCGAAATAGCCATCCGATGGATTCCCGACAAGCCCGGCGCGGGCATACGCGTGCGTGGTGATGATCATGGGTTCGCTCAGTTGGGGCCGATTGTCGCATCGGGCATCACGAGTGCGCCGTTGCAACGGCCGGATTGTAAGACAAACCGCCGCCGGTTTCATCTGTGCTGGTGGTGATGAAAGCAGGCGACTTGCATTCTCCCTCCCCCGCGTACGCGCGGGGGAGGGTCGGGGAGGGGGCTTCCATCCCATTCACAAAAAAATCCCCCCGGTCCATGCCGGAGGGATTGATTCAACTGAACGGTTCGCCACCTGATGCAGCGATTGCCCGCACGTTTCGCGCGGACGAACGACTTTTCAGGTCGCATCCGAACCGGCCTGTGCGAGTTCCTTCTTCTTCTCGTCGGCCGGCTTTTCCGTCGCCACGGCGTCGAAGAACAGGTGCTTGTTGTTCTCACCTTCATCCTTCACCGTGATCCGGATCAGGTCCTTGCCTTTGAAGTTGCCGCGAAGAATCTCCTCCGACAGCGGATCCTCCACATGCTGCTCGATGGCCCGGCGCAGCGGGCGGGCGCCGAAATCGGCGTTGGTGCCCTTGTCGGTCAGGAACGCCCTGGCCTCCTCGGACAATTCCACGCGAAGCCCATGCTCGCCCAGCCGCTTGATCACCTTGCGCAGCTCGAACTCCACGATTTGCTCCAGGTGTTCGCGGGTAAGCGGCCGGAAGACGATCACATCGTCCAGTCGCCCGATGAACTCCGGCCGGAAGTAGCGCTCGATCTCCTTCATCAGCATGTCCTTCATCTGCTGATAATTCGCCTCCTCCTCGCGCCCCTTGCTTCGAGGACTCAGACCAAACTTCGAGGCGCCGCCGCTCTTGATCATGTCCGCGCCGATGTTGCTCGTCATGATGAGCACGACGTTGCGGAAATCGACATGCCGACCGAACGAGTCGGTCAACCGTCCCTCCTCCATGATCTGAAGCAGCATGTTGAACACATCCGGGTGCGCCTTTTCCACCTCGTCCAGCAGCACCACGCTGTACGGCCGGCGGCGAATCCGCTCCGTGAGTTGCCCGCCTTCCTCATAGCCGACATATCCCGGCGGCGCGCCAATGAGGCGGCTGACGTTGTGCTTCTCCATGTACTCGCTCATGTCGATCTGGATCAGCGCATCATCATCCCCGAACATGAACTCCGCCAGCGCCTTGCTCAGCAGCGTCTTGCCCACGCCGCTGGGGCCAAGGAACAAGAAGCTTCCCATCGGCCGATGCGGATCCTTCAGCCCGCTTCGCGCCCGGCGGATCGTCTTGGAAATCGTGTTGATCGCCTCATCCTGCGAGACGACGCGCTTGTGCAATTCCTTCTCGAGTTCGAGCAGGCGCTGCGCCTCCTCCTTCTCCAGACGGGTCAGCGGCACGCCGGTCATCTTGCTGACGACCTCTGCGATGACCTCCTCATCAACCACGCCGTCCACTTCCTTCGCCTTGTCGCGCCACTGCTTCTGCATCTCCTCCTTCTTGCGGCGGAGCGCCTCGGCGTCGTCGCGCAGCTTGGCGGCCTCCTCATACTCGGCGTTCTTCACCGCCTCATCCTTCTGAATGCTCAGCCGCTCGATCTGCTCCTCCAGGTCCGCCAGATTCGGCGGTTTGGTCATGCTCCGCAGCCGAATCCGCGCGCCCGCCTCGTCGAGCACGTCGATCGCCTTGTCCGGCAGTGCCCGCCCGGTGATGTACCGATCCGACATCTCGACCGCCGACTCCAGCGCCGCATCAAGAATCCGCACCCGATGATGCGCCTCATACCGATCCCGCAGCCCCTTGAGGATCTGCACCGCATCCTCCTTGCTCGGCGGTTCCACCGTGATCGGCTGGAATCGCCGCGCCAGCGCCGCATCCTTCTCGATG
>CAYTAP010000115.1:10904-12346 GCA_964435775.1 uncultured Tepidisphaeraceae bacterium
CGGCTTGGGCAGGGGGGGCGCATCAATCGCCCCCTCGGCGCCTCCCGCGCCGACGAGCGTGTGAAGCTCGTCGATGAAGAGGATGACGTTCTTGGCCCGTCGAACCTCATTCATGACCGCCTTGATCCGCTCCTCGAACTGCCCGCGATACTTGGTCCCCGCGACCATCATCGCCAGATCAAGCACGACGATCCGCCGATCGTGCAGGATTTCCGGCACATCGTTGGCGATGACCATCTGCGCCAGCCCCTCGACGATTGCCGTCTTCCCCACGCCCGCCTCACCGAGCAGGACCGGATTGTTCTTCTGCCGCCGGCAGAGGATCTGGATCACCCGTTCGATCTCGTTCTTGCGACCGATGACCGGGTCCAACTCCCCGCTCTTGGCCAGTTCATTCAAATCGCGCCCGAAGCTGTCCAGGGCCGGGGTCTTGCTCCCCTTCCCCTGGGGCGCCTGCTTTTCGCCGCCGGTTGTTTCTTCGCTTTCCACGCCTGCTCCCAGAAGGTTGAGAACCTCTTCCCGCACTTCCTCCACCTTCAATCCCAGATTCATCAGCACCTGCGCCGCCACCCCATCATGCTCGCGGAGCAATCCCAGCAGCAGGTGTTCGGTCCCGACATAATTGTGGTTCAGATTGCGGGCTTCCTCGATCGCATACTCAATGACCTTTTTCGCCCGCGGCGTCTGGGGCAATTTCCCCATCGTCACCATGTCCGGGCCGCTCTTGACGAGCTTCTCCACTTCCAGCCGCACCTTCCGCAGGTCCACGTCCAGATTTTTCAGCACATTGGCCCCCACGCCGCTCCCTTCCTTCACCAAGCCCAGCAGAATGTGCTCGGTGCCGATGTATTCATGGTTAAACCGCTGGGCTTCCTGATTGGCCAGCGCCATCACCTTGCGGGCGCGATCCGTGAATCGTTCAAACATGGGCAATCTCCTTGAGGGTCCGGCGAATGGTCTTCATGCCGCCGGCGTCACTGTTTCGTTCAATCGTCATCGTTCCGACAGCCAGTGATACGGTTCACTCCGGCCACGGGTTCTACTGCGGTCCTGAGACGCTTCATCACGCCGAATTGTAGATGGCTGGCTTTCGTAATCAAGGAAACCGCCGGCCGACCGCTCGCCACCATCACATTATCGGCCACGCCAATGGCCGACTCATGACAAAAAGCGGTCGGTGGGCAAACCCCAATGATGGCATGTGACGAAAATTGAACGGGGTCCGGGGTCCAGGGTTCGGGGTCCAGGGTTCGGGGTTCGGGGTTTGTGCTGAACCCTGAACCCTCCGACACCTGCCATATTGGCAATCACTTTCGGAACAGGCACAAAGCGGTTCACGCGAAGGCGCGAAGGGCGCGAAGAGGAAAATGCGGATTGAACCACGAGGGCACGAAGCGGCTGTGTTTCCTGTCAAGTGTTTTTGACGAGGTTTAGTTCGTTCC
>CAYTAP010000116.1:0-2034 GCA_964435775.1 uncultured Tepidisphaeraceae bacterium
CGATGTGCTCGCGCTTGCAGTCGCCGGGCGCGTAGAATGGTTCGGGGTGCCCGAACCCACGGGCAAGGCGCCAGTGCCGCGTTGAATGCGTTCGGTGACGCCTGTTGAAAATTACCCGCCACGCATCCGGCCGACCCCACGGTTTGACCGGCTGTGCCCACGCCTCTACAAAGTAACAATGAGTTCCTTGAGCTACGAGCAGTCGGGCGTCAACTATGATCGGCTGGACGCCTTCAAGCGGGCCTGCCAGAAGGCGGCAGGCTCGACCGCCGGCGCTCTGGCGACGCATGGCATGAGCGAGCCGAAAAACATCCGCGGGGAAAGCGCCTATCTCATCGAAACGCCCGATTGTTTCCTGGCGCATGTGGAGGAAGGACTTGGCACCAAGAATCTCGTCGCCGACGCGATGCTCAAGCTCATCGGCGGGCATTGGTACCGCAACATCGGCATCGACACGGTCGCGACGATCGTGAACGATCTTATTACGACCGGCGCCTTGCCGATCAGCGTCGCCATGCACGCGGCGGTGGGCGATGCCGAGTGGTTCGCCGACGCCGGGCGCGGGAACGATCTGGCCGAGGGATTCGCGGATGCTTGTCGGCAATCGAATGCGGTGTGGGGCGGCGGGGAGACGCCGGCACTGCGGGGAATCGTCGATCCCGAGACCATTGTGCTCGCGGGGTCGGCGGTGGGTCAGATTCGGCCGAAGTCATTGCGCATCACGGGCAACGTCCGCGACGGAGATGCGATTATCCTGCTGGCCAGTTCCGGGGTGCAGACCAACGGGCTGACGCTTTGCCGGCGGCTGGCCGAGCAACTGCCCGAAGGCTATTTGACGAAGCTGAGCGACGGTCGGTCATATGGGGAAGCGCTGCTCGATCCATCGGTCATCTATGTTCGGTTTGTCGCGGCATGCCAGAAAGCGGGGCTTGACCTGCATTACGCCGCTCACCTGACCGGGCACGGCTGGCGCAAGCTGATGCGTCTTGAGGAACCGTTTGTGTATCAGATGACCACGGTCCGCCCCCCCCTGCCGATCTTTGATTTTCTGATGAAGCGCGGGCCGGTGGAGCTGCGTGAAGCCTACGCGACATTCAACATGGGCGCGGGGTTCGCGGCGTATGTCGCTCCATCTGACGCCCGGCCAACCGTTGAAGCGGCGCAGCGCGCGGGTTACGACGCATGGATCGCCGGAACGGTGAAAAAACAGGGCGCGCGCAAAGCCGTGGAGATCATCCCGTTGAACATCACCTTTGACGCGGAATCGCTTCAGGTAAGATAAGGCGATGCCCGAGACCACGATGCCCCACGCCACCCCCCATCATTCCGAGGAGCAATTGCCCGTCGCCGTCATCGGCTGCGGACGCATGGGGAAGCTGCACGCCCGCGTCTATTCACAAATGCCCGGCGTGCGGCTGGTGGGCGTGTATGATGTCGATCCTGAAAAGGCGGCGGATGTGGCCGGACAATTCCACTGCCTTCCCTTTCACCATATTGACGAACTGCTGCCGGAGGTGAAGGCGGTGACGATCGCCGTGCCGACGCCGTTCCACGCGGCGACCGCGCGCCCCTGCCTGGAGCATGGCATCGCGTGCCTGATTGAAAAGCCGCTCGCCCGCGACGCCGCCGAGGCGCGGGGCATCGTTGAATTGGCGCGCAAATACCGCGGGCTGGTGCAGGTGGGACACATCGAGCGGTTCAACCCCGTCATCCGCGCGGTGGGACGGCTCAACATTCAACCGGGCTTCATCGAGGTCGCACGAATCAGCCCGATGACATTCCGAGGGATCGATGTCGGCGTGGTGCTCGACATGATGATTCACGACATCGACATCGTGCTCAAGCTCGCACAGTCAAAGGTGGAAAAAATCGACGCGGTGGGCGTGAGCGTGATCGGCGATGTCGAGGATGTCTGCAACGCACGGGTGACGTTTGAAAGCGGCTGCGTCGCCAATCTGACCGCCTCGCGCATGGCGCTCAAGACCGAGCGCAAGATGCGCATCTTCAGCGCCGACGCCTATGTCTCGCTCGATT
>CAYTAP010000116.1:2044-12012 GCA_964435775.1 uncultured Tepidisphaeraceae bacterium
GCCATCGACTCGCTGCTCTCCGAAGAGGAGCTGGCGATCCGTGACACCGTGGCGAGAATCCGTTCGGGGGACATTCACGATCTGTCCGAGATCAACTACGCGGACCTCGTGCATATCGAAGAGCTGAAAATCGACGACACCGAGCCTCTGCGGGCGCAGTTGGATGCGTTTGTCGAATCGGTGACGATGCACACCCCGCCACAGGTGACCGCCGAAGAGGGTCTGGCGGCGGTGGAGCTGGCCGAGCGAATCGTGCAGGCGATCGGGCCGGATCGAAAGTTGTCATGAAGCCGCGCCGGCGATGAAAAGGCCGGAGTGATCCGTCGGATCATCCGCGAAGAAGCTTTCAATGGTCGTCGTGGTCCCTCCCACGTCGACGCCGTTCCAGCCGCGGACATGCGGACCCGCGCCCGGGCCAGCGCTGGTGAGGATATCGGCTTTGCCATCGTTGTTCAGATCCGCCGCCGACACCCGCACACCCCCCTGGAACGCCGGATCGTACGCAAAGAAGCTTGCAGCCTGGGCATGCGTCGCGGCATCGAACACCTTGACATGGGGCGCGCCTGAAGCGCCGGTGATGATGTCGGATCGGCCATCGGCGTTGACATCACCGGACGCCACATAAACACCTCCGGTGAAGCCGGGGTCATACGCGAAGAAGCTCCACACGAGGTTCATCGTTTTACTGTCGAACACTTTGACATGCGGGCCGGCGCCTGGTCCCGCGGAGGTGATCACATCCGCGCGTCCATCGCCGGTGACATCGCCCGATGCGACGCGCACGCCGCCGAGAAATCCGGGATCATAGGCGAAGAAACTCGCCAGTTGCGATCCATCGGCGCCGCTGAAAACCCTCACGTTCGGCGGGCCATCCTCGGTGCCGGTGATGATGTCGGCCTTCCCATCCCCGTTGATGTCGCCCGTCGCGACGAACAGGCCGCCAAGGTAGCGCGGGTCATCCGCCACAAACCTCCCCCCCCCGCCGTCCCCCTGTCGGCCGGTGGCGCCATTGATGACGCGCACGTTGGGCGGGCCGCCGGGACCGGGCGCGGCGATGATGTCGGGGACGCCATCGCCGGTCACATCCCCCGTCGCCACGCGCACCCCGCCGCGAAAAGCGCCATCGAACGCCGAAAAGGCGAATCGCTGGTTGCCATTGCCCGGATCAAACCCGCGGACATGCGGCATCGACCCGGCATCCGATCCGGTGATGATCGTGTTCGTTTGCATCAGAATCGATGGATCATTGTCGGCAATCCCCATCGACGCCGACGCCTGTCCCGAATCAACACGGTAATTCCCCCCGTCCGCCAGCGTGAGCATCACCGTTTTCCCTGGATCATAGATCGCATCATCAACCGGCGTGACCAGGATCGTCACGGTTGAGTATCCCACGGGAATGACGGCCGATCCGCTCAAGGGCGCGTAATCCGTCCCATTGAGCGCGGTGCCCGCAATGGAGTAATTCACCGTCAATGCGCCTGCGGTGCTTCCATCGCGTGTGATCAAGAAAGAACCGGGATGCTCCCCCTCCTCGCGGGCGGCGTCGTCTGCGACCCGAATGCTGACGTTGGACAGGTCGGCCGACAATGCCGGCGTGATGTCCACCTTCACATTCCTCGCCCCCACCACCACGTCGCCGGCCAAGACGCGCCCGGGCAACCCATCGCCGGTCGCGGTCACACGGTATGTCCCGGCCGCCAACGCCAGGGAATAACCGCCGCTGGTCCATGTCGTCGTGGTGTATGCCTGGTCGTCCGCGAGATTCGTGGCGGTGATCGTGACGCCCCCGAGCCCTTCGCCGGGGGTGTAAAAGCCATCCTTGACCTTTTTATCGTTGTAAGCAACGCCGGTCAGGAAAACGGAATTGCCCGAGCTGGCGAAATCCTCGGTGGCCATCACGGCGTTGAACGTGCCGCGGTCGGCGGTGGAGAATTGGCCACTCAATATGCCGACCCCCACCTCGCGGAACATCGGGTTGAGCATGTCGATCCGGTGGCCGCGATCAGCGATTCCCTCGTCAACAAACAGGTCCTCGTGCAATTGCGTGGTGGTTTGAAATTGGTCCGGCGTGCCCGGCCTGGTGCCGCGCCACCCGATGTTTTCGCCCCACGACCAACCACCGGTGAACACATATCCCGCCGCGGCCATGCGGTCTCCGGGGCTCTGGGTTCCAGGGCCTTCATGCTGAAACACGTCGTTGTCGAGCATCCATTGGCTGTGCCCTCGCGCGCCATCGACCAAGAGCGGATTCATCGCCAGGGGCTGCTTGGCGGCGGGCGAAATGGTTCCGGGGGCAAGCCCTTCATTGAGATCGATGCCAAAAGAAGAAGCTTCCGCGACGGGGTTGGCCCGGGCGCGATTGATCAGTTCGAGCAGGTACTGCTCGTTGTCCGATGGATAAACCGCCGACAAGAGGCATCGATTTTCCAGGCTTTCAATCGATGGCCGCATGGGGCGTGAGCGGGCAGCCCCCTGGGCGCGGATCAATCGACGGGTACACGCGATACGGATGCGGAACTCGATCATGGGATCACGCTGCGTGAATGGGGTTACGAAGGTATTTGAACAACAGAGCGGACAAACATGGCAACATGCCGGCGGACGGCCAACATTTTATTGGGATGCCACGTCGCCTTCGCGCGTCGTCGCTCCCTGTGGGCCGATAGCGTAGCGTGTCGCGGGTTTCCGTCAACGCCGGATCATAGCACCGATTCTCGCGTTTTTCCGTTGATTTCAAAAAGGTCATCCACGGAGCGCCGGCGGTTCAAAATGTTCAACGGCGCTTGTATCACTTGCCCGCAAGCCACGCTGTGGGTTATCACATGGAATTGTCGGATATGATATTGGCCTCATCTGGCCTGTACGGTTACATTTTGGTCATTCAATTTCATCACCTGATTGCACAGGAGGTACGTCGCAATGCCGGACTCTCAATCGATTGAATCGTCGCTCCAGGAGAATCGCGTATTTCCGCCACCTGCGGATTTTTCCAAGCATGCGCGGATCAAGACGATGGAGGAATACACGCGGCTGTACCGCCAGTCGATCGATGAGCCGGATGTGTTCTGGTCGAAGGCCGCCTCGGACCTGCACTGGTTCAAGAAGTGGGACAAGGTGCTGGAATGGAAAGCGCCGTTCGCCAAGTGGTTTGTCGGGGGCAAGACGAACGTCGCATACAACTGTTTGGATCGGCAGGTGGAGATCGGCAACGGGGACAAAACGGCCATTCTCTGGGAAGGCGAGATCGAGACCGCCGGTGAAGGGTCCGGGGGCGAGGTTCGCAAGCTCACCTACCGCTTTCTTCGCGATGAGGTTGCTCGCTTTGCCAACGGTCTCAAATCGTTGGGTGTCAAAAAAGGGGATGTGGTCACGATTTACATGCCGATGACGCCGGAAGCGGCCATCGCCATGCTCGCATGCGCCCGGATCGGCGCGCCCCACTCGGTTATTTTCGGCGGGTTCTCCTCGCAGGCGATCGCCGACCGCGTTCAGGATGCCAAGAGCGAGTATGTCATCACGGCCGACGGCGGGCATCGTCGGGCCAAGCTGGTGCCGCTCAAGAAAAACGTCGATGCCGCGCTGGAAAAAGTCAGCGGCGTCAAAAAAGTGATCGTGCTCAAGCATGTTTCCAACGCAACGCCGGACGGCCTGGGCGAGGCAACCGAACGCGACGCCAATGGTTCACATGCCCAGGAGGGGATCAACTGGGTCGATGGCCGCGACATCTGGTGGGATGATGTCATCGCCAGCCAGTCCACCGACTGCCCGTGCGAGCCCATGGACGCCGAGGACCCGCTTTTCGTTCTTTACACCTCCGGCTCGACCGGCAAACCCAAAGGCGTGCTCCACACGACCGGCGGATACATGCTCGGCAGTTACATGACCACCCGCGATGTGTTCGATCTGAAAAGTGACGACGTTTATTGGTGTACCGCCGACGTGGGGTGGATCACGGGACACTCGTATGTGGTGTACGGCCCCTTGTGCAACGGGGCGACAACCCTCATGTATGAAGGCGCGCCCAACTGGCCTGATTTCGGAAGGTTCTGGCATCTGATCGAGCGCCATCACGTCACGCTGCTCTATACCGCGCCGACAGCGATCCGCGCGTTCATGCGAGCCGGACGCGAGTTCCCGGACAAATACAATCTTTCGTCGCTTCGGCTGCTGGGAACCGTCGGCGAACCGATCAACCCGGCGGCGTGGATGTGGTATCACGAGGTGATCGGGCACGAGAAATGCCCCATCGTCGATACCTGGTGGCAGACCGAGACCGGCGGGATCATGATCTCCCCGCTGCCGGGCGTCACGCCGACCAAGCCAGGCACCGCGACGTTGCCGTACTTCGGTGTCGATGCGGCGGTCGTGGACAAATCGGGCAAGGAGCTTCCCCCCAACAAAGGCGGGTTGCTCGTCATTCGCAAACCCTGGCCGAGCATGCTGCGGGGGATATACAACGACCCCGACCGCTATGCCAAGCAATACTGGTCGGATGTGCCTGGCGTGTACTTCACGGGCGACGGCGCACGGCGCGACGCCGACGGCTACTTCTGGATCATGGGACGAGTGGACGACGTGATCAACGTCTCGGGGCATCGCCTGGGGACGATGGAGATTGAATCGGCGCTGGTCTCGCATGAAGCGGTCGCGGAGGCGGCGTGCGTGGGAATGCCCCATGAGCTCAAGGGACAGGGAATCGCGGCGTTCGTCACACTGGAGGAGGGACGCAAGCCATCGGCCGAGCTGAAGAAAGCACTGATCGCGTGGGTCGGTTCGCAGATCGGCGCGCTGGCCAAGCCGGATCAGATCCGCTTCACCGAGGCCCTGCCCAAGACGCGGAGCGGAAAGATCATGCGCCGCCTGCTCAAGGAACTGGCGACGACCGGCGATGTGAAGGGGGACACGACGACGCTGGAGGATTTTTCGGTCATCGCACAATTGCGGGAGAAGGAAGAGGGGTAGGCGGAAGGTCCGAACTGGCAGGCTCCGGGAGCCGCGCACGCAGTAAGCGCTTGCGTGATGGCATAAAATCCGCTTACTTCGTGCGCGGCTCCCGGGGTAGTCAATGGGGCGGCCCGTCACAAACAATTGGACAGTGTTCTATCGCAGCAGCGCCGCAAAACCGGCCTGCTCGAAATGATGATCGCCCGTCAATGCCTCATGAATACCGTGATCGCGCATGACGACAAAGGAAATGCAATCCGTCAGTGACCACGCCTTGTCGAGACGAGAGGCATAGAGCGACACCCCCAGTTCATAGAGTTCCTGCGTGGCGGGGATGGATGTGATGATTTTACTCGTATTGACAAGCTGATTCAGGCTGAGAAACAGCCCCCGATCCGGCGGCTGCGACAGCGCGTCGGCAACCTCCGTCAATACCCATGCAGTTGTCAAAAGACGGCGTCTGGTTCCCAAATTGAATTGCATGACACGGGCATGATGAGCATCTCGCACATTCAACATGGCGATAAAGTAATAGGTGTCGGCAAACCATGTCCTCACGTTTTACTCCGCTTGGGTGTGCCGTGAATATAATGGTCGTGGTTCTCCGCCATATCCTCAGGCAAGCCCTCCGCTTTGCCGGCAATGTTTTTGAACACCTCCGCAAGCGTGGGGAGTTGCGCATCGGGTTCGGCCGGTGTCTTCACCGGTTCAACCGTCACAACCGTTCCTTCGTCGAGGTCCGGCTTGCCGTCGAGCACGACCACGCCATTTCGAATTTGTCCGCGATAGGTCATCATGGCCTGCGTCGTGGTATCTTAGCATCGTCGCAAGGCGGGAGCGATATCCAGGCTTATGCCGCGATCGGGTTTCAAACATTGGAGACTCATGAAATACAAAAGCATTCTTCTCTTCGGCGCGCCCGGCAGCGGCAAGGGAACGCAGGGGCAGATCATCGGATCGATTCCCGGCTTTTTTCATTCGGCGACGGGAGACATCTTCCGGACGCTGGACTTGCGCTCTGAAATGGGGCGGACATTTTGGGAATATGCCTCGCGCGGGCAGCTTGTACCCGATGAGCTGACGATCAAGCTCTGGCGGCAATATCTCACCGGGCTGGAGTGGATCAACCACTTCCACCCCGAAAGCGAGTTTCTGGTGCTCGATGGCATTCCGCGAAACGTCGCGCAGGCGAAGCTGCTCGAAGATGAAATCGAAGTCGTCAAGATCATCTACCTGCAATGCGGTGACCTGAACAAGATGGTCGAGCGATTACGCCGGCGGGCCTTGAAAGAGAATCGCTTCGACGATGCCAACGAGGCGACGATCCGCAAACGCATGGAGGTGTACGAGCGCGACACCCGGCCGGTGCTCAGCTATTACCCGGCCGACCGGATTGTTCATGTGGACGCGATGCACTCACAAATTCGAGTGACCAGCGAAATCCTCAAGCAACTGGTGCCGCTGAAGGAAGCGCTCGACGCCGAACACGAGGATGCGCTCGAAGGACCGCCGCGGCCGGATGTTGTTCATGTGGCGTGAGCCATGAATGCGATTGCGTGTTCCCGCGATGGCCATTGTCGCGGCAAACCCCCTCCCCGACCCTCCCCCGGCATACCGGGGGAGGGAGGAAGAATGTCATGCGCCGCGCGGTGCGCGTGACGCGCGCGGCGCTTACGCCTCCGCCGCGACGGCTTCGGATGATTCCGCGTCATCCTTGCCGCTCGACACTGCATCCAAACCCTTCGCCGCCAGAACTCCCTGGCGAATCTCGGCAGCCAGGTCGGGATTGTCTTGCAGAAACTGCTTGGAATTCTCACGCCCCTGCCCAAGCCGGGTCTGGCCGTAGTTGTACCAGGCGCCGCTTTTTTCGACGACGTTGGTCAGCGCGGCCAAGTCGAGCAGATCACCCTCGTAGCTGATCCCACGGTCATACATGATGTCGAACTCGGCGTCGCGGAACGGGGGGGCGACCTTGTTCTTCACAACGCGGGCGCGGGTCCGCGCTCCGATGGCGACGTCACCCTCCTTGATCGTCTGGGTTCGGCGGACATCAATACGGACGGAGGCGTAAAACTTCAGCGCCCGCCCGCCGGGCGTTGTTTCGGGATTGCCGAACATCACGCCGATTTTTTCGCGGATCTGGTTGATGAAGATGACCGTGCATTTGCTCTTGGCGATGGCGCCGGTGAGCTTGCGCAGCGCCTGGCTCATGAGCCGGGCCTGCAAGCCAACGTGCGAATCCCCCATTTCACCTTCGATTTCCGCACGCGGGATCAGCGCGGCCACCGAGTCAATGACGATGACATCGACCGCGTTGGAACGCACGAGAAGCTCACAGATTTCGAGCCCCTGCTCGCCGGTGTCGGGCTGGGAGACCAGCAGATCATCGAGCTTGACGCCCAGCCGCTTGGCCCAGGAGGGGTCGAGGGCATGCTCGGCGTCGATGAACGCGGCGACGCCACCGGCCTTTTGTGCCCCGGCGACCACATGCAGACAGAGCGTGGTCTTGCCGCTCGATTCCGGGCCGAAAATCTCGAGGACACGGCCGCGGGGCACGCCGGAGCCGCCGAGCGCGATGTCAAGGCTCAGGCTGCCGGTGGGGATGCCATCCAAGGTGGGTTTGACGTCGCCATCAAGCTTCATCACCGAGCCTTTGCCGAATTGCTTTTCGATCTGCTGCACCGCCCGTGACAGCGCCGAATCACGCGCCGGATCGCGCGCCACGTCGCCGTCGGTGCGCTCGGCGCGATAATCCTTGAGATCCCGATTGTTCTTGCCCGATCCCTTGTCCGAAGACTTGGCCATGACATGCTCCTGTTCCGCCGGGTATGTTGGTCAGCCGGCGAATGGCGGTGGCTCCCATATGGATGGGAAGCGCTCCGCGATGGTTGGTGACTTGGGTGCGGGCCGACACCATGTGCCGGCAACCGCCGCCGCCAGTGGATCGCGGGAGTATCCCGAATCGCACCGCCGGCCACCGAACTCGACGGCAAGTCACCAGGGCCGTCCCTGTTCAGTGTTTGTTCGGGGTCATCCTAGCTATCTTTCGGCTGGTTGGCCAGAGAAAAAAAAGTGAAAGTAAATATTTTTTTTCTGGCCTGAAGAGCCGCGTACGAAGCAAGCGGTTTGCACGCCCACGGGGCAACCGCTGATTTCGTGTGCGGCTCACTTGCTTATATGTGGTGTCGCGCCCACGCATCGCGCAATCGATCAGCCAACTTGTCGATGCCACATGGTTCGGATATTCTCCCGGAATCGGGGGTCGGTAACTCAGTTGGTAGAGTAGCGGCCTTTTAAGCCGCGAGTCGTGGGTTCGAGTCCCACCCGACCCATTGGCGGCCGCCGCGTATTTTTCGAATCGGCGCATCGGTTCCGCTCGCACATCAGCCCGCCAACATTCGCAACAGAACGCAAGGTTTTGTAAATTTATCATTGCCCGTCCCGAATCATTGACGTTCAATGGAGCGTGTCACGGGTCCATCTCGCGGAGCGGCGTGGGATGAAGCGTCTGGCGTTCATAATCGCATGCGTGGCATTGCTGCTGCTGGTGCTGGGCGGCATGGCTGTTTTCTGGCTGGTACGAAGCGCCGGGCAGCGGGGAACCACCACCGTCGAAAGCTGGGTCGGGCGAGAGATTCAAGGCATCTGCAACGACTACCTCAAACCGCATCTCACGTTCACGGACCTCGACTACCAATATCCCGGAACGGTCCATCTTAAAAACCTCCGGCTGACGGCTTCCGATCCCGAGCACCCCGGCCGATCCATCGACATCCTGGGCGCGCAACAGGCGACGGTGGAACTGGCCGAGATTCCCCGCGTGGGTCAACCGATCAAAATCGAGCGGATCATCCTCGATCATCCGCTGGTGCAGGTCATCGCGCTGCCCGGCGGGTCACGGCAATTCGTTGGTTTTTCAGACCTGCTTCAAGCATCAGACTCGAACCAATCACGAAATGGCGGACGCAAGCTCAACGATGTGTTTCAAATGCGGCAGGTTGAGCTCATCGCCGGGCGAATTGTTTATGATCCCCGGCTTGCCGACCAGCCTCCGATGGAACTGGACGACATCAACACGCGGTTGGACATCTCCCCGGCTGCCGATGGATGGTACACGCTCCAGACAACATTCGAGCGAAAGCCCATTGTGCGATTGACCGTCGCGGGTCAGCTCAATCTGGATTCCTTCAACGTCAGGGGACTCGCGCTGAACCTCAAATCCGCACTGGACCCGCGGAATATCCAGTATTTACCCCCCGAGCTTCAGGAAATCCTGCGCAAGCACGCGGTGCGCGGCAACCTGTCACTTTCCTTGAGCGGCGAGCTGCCGGTCTTTGACTATGCCAAGGGAAAACTGAAAGCCGATCTTCATCTGGATCAATGCCGCTTGTCGGCCGGGGACTATGACCTGAAGGTGGACTCGCTTGCGCTCAATGCGGCGCTCGCCGATGGGAAAGTGACTCTGAACGAGATGCTCCTTCGCGCCCTGGGCGGACAGGCGCGGCTGACCGGCTCGATGGCATTGGATCAACCGTTGACCACACAGCTTCACCTGTCGGCTGTGGACATGCAGTTGGAAGGGATGCTCCCCCACCATCCCGGCGAAGCGCCGGCGGCGAGCGGACTGGTGTCTCTCAAGCTTTTTGCCGGTTTCCCGATGACAGCGCTGCTTGCAGCGCTCAACTCCCCTCCCGCGTCGCCTAAGGCATCCATCACCGGCGTCATGCCGTCATTGCCCCGCTACTGGGGGATGGGGTCCATCGAATTGTCCGACGGCCGACTCATGGATCTTCCGGCGTTGCGGGACATCACGCGCGCGATCAATGCCAAACATGAGGACACGCCGGAAGATCACGGCCGGGTGGACTTCACGCTCCGCAACAATGAGGTGGTGTGCGGCCGAATCGAGGTCTTCGCGTCCTGGTATGCCCTGCGCGGCAATGGGACGATCACGCTGGACCAGCGGCTGGACCTGACACTCAACGGCGGACCCTTGGAGAAAATGGAGTCGGTGCTCGGCA
>CAYTAP010000117.1:0-1626 GCA_964435775.1 uncultured Tepidisphaeraceae bacterium
CACATGGAACGAACTAAACCTCGTCAAAAACACTTGACAGGAAACACAGCCGCTTGGTGGTTCACTTTCTTTTTCCCTCCGCGCTCTCCGTGTCTCTGCGGCGAACCTCTTTTTAACAGCATTCAAGGCGTCACAACCGTATCGGGCATCGTCGTCGGGATCGCCACGGGCACCACAGGTGGCACCACCTTCACCTCCTGCTTGTCCACCACCTTCTGCAATCCTTCGGTGACCACGCGCTCGCCGGCCGACACACCTTTGGTGATGACCCACCACGTCCCCACCCGTTCTCCGGCATCGACACTGCGCATCTCGATCTTGTCATCCGCGCCGACGACGGCGATCTGATAAAGGGATTGAAGCTCAATGACCGATCGCTGGGGAACGAGGATGGCATCCTTGAGCGTGCGGATTCGCGTGCGGACGCGGACGAATTGGCCGGGGCGGAGCAGGTTGCCGGGATTGGGAAAGATGGCGGCGACCTGGAGCGTGCCCGTCATCGCATCGACCTGCCGCTGCATCGCATCCGGCTTGCCCGGCTGGTCATACACCTGTCCATCGGGGAAAATCAACTGAAACTGCAACTGTTCACGAAACGCGGCCTGTTGCCCCTTCTCCGGCAATCGCCCGATCAACTTCAGATAATCCTGTTCGCTGATCGTGAAGAGCGCCTTGATCGGATTCACCGATGAAACCGTCGTCAGCGCGCCACTCGACGGGCTGACCAAATCCCCCACCTGCGCGTTGGCCAGACCCGGAATGCCATCAACGGGCGAGGTGATCTTCGTGAATTGAAGCTCGATCGTGGCCTTTTGCACATTTGCCTGGGCGGCATCGACATCCGCCTTGGCGGACAGATTTGATTGCACCGCGTTGTCCAGTTCCTGCTGGCTGATCGCCCCGCTGGCGGCCAGCGGCTTGTCCCGATCGACCTCGATCTGCGTCCGCTGCAACTGCGCCTGCGCCTGGGCGAGCTGCGCCTTGGCCAGATCGACATTGGCTTGGAAAAGTTGGGGATCAATCTGGAAAAGCAAATCCCCCTTCTTTACCACCCGCCCGCCCGTGTAGTCCTGCGATAGCAAATACCCCGACACCTGCGCCCGCACCTCGGCGTTGACCGACCCGGTGAGCGTTCCGATCCATTCCCCCTCGATCGGCACGTCGCGCTGGATGGCGGGCGTCACCGAAACGGTGATCTGAGGAAGTACAATTCCCGACTTTTTCTCGCACCCGCCGATGAGGAGCAGGAGAAGCGCCAGCCCCGCGCAGGAGCGGAAAAGACACCGCTGCCCAGCGAAGCGATCCACTGCGTACGCAAGTACTCTCCTACGACCCAACCCACGCTTCGCGCGCAGGCACGGCGAGCGTTTGCCTGCACGCAATCGACCGGGCTCAACCATGCGAAAATTATGACGAGTGGCGGCAAGGTTGTCCAATCATAAATTGCGGCCGTCGGACCCAACATGTGTCTCAAGGCGCGAGATACCCTCATGCCGCGCATGGAGGGCGTCGCTCCTGCGACGCCGGTTTGCGTGACATCGCACCGGTGCCGAAGCAAGGTCGTTCGTTTTCGGGTTTTCGACCTCGGAGGGCGGCGGTCCACCGCCGCCACGGCGTCGCGGGAGC
>CAYTAP010000117.1:1636-11965 GCA_964435775.1 uncultured Tepidisphaeraceae bacterium
CACCCCATGACGCTCCCTCTCCATCAACGCCACCGCCCGCATCACGAGGTTTCACCGTTGTCGCATCGTCCGACCATCGTGTTCCTCACCCTATGCACGAAGAATCGCCGCCCAATCCTCGCCAACCCGCAAGCTCATGAGGCGATCATTAAGACATGGACCGACGCGACGGCGTGGCACGTTGGATGCTATGTCATCATGCCGGATCATGTGCATCTATTCGCCTCACCAAATATTGCGGACATGTCCCCCGCTACAGCCGTTTACTTGGAGGGCGGCGGTCCTCCGCCGCCGATTCGTGTAACTCAGCCTCCCTTGACAGACCATGGTCAATTGGGGCGCGAGTTCCTACCCGTGGAGGGTGGCGGTCTTCCGCCGCCACGGCGTCGCAGGAGCGACGCCCTCCATGTAACGGCGAGTCCCCCGGTGGAAGAGGACCACCGCCCCCCAATCCTTTCGTCCGCCATACCCACCGAACTGGGCCGATGGGTTACGTTCTGGAAAAGCCGCCTGGCGCGAACACTTGGAAAAGACCTATGGCAGGAGGGATATTGGGACCGCACCTTACGGAGTGATGAGCATTACGGCGACAAATGGGCCTATGTGCGAGACAATCCCGTGCGAAAGGGCTTGGTTCAGAAGGCGGACGACTGGCCTTTCGGCGGTGTGTTGAATGCATTGATCTGGTGACTGGAGGGCGTCGCTCCCGCGACGCCGGATCGCCGGAAAAGAGCAGGCACTCTACGCCATGTCTTTGGATGAGCACGGATGCCAACAGGCATTGAGAACGAGCGGAGGCGAACGACCATGCCAAACACTGCCAACAATTGGACCGTAGTGGCCTATCTGAGCGGATGACAAATGCCATCCGCTTCACCCTCTTTCTGGAGGCGCTTCGATGCCGGCATATTTACTGACTTGGAATCCGAATCGGTGCGAATGGGATGATCTCCCGAATGTCGTTCAGACATTCCAAAATGGCAACGCCGTTAAGGAAAGATGGAGTTGTGGCAATACGAAGCGCATTGAGGCCGGGGATCTCGTTTTCCTGATCAGACTCGGACGCGAGCCAAAGGGTATATGCGCATATGGAACCGTCGTTAAGGGGTCGTATGAGGATGATCACTGGGAGAAAGATGGCAAAACCGCGCTATATGTGGAATTCCAAATCGATTGGATTGTAGAACCGGATGCGAAGCAATTCGTCCCGCGAGCACGCCTGGACGCACCCCAATTTGCAGACGTGCATTGGAGTTCCCAATCATCTGGGATCGCCATACCCGATAAAGTGGCGGCGGCGCTAAAACATGAGTGTACTCGATACCTCTCGTCGTACGACACTCCATTGCCTGAGGAAGTTCCTTCAATTCAGAAATACAAAGAAGGCGCCCAACGAATTGTCGTAATCAATTCCTGTGAGCGTAATCCCCAGGCGCGGCGGGCATGTATCGAACACTACGGCGCCGTGTGTGCCGTTTGCCGTCGGGATTTAGCAGACAAGTATGGCAAAGTGGGCAAGGGAGTGATCCATGTTCACCACCTGAGGCCATTGGCATCACGATCAAAGCGGTATGTGTTGGATCCAATTAGGGATTTGCGGCCTGTTTGCCCAAATTGCCATGCAATTATCCATACGCGAAAGCGGCCATACAGTGTCGAGGATGTGCAAAATATGATTGACCGCGCCAGATGAGAATTCCTTCGGTGTCGGTTAAGATGCCATGCATCGCGGTCGTGTGGCCTATCACCACGCATGCGCGCGATAGAGTCCTTTTGCAAGTTTTCACGACACGGAACACAGATTCATGACACCTCGAAATAAACCAACGATCCCCGTCTCCCTCCCCCAATCCGTCGAACTCGCGCACGAGGCGGATGTGCTGGTCATCGGCGGCGGGCCCGGCGGGATTGGGGCGGCGGTCGCGGCGGCGCGGGGCGGGGCGGATGTGCTGCTCGTCGAGCATTACGGCTTCCTCGGCGGGATGGCGACGGCGGGGGAAGTCAACCCCTTCATGCCCAATCACCTGGACGGCCAATCGCTTGACACCGGTATCTTTCAGGAATGGCTGGAGAGGATCGGCGAGTATGGCGGCGCGCAAGTTTCATCTCGCGTATTTGATCCCAACGTGGCGCGGCTGGCGGCGGAGGATTTGTGCCAGGAGGCGGGGGTGCGGTTGCTCTATCATCATCGCCTAGCCCATGTGGAAAAGACGGATCACAGAATCAACGCCGTCGTGCTTCATTCCAAGAGCGGCCTGCACGGGGCGCAAGCGAAGATATACATCGACAGCACCGGCGACGGCGATCTGGCCGCGATGGCGGGGTGTCGGTTTGATATCGGAGCGGAAACCAGCGGCCGCGCCCAACCGATGACCCTCTGCTTCAAACTCCGCCTCGATCCCGCCGACCTGCCCGAGGGGTGTACCCTGCATGATGCCGTGCGGCTGGGTGGACCCATTCATGCCCAGGTCAACAAGGCATACAGCGCGGCACAGGCGGACGGGCGGATCGAATGCCCGCGTGAAAACGTCCTCACATTCCCCACCGTGACGGAAGGGGTCATACACTTCAACACGACCCGCGTCATTCACCGGCTCTCAACCGACGGCCAGCAACTCTCCGATGCCGAGATCCAGGGACGGCGGCAACTGCGGCAAATCTGGAAGGTGCTGCGGGAGGAGGTCCCCGCATTCCGACATTCCAAGCTTTATTCAGTCGCCCCGCAAATCGGCGTGCGGGAAAGCCGCCGGATCGTCGGGCGGGCCCGTGTGACGCTGGAGGATTACCAGGCCGCAAGGACTTATCCCGACGCCGTTGCCCGCGTGACGTATCCGATTGACATTCACAACCCCGATGGGAGCGGGACGATCATCCATCACCTGGCCAAGGGCGCGTGGTATGAGATCCCCTGGGGCGCGCTGCTCCCGGCCGACATCGACAACCTCGCCATCGCCTCGCGCTGCATCAGCGCTGACCATGCCGCGCATTCGAGCCTCCGCGTCATGCCCCCCGTCTGCTCGATCGGCCAGGCCTCAGGCACAGCTGCGGCAATGGCGCTCGACGCAGGCAAAGAGGTCAGCGCCATCGATGGTCTGGACCTCAACGCCCGCCTGATCGACCTGGGCAGAAACCTCGCCCCGCGCCCCCGCGCCGCGGCCACCGGAACGCGCCAGAAGCAGAGCATCGTCTCTGCATAGATTTATCACCACGGAGGGCACGGAGAACACGGAGAAGAGAGAATATATTGCCACAATGGAAGTAACGTACTTTGTGATTCCTTCGACTTTTCATTCAATATAAGAACAGCATTGTTCCAATGGTGAAGCGGTACTCCTATACAATGCATCTCTTCGTGTTTTCGTGCCTTTGAGGTTCAACGCATTTTCTTCCTCCGTGTTTCTCCGTGTCCTCCGTGGTGAACTTCCCCTTCAAACCATGACACTGTCCAACCGCAATATCGCGCCGGTTCCGCTTCCCCGGCTCTGGGTCTGTGGGGATGCGATGATTTATGGGTATGCCCCCCGGCCGATCGCCGGAGAGATTACCGCACCGGCTTGGACTTGGGATTCGCAAAAAGCGGCCGGGTTGTCGGCCGACGAGCGGACATGGTTCACGTCGATGGATGAGGTGAAACCGGTGGTGGTCGATGGCGCAGCGTGTCTCCTTGCGACATCTTCGGGTCATGGCGGGGTCATCCTGATCCGGCAAGCCGATCAACGTATCCTATTTTGTGCTCCCCTCCCCAACGCCCACTCGGCCGAGTTACTTCCCGGCCGCTGGATTGTGGCGGCAGGATCGTATGGATCCGATCAACTCACGCTGTATCCGCTCCCCGCAAACGCGCAACTCCCCCATCCGCCGCAACCCCAGCCGGCCATGACGATCCCCTTCCCCCAGGCACACGGCGTCCTGTGGGATGCCAGGCGCAATCGCCTCTGGGCCATCGGTAAACAATCACTCGTCCGCTATGCGTGGACAAGCAGCACATTGACCGAGGAGAAGCGGAGTGAACTCCCCGAAACTCAGGCCCATGACCTATCGCGCGACGGCGACGCCGACGCCCTGCTCATCACCACCGGTCGGGGCGTCTGGCGTTTCGACCTTGCGACCGAAGACATCTCCCCCTTCCTCGCACTCGCCCGCGTGGCCGATGTAAAGTCGATCAGCGTTGATCCAGCGACCGGAATCCTCGCATTTCAAAAGGGGGAAGCCGGAAATTGGTGGTCGGACACGATCTATTTCCTGACCCCCGATGGGCGCCTAGACCTCCTGCCGATCCCCGGCGTGAAACTATACAAGGCACGATGGGACCTGCCTCAAGACTGGAACTGACGCATTCATTTCGACGACGGTGCTCTGCAGCACCGACGCACAGATGCGATCGCATCATTATTCTCCACCATTCACCATCTCACGCTCCGGCTCGCGGGACCAACAGTGGCTTGACCCTGAGAATGTTCGGCCGGGCGCGGAGGTCTTCCAGCAGCTTCGCCGGCGGGGTGGAATCGACTTTGAGAACCATCAACGCCGTTGCGCCATCATCTTTATTCGAGACGCGGCTGATGACCATGTCGGCGATGTTGACTTGCGCCTGGCCGAAGGCGCTGCCGACGATGCCGATGACGCCGGGTTGATCCTGGTTGACGATGAGCACCATGTTCCCCTCCGGGACCATGTCCATCGCGAAATCGTCGATTCGCAAAACGCGCGGATGGCCGTCGGCATAGACGGTGCCGAGGATGCGGTGCGATTCGCCGCCGTTGGCGACGCGGACGCGGACGCCGACGATGTCGCCGAGCAATCCGGCCGGTGGCGAGGGCTCGTGGACCTCGACCAGTTCGATCCCGCGGGCGCGGGCGAGATGCTCGACGTTGATCACGTTGACGGGCGTATCCATGTGCGGCGCAAGCAGCTCCACCGTCGCCAGCCGCAGCAGGGTCTTCATTAACTTTGGTGCGCGCGGGCCGCTGGCGCGAAGGGTGATCGATTCGTAGCCTCCTTCGCAATATCCGGCAAGAATCGCGCCGATGCGGCGGGCAAGATCGGCGAAGGGCGCTTCATCGGGGGGTAGATCGAGGCGGATACCCCCGGCGTTCACCGCGCCGCGAATCTCACCATGCTCGAGATAGGCCACGATCGACTTGGCCGCCTCGACGCTGACGGCGGTTTGTGCCTCGCTCGTGCTGGCGCCCAGATGCGGCGTCATGACGACGTGATCGAGGCCCATGAGCGGATGATCCTTGGCCGGGGGTTCGGTTTGATACACGTCCAAGGCGACGCCCGCGATCTTCTTTTCCTTCAACGCGTCGGCCAGGGCGAACTCATCGACCACCTCGCCCCGCGAGTCGTTGATAACGAGCAGGTTGGGCTTGACGACGTTGAAGAGGCGCTCGCGATTGAGCAGGTGATGGGTCTGGGGATTGCCGGGAACGTGGAAGGTGATCACATCGACCTGGCGGAGAAACTCATCAAAATCCCGGACCATCTTCACGCGCCCGTCAAGGGCGGTCGGCGCTGTGAAAAAGGGATCGAAGCCAATCACCGTCATCTCCATCGCCAGCGCGCGGGAGGCAACGGTTCGGCCAATGCGCCCCAGGCCGACGACCCCAAGGGTCTTGCCGGCGAGCTGGGTTCCTTGAAACGCGCTCCGCTTTTTCCATTCCAGCCCGCCCGAGCGAAGCTGCGCATGGGCGGCGGGGATATTACGGGCAAGGCTCATCATGAGCGCCAGAGCGTGCTCGGCGGTGGACAGCGTCGAAGCCTCGGCGGTGTTCATCACGAGAATACCCTTGGCCGTCGCGGCGTCGAGATCGATGTTGTCCACGCCGACGCCGGCGCGGGCGATCACCTTGAGTTTGCCGGGGTTCGTCAGCGCCTTGGCCGTCACCTTCGCGCCCGAGCGGACGATCAACGCGTCGTATTCCCCCACCGCAGCGCCGATCTCCTCGGGCGACAGGCCGATCTTGATGTCAAAATCGATGCCCGACTGCTTCAAGTAATCCAACCCCTCGGGCGCCAGTTTGTCGGCGACCAGAATCCGCATGCTCATGAGCTGTATCCCTTTCGTAATGTTAATGGCGTGAGCGGTGTTGACATGCCGAATCGTAATGATTCGGCGGGGTTGGGCAAGATCAAAGGATATCGCATCCATGTGGAAATTCCGGAGGACGACCGGGGCAGCGTGCTATTTCACCAGGCAACACCGATAAAATATCCAGAAATCAGCCGGGTACTGACGATTTGGAAGTCAGGCGCTGTGCCCGCAGCAGGGCCGTCGTATGATCGAGTGGTTGTGGAATCGGCCGCCTGGGTTTGCGACGTCTGAAATGTCACGAGCGGGCGAACATGAATGCGGCAATTCACGCGAACGGAACCTCGGATGAGCTGGACGCGGCGAATCGCTTCACGGGGCATGGCGCTGGGGCTGAGCGGCGCAATGGTGCTGGCGGTGATGTCATGCCGGCCGATCGAACCGCTCACCGTCACCAATCCAAACCCGACGATCAAGATTCCCGCGATCAAGGAAGCCGTACGACAGGACAAGATATCGGCCGTGCCGCAGATGGTCCATGATCTGAACAGCGATGACCCGGCGGTGCGATTGTTTTCAATCTATGGATTGCGGAAATTGACCGGCGAGGATTTCGGATATCGCTTTTATCTGGATGAAGAGGAACGCCAACCAGCCCTGGCGAAGTGGCGCGAGTGGCTGGGCAAGAGCGGCCTGACGGCATCACACCCGGCCGCCGCGAACGGCTAAGCGACTTGGAATTGGTCATGGGCAACGGTCATGGTGTCTGGCAAAGGCGATTGGAGAAGGGATAATCGGGTTGACGACCAAACAGAAATGGCACCTGATCGGAACCAACTTCCGAAGACCACTCAGCGGATTGATCTTCGTCTGACGAGCGAGCCCAATCGCGTCGCCGGGGCACGGTATGCCATCGAATCGTTCGCTGCCGACATGGGCATGGACGAACGGGGAATCGGCGAAGTGGGGCTGTGCTTGAACGAAGCGATGGCGAACGTGATTCATCACGCCTATGACGACGAACCGGGGAAGCCCATCATGGTCAGCGCCTGGCGAAAGGACCAAACGCTGCATCTGGAGATCAGGGACTGGGGCAACGGGCTGAACCCGGACGCCGCCAATCGCCGCAAGGAGCATGATCCGCTGACGCCGGGGGGGCTTGGCCTGATCTGCCTGCGGAAGCTGATGGATCAGGTGGAGTACCGGCCGCAGGAACCGGGAATGCTTCTGGTCATGACCAAGCGACTGTCGCCACTTTCCCCGGCACGAACGGATGGCGAGTGCTCGTGCCGATGAAATGGAGGGCGTCGCTCCTTCGGCGCCATGGTGTCGCGGGAGCGGCGCGCTCCATCACGACAGGAACCTGGAAGTTGAGGGGGCGCGGTTGAGGCGTTAGAGTCGGGACATTGACGCGTGACGGATGGATCGATGGAGCGGATCATGGGTAAGACGACAGGTGGAACAAGGCTGACCAGCGGAACGCCGCTCGTGCCGAGCGCGACGCGCGACGGGGATGTCGTGACCGCAAGCATTCGCGGGGAAATCGACCTGCACAACAGCCCGGAGTTGCGTGGGGCGCTGCTGGGCGTGCTCATCGAATCATCGCCCAAAAAACTGATTCTCAACCTTTCGCAAGTCCCGTATATGGATTCCAGCGCGATCGCGGTGCTCGTGGAGACATTGCAGAGAATGCGCAAGCACGGCGGGAAAATTTACCTGACCAACCTTCATCCTCGGGTGAAGGGCTTGCTTGAGATCGCCCGGCTTGATTCAATTTTTATTGTGACCGCTGATGAAGAGGAAGCGAAGAGGCGGGAATAGCCGTCAGTGGGCAATCGGAACCAACATTCCGTATTCCGCATCGATCGATCCGCATTTTCTTCATTGTTGTTCCTCCATTCGGCCATGCCTTACATCACCCGCCCCATCTCGACCGTCGGCCAGTGGGGCCTTGATCTACTGGAATTCCTCGGCGGCGTGGGGCTGATCCTCGTCGATGCCGCGAGATTGACCCACGTTTCACTCTTCACGTCGCGCGGCCGACGGCTCGGCTGGCAAAACCTCTGGTCGCAGATGGTCCGCGTCGGCGTCCGCTCGATCCCCATCGTCAGCCTCGTCCTCTTTTGCATCGGCGCCATCCTCTCGCTCCAAATGGCGCCGATCCTCAATCGTTTCGGCTTGATCACAACCGTGCCCGACATCATCTCGATCTCGATCTTCCGTGAACTCGGGCCGCTGGTCAGCGCGATCGTCCTGACGGGGTTCGCCGGCGCCTCCATCGCCGCGGAGATGGGTTCCATGGTCGTCTCGGAGGAGATCGAGGCGCTGGAGGCCGAAGCGATCGATCCCGTCCGCTTTCTGGTCGTTCCCCGCATCATCGCAACAACAGTCATGCTCATCTTCATCGCCGTCACCGGCGACATCATGGGAATCGTCGGCGGACTGAGCGTCTCCTACTTTTCGCTGGGGATCGGCTTTCGCCAGTACATCCAACACACATTTTCAACGGTGGAGGTCCAGGATTTCGTGACGGGGTTGGTGAAGGCGGGATGTTTCGGCGCCTTGATCAGCGCCATCGCCTGTCACCTCGGCCTGGGCGTCAAGGGGGGGGCGCAGGGCGTCGGCGAAGCAACGACACGAACGGTGGTTTACACGATCGTGGCGCTGATCACCGTCGATCTGGTCTTTACAGCGGTGTTTTATGCCCTCGGATGGTGATGCGATACTGGATGGTGATGAAGGGTTGCCCCCGCCGGGCCAAACCATCATCGAGGTCCGCGGGATCACGAAGAAATTCGACGGCCGCCCGGTGCTGGATCGAATTCAGTTGCAAGTGAAGCGAGGCGAAACGCTCGTCGTCATGGGCGGATCGGGATCGGGCAAATCAACGCTCCTCCGCGTGATGATCGGCAACCTCGACGCCGAGGAGGGGGAGATCGTCGCCTTCGGAAAGCCCCTGCGCGAGATGACGGCGGCGGAAATGACCGAGTATCGCAAGTCGATCGGCGTGCTCTTCCAGAGCGGCGCGCTCTACAATTCGATGAGCGTGGCGGACAACGTCGCCCTGCCGCTGCGGGAACACACGGACCTGCCGGAGGAGACGATTGAAATCATGGTGAAGATGAAACTTGAGCAGGTGGACCTCCGCCGCCATGCCGCAAAAATGCCCTCGGAGCTTTCCGGCGGCATGAAAAAGCGGGCCGGTCTGGCCAGGGCGCTGGTGCTCGATCCGAAGGTGCTGTTTTATGATGAACCGTCGGCCGGCCTTGATCCGGTGACCAGCGCCGAAATTGACGACCTGATCAACGATCTCAAGGACAAGCTCGGCGTGACCAGCGTCGTCGTGACCCACGAGATGGATTCGGCGTTTCACATCGCCGACCGAATGGTCCTGCTCGATCGCGGGAAGTTCATCGTCTCGGGCACGCCCGATGAAATGCGGGCATCGACCGATCCGCTCGTCCGTCAGTTCATCAACGGCTTGACGACCGGCCCGCTGACGGATCGACGCCGCGCCGGGGGTTATGAAAGCGACCTCCTCGGAGGCGACTGACGCCGTGACAATGGCGGGATGCGTGAAGGCGGGCGGCGACGGATGGCATTGAACTCTTATCTGGATGATCGGTCATGGCAAAGCAACGAAACGCACTGAAGGCGGGCATTTTCATCGTGACGGGGGCGGTGCTCATCGTCGCGATCCTGATCGGCATCAAGGGACTGGGCGCCTGGACGGTGCCCGTGCAAATCAGGAAGGCGTCGTTCACCCTGGCCGACAACATCGGCGGCTTGCGCGTCGGGGACCAGGTGCGCGTCGGCGGGTTCGCAGTGGGCGTCGTACGGTCGATTGACGTGGAGACGCCCGCGTCATCATCGGCCGCTGAGCCAAAGGTCATCGTGACCTATTCGATTCCACGGAAGTTTCACTTGCAACAAGGCGCGAAGCTGGGAATCGAGACGACCGTCACGGGAACCAGCGTGTTGAACTTCCAAAGCCTCGGCCACGGCGCGGAACTTCCCGCGGACCAGCCGCTGGCCGGCGAGCCCAGCGCCTTGCAGCAGGTTCTCGCCTCGGCCTCCCAGGCCGCCCCGGAACTGCGCGACCTGATTAAAGAGATTCGCACGACGACCGTACCCAGGGCCAATGCGATGGTGGACAAGTTCGCCCACACAGCCGACACCGCCACGGACTTCACCTCACACCTTCGCGGCCAGACCGACCCGGCGCTCAAATCCTATCACGAAGCGGCCGACAGCGCCACCAAGGCGATGGATTCGGTGTCGGCGCTCTTTGGCGACGT
>CAYTAP010000118.1:0-11964 GCA_964435775.1 uncultured Tepidisphaeraceae bacterium
CCACGTTCTGCACCTGCTCCTTGAGCCGGTCGATCGCTCCCTTGATCTCGACGATCTGCCTGGCGATCAGCGCATCATTTGCCTTGCTGGCGATCGTGTTCGCCTCCCGCAGCATTTCCTGCGTGATGAAATCGAGCTTGCGCCCCGCGTGCTCATCGCTGTGGCCGGCCTCCTCAAACGCCCGCAGGTGTGTGGACAACCGCTGAATCTCCTCGCTGATGTCCGCCCGTTCGGCGAAGACCGCCACTTCTCTCAGTAAATCCGGCTCGTTGATCCGCAGTTCCGCCTTGCTCAGCAACTGGTTGACCCGTGCGAGCAGCCGCTTGTGATAGTCATCAATGACAAACGGCGCCCGCGTGGCGATGACATCCAGACTTTGCTGGATGACACTCACGTGCTTCATCAGGTCGTCGAACAGCGCCCTGCCCTCGCGCTCTCGCATCGCCTGCAGCTTGTCGATGGCGGCCGTCGTGATCGCCCGGATTGTCGGCCCGTGCCGCTCGATCTCATCGGTCTCATCCCGCGGTTCCTGGCAGACGCCCGGCAACTCAACGAGTCCCGCCAGATCGATGCTCACGAGCCGATCCAGCCCTTTGACTTCCTGCAATTGATCCAAATACGCCTTAAGCGCCTTGGTGTTGATGTGATACGCGGCCTCGGCGCTGTTGCTCCGCATCTTCAGAATGTATGTGATCGACCCGCGGCCCAGTTGCCGCCGGAGCATGCTCTCCACCTCCGGCTCCAGCCCTCCCAGCGCATCGGGCAGTTTGATCGTCGGTTTGAAGTACCGGTTGTTCAACGAGCGGATTTCAACGGCATAATGCGTGCCGTCGCTCTCCCGCGCCGCGTCGCCAAATCCCGTCATGCTGACGATCATGCCTGTGCCTTTTGCCCGTTGCCCCGATCCATCCCATATCCCGCGACGATGCTCATTTGCCGTTGGTTGGAGCGCCGCCTGAATTGTCGCCGCTGCCGTTGCCACCGGTCGCCGGCGCTTGATCCGGCGTGGTCTGTACCGCCGGCGTGGCCAGACCCGCTGTCCGCTGCCCCTCGCGCCAATCCGCCAGCCAGTTCAACGACACCGCCAGGATCAGGAAGACGCCGAAGATGATGCTGGTCGCCCAGGTCAGCACGTCGCCGGTTTTGGACCCGAACGCGGTGGTTCCGCCGCCCCCGCCACCGAATGCGCCGCTGAGACCTCCGCCGCGCCCTTTTTGAATGAGCACGATGAGGACCAGCAGCACCGAGACCAAGATGAACAAGGTGATGCACAAGTACATTAATGCCGCCATGATGGCTCCAGAGAATGTTTTTAGACGGTTGCCGCTTTGACAATCGCCAGGAAGCTGTCCGCCTTCAACGCCGCGCCACCGATCAATCCGCCGTCCACATCGCTCTGTTCGAGCAGCCCGGCCGCGTTGTCGGGCTTCATGCTTCCGCCATATTGAATCCGCACGCGCCCCGCGAAGTCGGCGTTCCACTTTTTCGCAATCGTCTGACGTATGAACGCATGTACCTCCTGCGCCTGCTCGGCCGTCGCGTTGCGTCCGGTGCCGATCGCCCAGACGGGTTCATACGCGATGACCAGACGCTGCGGATCGTCGATCTGTCCGATGGCCAGTTCATCCAGTTGCCGCCGCACGACATCCAGCGTCTGATTGGCGTCGCGCTCCTCGAGTTTTTCGCCGACGCAATGAACCAGCGTCAGCCCGCCGGCGTAAACCGCCGCCGCCTTCTTGCCGACCAGTTCGCCGGACTCCTTGATCACATGCCGCCGCTCGCTGTGTCCGGTCAGTACAAACTTCACCGACAGATCCTTCAGTTGTTCAACGCAGATTTCGCCGGTGAATGCGCCAAATGTTTCAAAGTACACATCCTGCGCACCCAGGAGCACCCCGGAATTGCCCAGCGCCGCGCCCACCGCCTGCAGATACACAAAAGGAGGCGCCACGCCGATGTCCACCCCGCCCCTGGGCGCGCCGTCGGCGATCCCCTTCGCCAGCGCCACCGCCGACGCCAGCGTCGTGTTCATCTTCCAGTTCCCGGCCACAAATGATGTTCGTCCCATGATCCTTCCGTTTGCTTCATCCCCGGCAATCAAAAATCAAAAATCAAAAATCAAAAATCCCTACACCAAGGCCGCCGCTTCGACGAACTCCTTGTCGAGAATCGCCGCGATCTTCCGCAACTGGCCCATCAGCTCTTTGAACGTCTGTGGAAGCAGCGCCTGCGCCCCATCGCACTGCGCCTCGGCCGGGTTGTAGTGTACTTCGACGATCACCCCATCCGCTCCCGCCGCCATTCCCGCCATCGCCAGGGCGGACACATAATCGCGTTTCCCGGCCGCGTGGCTGGGATCGACGATGATCGGCAGATGCGACAACTGCCGCACGACCGGGATGCTTGTCACATCCAGCGAATAGCGAATGCTATCTTCGAAGGTTTTGATGCCGCGCTCGCAGAGGATGACGCCGCGATTCCCCTGGCTGAGCACGTATTCGGCGCTCATGAGCCATTCCTTGACCGACGCCGACAATCCGCGTTTGAGGAGCACAGGCTTGCGCGTCTTGCCGACTTCGCGGAGCAGGTCGAAGTTCTGCATGTTTCGCGCGCCGATTTGGAAGGCATCGACAAGTGGCTCCATCTGCTCGACCTGCCGCGTGTCCATCACCTCGACGCAGATGGGCATGCCCAACTCATCGCCGCAGGCGCGCATCCAGTGGAGGGCCTCGATGCCAAGTCCCTGGAAGGAGTATGGACTGGTGCGGGGCTTATAGACGCCGCCGCGCAGGATCGTCGCGCCCCCATCACGGACGTGCCGCGCGATGCGGTTGAGCATCTGCTCATTTTCCACCGCACAGGGTCCGGCGAAACAGGCGGCGTGTTTGCCGCCGACCGGCACCTTCGGCACCCGACCGCCGCCAATCTCCACAACCGTCGGCTCCTCATGAAACTCGCGGCAGGCCAGCTTGTACGGCTTCATGATCGGCACGACTTTTTCCACGCCGTCCAATGAAACCAGCCGCGCCTGATCGATGTCGCTTTCCTCCCCAACCGCGCCGATCACCGTGCGAAACTTCCCCTTGGACAGGTGCGCAGCGCCGCCCATTCGCTCAATTTCACGGACCACATTATCAACCGACGCCTGCGAGGCATCGGAGTTCATCACGATGATCAAGCGACCACTCCTGGAAAATACCGTTGGACACCGGCGGGAAAATCGTCGGTAACTCCTGCCGAAATAACAAGTTGCTGTGAAACCATCCGCAGCATGTCGCCCACGATCCCGCCCGAGGCTTATGCGGAAAAGTGGCGTAGTGTAGTGATTTTTGGTCTTTGGAACAAGCAATGCGTCGGCAGGCTGCGAGTTTGACGCCGGCAAGGGCAGAGTGTCGCGCAGGAGGTGAGCGGCGTTCGCGCGTCCGCAGCCTTTGAGATGTGGCGCTCTTGAATAGCTCCCTATGGCGTAAGGTAAACTTTCTGGCCTGGTTTGATCGTGATGCCGGGGGCGCGTTGTTGGAGTTGAGTGTCGTTCAGGGCGTACAGGGGTGAGACTTCGAGGGTGACGTTCGGGTCACCATTTTGGGTTGGGACATCGACACCGGCCTGTTGGAGCCATCGCGCCGCCCGGCGGATTTGATCGCGCCGGCAGGTGTCGGGCGAATCGGCGCCGGTGGCATTTTTGACCGGCGAAAACTCCTCGGCCCGATCTGTGGTGTAGATCATCGCGTTCCTGGCCAGGGGAATGGCGTCGAAGACGAACTGTTCGAGCTTGATCGCGTTGGGAGCGTCGGGCTTGATCGTGTTGCCCGATTCGTCGAGGCAGGGCACTTTCTTCTCGGCGCGATGCCAGGGGAGATCGAGTCGGCCTGTGGCGTTGAGGCGCTCGACGAAGGATCGACGCAGGGCGTGAATGGCGATCGAACCGGCGTTGAACGTTAATGATCCGTCGGCGTTGGTGCGATGGGCGAGGGCGTCGGGCAGGTCGCTGTATTCGATGACGCATACCCTTCCATCGGCGATGACGAAATTGCCAACTTTTTCGAGCGGCCCGGCCTTGGGGATCGTCTTGGAGGACATTTCCGAACCGGTCGTCTCATGCAGGCCGAGGAACAGGGGGTCGATGCAATGGACAAGGGGGTTGTCCACCTGGAAGTAGGAGAGGTGCTCGACGCCGCGCTTGTGCATGTCGGCCAGCGCCCCCGATTGATGCAGCGCGCGGAGCGAGCCGCCGTGCCCGTCGGGGCTGAGGGCGAGGCTGTCCCGCTCGGCCAGGAGCATTTTTCCATCGGTTCCAAATGCGGGCATCATTCCCTGCACGAAGAAAAAGACGTTTTCGGGTTCGTAACCAAAATGGTTGTGGCGTTTGAAGAACTCTCGCGTCGGGGCATCGTTGATGTCGCTGGTCATGATGTACCAGGGAATCGCATGGCGATAATCGCGGGCGCACGCGAGCAATTGCTCGGCGAAGACCTGGAAAAGCGGCTTGCGCTGGATGGGGGTCACGGGATATTCGCCCTTGGGCCCGTCATAGCCGAGCCGTGTCCCCTGCCCACCGGCGACGAGGAACGCGCCGACCTTCCCGGCGCGCAAAAGGGATTGCCCTTGCTCCAGCGCATCGCGATAAAGCCCACGTCGCGCGGCGTCGGGCTGACGCGGGAAGGGCGTCACTGGCTGGATGTCGACCGGGAGGTCGAGGGACGGTTTGTGCGTGACGTACGTTTCCACCAGATCGGCGATGTGGTTGAGGTCGAGGGCGTCGATTTGTTTGGCGAGGCGAGTTTGACCGGTTGGGGATAGTTGATCCCAGAAGCGGAGCACCTGTTCCTGGTGAATCCTAGTAAGCTTTTGACGAAGGGCGCGGTAGTCCATGAGGAGTCCTCGAATGGGGGTCAATTTTTCGAGGGTGCCGTTGCAATGCTCCGCGTTTGGTTTGCGTAGGGTCCGTGGTACTCCGCGGACCATTTTCGCGGGTGTGACAATGGTCCGCGGAGTACCACGGACCCTACAGGGCGGGAACCGCGACAGAACCCTTTGCGCCAAATGATTATCCCAACCATCACGGAATGGCAACGGACGATCACCGGCTGCGGATGAGATGGGCGTCGGGGATGCCGAGTTCGCGGCGTTTGTCGGCGATGTCCGCGAGGAAGCGCATGCCGTCGGTGTAATACCCGGCGGTGGGTGCGATGTTTGGCAGATGCGATTGCCAATACATATTGAATCGACGCATCAGCGCTTCGCGGAGGTATTTGCTGATCATCGACGCTGCGGCGACGGGGAGGCACTGTGCCTCGGCCTTTTCGGTGAAGATCAAACGGGCGCGCTGCCCGTTGCGAAGCAGGGCGTATTCACTGCGTCCTTCGGTTTCGGAGATGATTTCGAGCGACCAGTCGTCAAACATCAGGCGAAGGAGCGAGCCATAATGGCCGCGAGCGCCCTGGCGGTCGCAGATGATGACCAGAGATTGGTGGCCGTGGGTGCGGAGAAGGTGGTCCAGGTGGATCGCGGTGATGGAAAAAAGTACGCTCGCCTTGTTGCGGGTGGCATCCAACAGCTTGTTGAGTTTTTGTTCCAGAACGACTCGCGCGCTCATGTGGAGGCAGCGGGTTTTTTGCCGCGTCATTTCCTGGCAGAGATCATTGGCGAACAATTGGAGCGAAAGCCCATCTTGCTCAAGAGGGAAGCGTTCACCGCTCGGTGCGGCATACCAGGGATAGTCCGGCAATTCCGCAAGGGCATCGGCGGCCAATTTCCCCAGTAAATCTGGCAAGTCCGACGTCCAACCGTAGGTCGCCGCGCAGAGCGTCAGCACGGAGCGTTCGAGTTCCTTCAAGCCGCCGACGCCACCGTACACCTGCTTGCTGTCGTTGATGTGCAGCTTGCGCCCGCTTTTGACCCGGTTTTTACTGACGAGCCTGCGCAAGCGGGACCAGATGCAGGGAAGGTCGGCGTGGGCATCGCCGTCCACCTCAAAGGCGCAGCACCCGACCACGAGCGGTCCAAGTACCGGCCCGTATCCGGCCTCATCAATGCCCGCCAGGATCATGCGATGTTTGCTCCTGTTTTCATTTGGGAATCAGTCGTCGCAGGATATTTCTTCCGCAGGGCGGTTGAATGATCCATCTTTGCCACTCGGGCGTATATACTGCCTGCCGCGCGCATTGTCGCGTTTTACTGGCAGGACGCCACAATAGCTTGAGTTTTACGATTACGCCGCTGTTTGGAGGGCGTCGCTCCTGCGACGCCGTGGCGGCGGTGGACCGCCACCCTCCAAGGGAAAAAGACCCATTGCCACAAGGCGCAGCCACAATCGTCCGGATCGCACTTGGATTTGCCCCATGCCCAAAAGCTTTTACATCATTGATGGCCACGCGCAGATTTTTCGCAGTTATTTCGCGCCCTTTCGAGACCTCGTCAGTCCCGCCGGCGAGCCGACCAAGGCGACGTTTGTCTTCACGCAGATGCTGATGAATCTCGTCGAGCATCGCAAGCCTGATTTCCTGGCGATGACCCTCGACAGTGGTGACGAGTCGGTTTTCCGCAAGGAGATTTTTCCGGAGTACAAGTCGAATCGCAAAGCCCCGCCGGATGATTTCGCTCCCCAGGCCAAGCGGATCATCCAGATTGTGCAGGATGTCGGGGTGCCGCTCTTCGTCAAGCCAGGCTACGAGGCCGACGACCTGATCGCCACGATGGTCAGGGAGCTGAGCGGGCAGGATTATGAGATTTTCATCGTGTCGGTGGACAAGGACCTTCGCCAGCTCATCACCGAGCGCACGAAGATGTATGACGTTCAGAAGGACCAGGTCATCGACGCGGCGGCGATGATCGAGAAGTCCGGCTATTCACCCGCGCAGGCGATTGACGTGCAGACGCTGATGGGGGACGCCGTGGACAACGTGCAGGGCATCCCCGGCGTTGGTGAAAAGACGGCGGCCAAGCTGATCAATCAATACGGATCGGCCGATGCGGTGCTAGAGCATGTGGATGAACTGACCCCGAAAATGCGGGAGAATTTTCAAACGTACGCGGATCGAATCCCCATCGCCCGCCAACTCGTCACGCTCAAGGATGATGTGGATTTTGGATTCGATCCTGCGAAATGCGCCTTCACCGGGCTGAATCAGGACGTGTTGCGCCAATATCTGGAGTCGCTCGGATTTCATTCGCTGCTCAAGCGGATTGATGGAGACAAGGGATCAGCCGGAGCGCCGGTCAAATCAGGCAAGCGAGGCAAGACCATCGCCGGAGAACAGGGACTTTTTGGGGCGATCGAGCCGCCGTCCGCTGCGTCGCTCGCGCCGCTGGACGGCACCCCGGCGGAGACTTCCGAGCATTGCGACTATTCGCTGGTCGATTCGGCGGAATCCCTCAAAGCATTTTTGGATGAGGTCAAGCGCGTCAAACGCTTCGCCTTCGACACGGAGACCGATGCGCTTGGGGCGATGTGTTCGAACATCGTGGGAATGAGCTTTTCATGGAAACATGGAACCGGGCATTACATCCCGCTGCGCGGGCCGGATGGGTGGAAGGGCCCCACAGGTTTTGCAGGTGATTGGAAGGCGCATGTCCTGAGCGCGATCAAGCCGATCCTCGAAGATGAATCGATCAAAAAAGTAGGGCATAACATCAAGTATGACATCCTGGTGATGCGCCGTGAAGGGATCGAATTGAGCGGATTGTCGATGGATTCGATGGTCGCGGCGTTTCTTGTCGATTCGGTTCGCTTCCGCTATGGGATCGACAAGCTTGCGCTGGACCTCCTGCATTTTCGCAAGATCGCCACCAGCGAGTTGATCGGCTCGGGCAAAAAGCAGATTTCCATGGACCGCATCCCCCTGGCGCGGATCGCGCACTACGCGAGCGAGGACGCCGATATCGCCCTGCGGCTGGCCGACTACTACCAGGAAAAACTCGACGCGCTGCCGGTCATCAAAAAATTGCACGATGAATTGGAGACGCCGCTCGTATTCGTGCTCGCGGAGATGGAGTTCAACGGTGTGGCGATCGATCCGGCCATCCTCAAGGCGCAAAGCGTTGTTCTAGGGCAGCGGATCGATGCGCTGCGGGAAAAACTCCTCGCGTCGGCCGGGTGCGAGTTCAATCCCGATTCGCCAAAGCAGCTCGGGGATGTGCTCTTCAACAAGCTGGGCCTGACCGTTGTCAAGAAGACGAAGACCGGACCCAGCACGGACGTCGAGGTTCTTGAGAAGCTCGCGGATGTTCACGAAACGCCGCGTCTCATGCTCGAATATCGCTCGCTGCAAAAACTCAAGAACACGTATCTCGACAACCTGCCCCGCGACATCAATCCTCGCACCGGTCGGATTCATGGGAGCTTCAATCAGACCGGCGCCTCGACCGGCCGACTGAGCATGTCCGATCCGAACCTGCAACAAATCCCGATCCGCGAGGAGGAAGGGCGGTTGATTCGCACGGCATTTGTCGCCGGCGATCCCGAGCACAACGTCCTTATCGCGGCGGATTATTCGCAGATTGAACTGCGGATTCTGGCTCACTTCACGCAGGAGCCGGCGCTGCTGCGGGCGTTTGAGCAGGATGAGGACATTCACCGTGCCGTGGCGGCGGAGGTGTTCAACGTGCCGTTGGCGGACGTCACCCGCGAGCAGCGCGGGCAGGCCAAGATCATCAACTTCGGGATCATCTATGGCGTCACCGCGTATGGCCTGGCCAAGCGGATCGATGGGCTGGACGTGCCGGCCGCCGGCGAACTGATCGCCGCTTACAACAGGCGATTCCCCAGCATCCAGACGTTCATGGATCGCTGCGTGATGACCGCCAAAACTCAGGGGTACGTCGAAACGATTCTCGGCAGGCGGCGGTACATTCCGGACATCAACAGCGGCGTGCTGTCGATCAATCGCGCCGCCGAACGCGTCGCCATCAACTCGGTCGTCCAAGGCTCGGCGGCCGATCTGATCAAGGTGGCGATGCTCAACATTTATCGTAAATTACGGGATGAAAAGCGCCCGAGCAAAATGCTGCTCCAGGTGCATGACGAGCTGGTCTTTGAGACACCCATAGTGGCCGCCGAAGATGAAAGTGGGATGATTCGGGATGAAATGGTCAACGCGATGAAACTGTCGGTGCCGCTGAAGGTGGAGGTTCATGCCGCCGCCAGTTGGGGGGAGGCCAAATAACCGCGCCCATTGATGACCAGGGGAAGATCGCTTGTATAGCCAGTGCGGCGGTGGAACGTACTGTGCGTGTTCAGCGACAACGTGGCGAATCAGAGGATGCAATGGAGCTCGAGCCGTCAACCAACGACTTTCAGCCGCCGGTGGATCGCCGTCCGCGGTTGTATCCACCGCCTCCGGTGCGTTTGATCGCGGTCGCCGACGTACGGCTTGAGGCGCGGGTGGGGATGGAGAAGAAGCTTCACGATTTTTACGTCGGCCTGTTGGGCTTTGAAATGGCGGATGCCGGGGAGGATTTCCCCACCGCCTTCCAAGCCGAAAATGCCAGGGTGCTTGTTCAAGTGTATGAAAAGCCCTTCAAGCGGGAGGACATGCGCGCTCTTGGCATTGAAGTTCGCTCGTTGCCCGAGGTCGAGCGACGGTTGATTGAGGCCGAAGTCTCATTCCTCAAACAAAAGGCGGTGGCGACGGGTCAGGAAGCGCTCCTGCTGGAGGATCCGGCCGGCAACTGGCTTCAACTCGTTGAATATCGCGTCATCGGTTAGGCTTGGTTGGAAGATTCCAGACTCCCGTGAACGCATGACGATGCCCGTGACCAAACCCATCATCGGACTGACCGGCGGCATCGGCAGCGGCAAGACGTTTGTCGCCGGGCTCTTCGGTGAATTGGGGTGTCGGGTGATCAATTCCGATGACTTGGTTCGGGAAGCCTATCAAACTCAGGACGTGAAGGATGCGGTGCGCCGGCGCTGGGGAACCGGCGTCTTTGCCTCAGACGGCGCCATTGACCGGTCCGCCATGGCGCACCGCATCTTTGCTTCGCCGGACGACCGCAAGGCGTTGGAGGCGATCCTTCACCCCATCGTGGCCGAGCGGCGCGAACAGAAAATGAAGGATGCGGCGGCCGATCCAGACGTGCTCGCCTTTGTGTGGGATACGCCGCTTTTGCTCGAAACCGGGCTGGGCGGGCGATGTGATGCGGTTGTGTTCATCGATGCGCCCAAGCAGGTCAGGGAACAGAGGGTGCGGTCCACCCGGGGTTGGGCGGCGTCCGAACGCTCTAAAAGAGAAAAATTGCAATTGCCTCTGGACAAGAAACGAAAAATGTCCGATTATCTCATCTGTACCGATGAAGATGCGGGGGGCGTCCGCAATCAAACCCGGAAAGTACTGACCAAAATCCTCTCCAGGTTTGAATTGTCGCGTCAACCCGGTATAGAATAGCCTTCGCAGGCAAACGATTCCGTCGTTTGAAAGCGGCGATCCGGCCAAGAGAAGTGGTTTTGAAGGCCGAATAGTGGTTTTGCCCGTCATGACGCCATCCTCCCCCCGGTGGTTAGCGGCGGGTGAAATCAATAGAGGGTTTTTTCCAAAATATTAGAAAGTGCCTGAAGCATCGCGTGCGGAGCACGCACAACTTTTCAGATCAACCTTTTGCTTTTTGTGACTTGTTGATTGCCTTGACTGAAAAGTCCGGCCGAGGCGGTTTTGCCATCATTCTAAAATATCAAGCCATCTTGTTCGCACCACGACAACAGTCGCGCGGGAACGCTTCACCGTTCCCTGGCGCATCGGGTGCGGAACATCATGCGGCATAAAACGGAAATCGTGCAT
This sequence comes from uncultured Tepidisphaeraceae bacterium, assembly GCA_964435775.1. Classification (GTDB taxonomy): domain Bacteria; phylum Planctomycetota; class Phycisphaerae; order Tepidisphaerales; family Tepidisphaeraceae; genus CAYTAP01. The sequence continues at coordinate 10,776 of CAYTAP010000118.1, forward strand.
CAATTTCATCAAGCCATGACTGAAAGCGGATTCCACGTATTGTTTGCGTGGACTTTCATCTGGCCGTCCCAGGAGACATGTCGTCGTCCGTCCTTTTGTCCCTAACTTAAATGGAGGCTTCGCCTAATGGCAAAGTCCACACCCAAACGTCGTTCCGACAAGGAATCCAACCCCGTGGAAGCGGAGGCCCATGAGGCGTCTGCGTCCGAGAGTCTTGAGGAGACGGCCACCGCCGTCGAAGCGCCCCCCGCGCCGACCAAGGCGGAAGCCGCTCCGCGCCAGCGCGCCAACGGTTCGCCCGGCGAAGCCGACGACATCGCCAATCTCGATGCCGAAACCAACGCCAAGTACGAACAGGTGAAGGGCGGCAAGCTTTTCATCAAGGATCTTCAGCAGATGGAGATCCAGGCGCTGCATGAAATTGCCAAGGAGGAAAACATCCAGGACTTCGTCGGAATGAAGAAGCAGGACCTGATCTTCCAGATCCTGCGAGCCCGTATCCGCCAGAATGGGCTGATGTACGGCGAAGGCGTTTTGGAAATCCTTCCCGACGGCTTCGGATTTCTCCGCAGCCCGGAGTTCAACTACATCCCCGGCCCGGATGATATTTACATTTCGCCGAGCCAGATTCGGCGCTTTGGTTTGCGGAATGGGCATGTCGTGCAGGGTCAGATTCGCCCGCCGAAGGAATCGGAGCGCTACTTCGCGCTGCTGCGCGTCGAAGCGATCAACGGGGAAGACCCCGAGCGGATCAGCGACACGAGCAACTTCGAGGATCTGACGCCGTTGCATCCGCATTCCCGCTTGTCGCTGGAATCGGATCCGAAGGACATGAACATGCGGATCGTCGATCTGGTGACGCCGATCGGCAAGGGTCAGCGCATGCTGATTGTCGCGCCGCCGCGCACGGGCAAGACCGTTTTGCTCCAGAAGATCGCCAACAGCATCAGCAAGAATCACCCCGAGTGCATCCTGATCATCCTCCTGATCGACGAACGGCCGGAGGAAGTGACGGACATGGAGCGGAACACGAAGGCGGAGGTCGTCAGCAGCACGTTTGACGAACCGTCGAGCCGCCACGTCCAGATCGCCGAAATGGTGATCGAAAAAGCCAAACGCTATGTCGAATTTGGCAAGGATGTCGTGATTTTGCTCGACTCGATCACCCGATTGGCCCGTGCCTACAATG
>CAYTAP010000119.1:0-10866 GCA_964435775.1 uncultured Tepidisphaeraceae bacterium
CTCTAAAACGGCGGCTGAAGCCGCCCCTACGGCAGATCCATTCGAGAATTGAAAGGCCCTGCAGGGAAACGTGAATGCAAGACGCCGCGCACGGAGTACGCGGAGTAATGGAGGACTGTGTTTGAAGTGGCACGGGCATCTTGCCCGTGGGTTCGGTACACCGAACCATCCGCCGTACCCGGCGGATACAAGCAAGAGCGCAGCGTCAACACGTCGATCAAGAGAAGAACGCTGCGCTCTTGCTGGATCGGCTGGAGTACCATCCGATGTCCGCGGCGTACCGCAGACCACGGGCAAGATGCCCGTGCCACGTCAGAGGCAAGCCGCCAAGGCGTCACACCAAAAAACGTAGGGTCCGTGGTACCCCGCGGACCATCGTTGCGCGGGCAACAATGGTCCGCAGGGTACCACGGACCCTACAAAGTTCGTGCGCGGCCCTTGAAAACATCGGCCGGGCGATTGGTCGGTCGATCAGGCCTTGCGACGCCGCCTCAGCAGCGCGCCTGCGCCCAGGCAAAGCAGCGCGGTGGACGAAGGTTCCGGAACCGCGCGAATGCCGGCCACCCATGCGGCGGCCATTTTGTTGTAACCCTCCTGATTGGGATGCAACGTGTCGGCCAGATCAGCGGTCGTCAGGTAGCTGTGCATGTCCAGAAACGTCACGTTCTCCCCCAACGCCTGGTGCGCCTTCACCGTGGCCAGCACACCGGCGTTGTAGGTCTGCACCAGCTGTTCCTTGGCGGCATCCTTGATGGGCAAAATGCTGGCCACGATCAGATGCGCGTTGGGGCGAAGGCCGGTGGTTTTGTTGGAGATGTGCGTAATGAGGGTGTTCAATCGCGCAACGGCCGTGGACGCATAGCCATTGTTGATATCGTTGGTCCCGATCATCAACAGGATATAGTTCGCATCGACTTTGCCCGGGCCGATCAGGTCGGCAAGGTGATCGTCAATTCCATACGTTGATCCTTGTTCGTATGAAATCGTAGCGCCTGAATACCCGTTGTGATGGGTGTTTCCGCTGGCGACCAGCGCCGGCGTCGATTGGGTGGTGCTCGAACCCACGAACTGAAACGTATCCCCGGCGGCGGTCAACAGCGTCGCCAGCGGATCACGGTAGCCGCCCGCGATGAATGGACTTTCGGTGATCGAATCCCCCAGTGGCATGATCTTGCCCAAGTTCTCTCCCGCCACAGCCGGCATCGCCGACAGTGCAACCAAAACACCCAAACATGGAATCGCAAGGCGCGCGAAACCTCGGAACAGGCTTGAATAACAGACCACAGCCATTCTCCAAGTTGAAATCAAATTAGATGCTTACAAAAAAGCTCACCCACGGCGCGAACCGCTCGCTTCGCGCCGCAGGGCGTCCGCGCGGTCACGCTTTCTTGCGCCGCGCGGTCAACAGCAACCCGCCCAAGCCCAGAAGCGACAGGCTCGCCGGTTCGGGGACGATGGTGTAATTGATCGAAACGTCGTCGAGGTAGTAATTGTCGAGTGCCCCATACGGAGTGGCCGATGAAGCAGCCACAAAAATGCTAGGTATGGATACGGATCCGGCTGCATACGCCGTGTTCATCTGGGTCGTAAAATCCGCAGTGACGAACTGCCAGTCCTCCGCATTCGTGCTGTGGCCGTAAGATGTTAGTTGTTCCCCTCCTCCGCCAGTTGTGTTTATGACAACCTGATAAGTCAGATTGGTACCAGTGGTGGGTGCTATTGGTTTCGCCCAGAAGTCGAATGTGAAACTGCCGTATGTTTGTCCGTTTGACAGAGCGGGGAGGACCGGCTCCACAATGTTGAATGGTGCTACCCATCCGTGCGAGGTGTTGCCCGTACCCTTGAACGACCAGTCGCCGTTGTGGGCCGGAACTGGCGCGTTTGGATCATTTATATCACTATCTTGTACGAGTACTCCATTGGTCGGCGCATCGCTTGTTTCAAAACCTGTACTCCAAAGAACCGCCGCCGTCGCCGGTTTCGCAGAGAACGCCAGACCTGCGACCAAAGTCGCGCCGGTCACGAGAAGTGTGTTTGCGATACGCATCTGTCCAACTCTCCTCTCAAAAAGAGTCCGAAGAAATGATTCGCGTTCGTGCAACGACGGACTGCGAAAGCCACCACGCGGCACTCACCGCTGGCGAACTATTAGAACGTTACAACTTCGCCCTACTGGAATGCAAGAGAATTTTTCAAGGTGTAATGGAATTTTGTCGAGGGGGTGTTTTTGGCCGGCGGACAATCCCGCTTGGAGGGCGGCGGTCCTCCGCGGTTCGACTGAGCTCGCCGAAGTCCGCCGCAGCGTCGCGGGAGCGACGCCCTCCAGTCTCGAGGGGTCGCGGCGGCGAAAGCCCCCTCCCCAACCCTCCCCCGCGCGTACGCGGGGGAGGGAGAATGATCGCAAATACGCTTGTCCTAATCCAACGCCTATATGTCCGATAGGAAATGTTGACGAATGACCCTCACGCGATTATAGTCCCTCCACCATGCCTTCGCGAAGTCATGTTTCCGCCCGATTCCTGCTCTGGCTGGGGTGCGCCTCCTTATTATTAAGCGGGTGCGACCGATCCAACGGCGCACCGGCAGATGGGCCCGCCGGACCGCCGGAGGTTGTCCGACTCGGCTATTTCGCCGGGCCGTCGCACGCGCAGGCGGTGCTCGGCGTGTCGTCCGGCGACTTCGCAAGGGCGATCGCGCCATCGAAATTGTCCACGAGCATCTTCAACGCCGGGCCGGCGGTCGTGCAGGCGCTCTTCGCCGGGGAAATCGACATCGCCTACCTCGGCCCGGGACCCGCGATCAACGCATTCGTCAAAAGCCACGGCCAGGGAATCCGCATCATCGCGGGTTCGGCGGCCAATGGGGTGGTCATCGTCGCCCGGCCGGGATCGGGCATTCACACCCTCGCCGACCTCAAGGGCAAACGGATCGCCACGCCGCAGGTGGGCAACACACAGGACCTCTCCTGCCGCCATTACATGATACGGGTTCTTCATCAAAGCGATGCCGACAACGTGCTGGCGGTCGCGAGCTCCGAACAAGCGGCGATGATGAGCCGCGGCCAGATCGACGCCTCCTGGGCGCCCGAACCGTGGGCATCGCGGCTCATTCAACAAGCCGGGGCACAAGTGATCGCACAGGAGAAAGACCTTTGGCCGGACCAGCGGTTTTCGTTGACGGTCGTGGTGACGACGCCGGAGTTCCTGGCCAGACATCCGGATATCGTGCGGAAGTTTTTAAGCGTGCATCGCGCGTGGACCGCGCGGCTGCAACAGGACAGCGCGCGATATGTGCCGGCGCTGGGCGAGGCGCTGGAGGGACTGACGGGCAAGCGATTGCCGGAGGGTGTTCTGGGTGAGTCGATGAAGAACATCCTCTTCACGGATGAGCCGGTGGAGCGATCACTGCAAACCTTCGCCGAGTGGACATACGATCTGGGTTTCGCGCGTCAGCGAACGAACCTGGCGGAGTTGACGGATTTGAGGATTCTGAAGCAAATTGAACAGGCCAACGCGCAAGCAGCCCTTTTACCCCCTCCCCCGGCGTACCGGGGGAGGGGATTCATCCGGGCATTTGTAGGGTCCGTGGTACTCCGCGGACCATCATTGAGATCGAAGCAATGGTCCGCGGAGTACCACGGACCCTACAGCAAAAAATCCGTCGCATTTCAACGGACAACGGACCACTGACCACTGACAACCCCCATGCCCCTCACCGCCGAACCACCCATCGATCGCGCCGTCGCCGGCGACCAAAGCGCGGGCGCCGATGCGCCCGCTGACACCCCTGCCGTCGTCGCCCCGCGTCGCGGCCATCTGGTCCTCACGGGCATCGGCAAAAACTTCGCCGGGTCGAACATTCCGGCGCTGGTCGATGTGACGCTGCAATGCGCGCCCGGCGAGTTTCTGGTCGTCGTCGGCCCAAGCGGAAGCGGCAAGAGCACACTGCTCAGCATCGCCGCCGGGATGCTGCGCCCGGACGCGGGAACCGTCATGCTCGACGGTCGCCGGACGAATGGACCCGGCCCGGATCGCGCGGTCGTCTTTCAAGATCACGGACTGTTCCCCTGGCTCACCGCGTCGCAGAACATCGAGTTCGGCTTGAAGATGGCGGGAGTCAGCAAAGCCGAGCGCCGCGATCGCGCCCGCCAGGCGCTGCACATGGTTCATCTGGACGCCAGCGCCGGCAAGCTGATCCACGAACTCTCCGGCGGCATGCGCCAGCGAATCGCCATTGCGCGGGCGCTGGTCATGGATCCATCCGTTCTGCTCATGGATGAGCCGTTCGCGGCGCTGGATGCGCAGACGCGCACGCTCATGCACGAACAGTTGCAGGAGCTGTGGGGCAAAACCCAAAAGAGCATCCTGTTCGTCACGCACTCGGTGGGGGAGGCGGTGCGCCTGGCCGATCGGATCATCGTTCTCCACGCGAATCCCGGCCGGATTCGCAAGGAAATCCGCGTGGGATTGCCCCACCCCCGCAACTTTGACAGCCGCGATGTCAGCGAGCTGGTTCATCAGGTCCGCAAGGAAATCGAAGACGAGGTCAACCGTGTCAATGCCCAAATGGCCGAATTCTGGAAGCCTCAAACGCCTGAGCCTCTGGGTGCTGGTCCTGTTGATCTGGGAGGGGGCATATAGATTTTTCGGCTGGCGCTCATGGATCTTTCCCGCGCCCAGCCACGTCATCGACGCGATGGCGGCGATGCTCAACCTGCACACCTGGTTTGGCCAGCCCCTTCACGCCGGCTGGCCATTTCACCCGCTGGCCGGTGAGGCGGGCGCGGCATCGACCCGCACGATTTTCAACAGTCCGCTCGTCATCGCGCCCCTGATCAGCGCGGGTCGGCTGCTTGTCGGGTTCGCCGTCAGCATTCTCCTGGGCGGAATCCTCGGGCTCTCGATGTGGCGCTCGCAGCGTTGGAACACATTCATCGGTCCGGTCTTCCTCGGCATGCAAACGCTGCCAAGCGTCTGCTGGGTGCCGCTGGCGATCCTCACCTTCGGCATCAATGAGACGGCCATTCTCTTCGTGCTCGTCATGGGAAGCTGCTTCGCCATCGCCATCTCCCTGCGCGATGGCCTGCGAACGATCCCCGCGATCTATCAGCGGGCCGGATTGATGCTCGGGGCGTCGGGCTGGCGGCTGTATCGCTACGTCCTCCTCCCCGCGAGCCTGCCGGCGCTGGCGAGCAGCCTTCGACAGGGGTTCAGCTTCGCATGGCGCAGCCTGCTTGGTGCGGAGCTGCTGTTGATGGTCGAGCATCACGGGCTGGGATACCTGCTTCAGATCGGGCGCGACTACTCGGATGTGGCGCAAGTCGTGGCGATCATGATCGTCATGGTGGTGTTGGGCATGCTGGCCGACCGGTATGTCTTCGGCGTCTTCGAGCGACGGGTTCACGCGCGCTTTGGGTTGGATGCGGGAAGGTGAGCGGGGGTGAACAACGCATGGGAACCTTTGACTTGTTGCCAATCATTCGGTTGCATTTTACGGGGGTGGATTGAAAGAAGAGTTCACCGCGGAGTCGCCGGGAGCGCGGAGATAGAGGGAGTCTTGTAGGGTCCGTGGTACTCCGCGGACCATCTTCGCAATTGCAACAATGGTCCGCGGGGTACCACGGACCCTACGAAAGGCGGGGGGTCAATCACACCGCCGCTTTTTCGATGCGGAGGCCCTTGGCGTCGGCGACGAGTTCGAGGTGGAGCGTTTCGGTATCGACCATGAGCGTGTAGCGTCCGGGGATGCGCGAGCTGGCGCGAATGTGGGAGAGCGTCTGCCCGTTGAGGACGGCCAGGGCTCGGTTGACCTGCGCCAGTTCCTGGTCCGCCGCCGCCCCGCGCGGCGTGCGCTTGTAAAGCACCTGCAGAATGCGCTCCCCTTCGGCGCGATGGGCGTGGCGCACCCGGCCACTGCCGAGGATCAACTCAAGCACGCTTTCAAGCAATTGCACCTGCGCCGACGGAATTGTTCCCGTGCCAACGGCGTCGGCCAATGCCTGATAAGGCGCGCGGCGATCCGGCGGCAGCGCCGCAAGCAGCGCCGCCAATTCCTCCCGCAACATCTCGAGCTCGGGCGCTTCAAGCGCGATCGGATCGGGCGGCGGCGTTTGCGGCTGCGCTTGGGCGGACGACGCGGGTTGGCTTTGCCGCTGTCCAAGTACACTCAGTGGAATGTTTCGTTCGCTCATGATTGTTCCGGGTTCACCGGCCGTAAAAGCGGCTTGAGCCGCCGGACGTGTCATGGACGGCCCGCCCATGTTCCGGGGTACTCCCCAGTTTACGAATGAAGCCGCCCCTGCCACAAGTATGCCCTTGCGGCGCCTGAGTACAGGAAGACATGGGCGGGCCGCCCATGCCACTTCCCATACCGCGCACGGCTCATTTATGCGCATCACCGATGATCGCGTGGACTTCATGCTCGAAGCCTCCGGTCTCGATGGGGCAATGGATGCCGCATTCCTTGGGGGCGTTCTTTTCCCACCACCAGCGACCGGCGCGGGCATCCTCACCAGGCTTGATCGGACGCGTGCAGGGCGCGCAACCGATGCTCGTGTATCCCTTGGCATACAAGGGATGCGTCGGCACGTCGTTGGCCTTGAGGTAATCCCAGACGTCATCCTCCATCCAGTCGGCCAGCGGGTTGACCTTCACGATCCCGTTGTGATCGTGATCGATTTCCGCCTTGCGGATGTTGGAGCGCGACGCCCACTGATCGCGGCGAAGACCCGTCACCCACGCGTCCACATTCTCCAGCGCCCGCAGCAGCGGCCGAACCTTCCGCACATGGCAGCAGAGCAGCCGCTTGGGGACGTCGGTCTTGAACATGTTGATGCCATACTTGGCCACGAGCGGCTCGAGGTCGTTGTGGTCCGGCGTGTGAATCTCCAGCCGAATTTTCGGGTAATGGTTCTTCACCTGCTCGATGAAGTCATACGTTTCCTGCGGCAGCCGTCCGGTGTCCACTGTCACAAGACGCAGGTCGGGCTTCATCCGATACGCCATATCGACGATCGCCATCCCGTCGGCCTGGAAGCTGGTGACGAACGCGAGGCGCTCGCCGAAGGTTTCCAGCGCCCAGGCGATTGTGTCCTGCGGCTGCTTGTCGTCGAGGTCCAGGGCGATCTCGCCGAGTTCCAGTTCATCAAAGAAAAGTCGATCCGATTCCACCTGACTGACGTTATCCAAAGTTGCGTTGCTCATAGGTTCATCTCACAAAGTACATGGCGGTTAAACCAGGAAGCTCAAGCGATTCTAAATCAGGACGGCCTCTTCCCGACTTTCAGGCATGACAATCGCCTGCAACTGTTCGTCCGTCCGCTCTTCGCAGAAATCGCGGAACGACAAATCCCGATCCTCGCTCTCGGCCTGGTCCTTCGCCTCCAGCCATCCGGCGACGAGACGTTCGACATAACCGACGACTTCATCGGTCCGCACCCGCCGAAAAACCGGACGGGCGATGGCCTTGTGCTCCCCAAAGCCGCCTCGCAGCAATATGTCATACCCTTCCATCTTCCCGCCGCCGCCAAGGCGAACGGTGGTGCCGGTGAGGTTGATGTCACCGGTGAAGTGCTGGGCGCAGGCGTGGGGGCAACCATCCAGATGCACCCGCAGGTCGGAGACGCGCTGGCCGAAGCGGGCGTCGAGCGCCTCCAGAATGACCTTGAGCTTGTCCTTGGTCAGCGTCACGGCGTAGTTGCAGAACGGCTCGCCGGTGCAACCGATGGAATTGCCATACAAGCCATTGGTCTTGAGCGAGAAGCCGATCTTTTCGACGCGCTCCACAACCTCGGCCACGCGGGCGTTGGGGACATTGGCGACGATGATGTTCTGCTGCTGGGTCAGGCGGATGTCCGCGCCAACCTCCTCGGCCACATCGGCGATCGCCTGCATCTGGTCGCCGTTGATCCAACCCAGCGGCACCGGGAAGCCGATGTAGGACAGCCCCTCCTGCCGCTGCTCGTTGATCCCCAGGTGGCTGGTGTGGCCGACCGGATGGGGCGCCGAATAGCGCTCGAGCTTGCGACCCAGCCGAGTCTCGACCATCTCCCGGATCGCTTCCGGGCCGTAATCATCAACCATGAACTTGAAACGCGCCTTGGCCCGGCTGCGGCGATAGCGGAGGTTGTCGCTCCAACTGCCGGTAATCGCCGCGAGCACTTCCTTGATCTCCTCCTTGGGCACGAACGCATCCATGTCCTTCGCCAGCCGCGGCTGGGCCGACAGCCCGCCGCCGATGGTGATCGCGTATCCCTCACGCCCATCCTTGATGACCCCGATCATGCCGACGCAGTTGATCTCCGGCGCGTTGCACTGATGCGGGCAGGCGCTGATCGTGTATTTGTGCTTTCGCGGCAGGTCGGCGTACAAGGGATTGCCGTAAAAGTGATCGGCGATCCCCTTAAGCGTGTCGCGGACGTCAAACGTCTCCCCTTTTTCAAGGCCAGACACCGGGCAGCTTGTGATGTTCCGCAAGATATCGCCGCAACCCCCGGCCGTCGTCAGCCCAGCCTCCGCGATGGTCTTATACACATCCGGCAAACTCTCCAGCCGAATCGTATGAAGCTGAATGTCCTGGCGCGTCGTGATCTCGCCATGGCCGAGGCCGTGCTTGTTGGCCAGTTGCCCGATCGTCCGCAATTGCGGCGCGGTGAGCAGCCCGCCGGCGATCTTGACGCGAAGCATGAACCCGCCGGTTTTGGGCTTGTCATGGTACAATCCCCACCACTGCAGACGGACGATGTCCTCTTCCGGCACCGCCTCGTAGCCGATGTCGATCAGACGATCAATGTCGTTGATGATCTCGATGGGCGCGCGATCCTTCTTCAGGCGCTCGATACTGTTCCGCTTGAGCACATCCTCCCACGTCGGAATCTCAAGGGCGGCCTGGGGTTTGGTCTGCGGCGCTTGGGGTGTCGAACTCATGACGCTGGCTCCTGTTCGCGGCGGAACGGTTACGACATTCCGCACTGAATGGCAGTAGTATAGCAAGTGACCTCAATTAAAGTCAACAAAACATATAGATAAGTAGGAGTTATGCAAAGTATTTCATAAAATGAACTTACGCAAAAACATCAAAATTCATTGTCGGAAATAATGGGAATGAGGTGATTCCAGTGGAGTGACTGCGGCCAGCCGCGATCGATCTGCCAGACGGCATCGGATTGTGATCTCAAGGGGCCGCTCAGAGCGCCATTTCAACAAGTAATGGGGCTATATCGCAGTTTATACTTGCACCTCATAATTGTGCTGGTATGTTGTATACAGTGGCGCGTACGGCGAGGCGTGCTGCCATGTCAAGTGTTGGCTTTTGAAAGACCTTTCAGCCGGATGGAGGATGTTATGAAACGTCAGCGTATTTGTCGTACATGGTTGCCCGTACTTGGCGCGGGGCTCGCTTTGGGGGTCTCGACGGCCGCACATGCCGCGTTCATTAATGGGCTGGTGAATGTGGATTTCAATTACAAGAGACTTGCCAATAGCAGCGTAAGCGCGACAGCCAGCGGGGCGGCGGTCATCGGCACCACTGGCGACACTTGGAATGGAATCGAAGGTGCCAGCTTTCACCTGACTGCCACCAGCCTGCCTTTGGTCAATTCAGCCAACACGGCGACGGATGCGACACTCAGCTATACCGTGAAGGGCGGCTACTCGGTCGGAGCAGGTCAATCCAACCCCGTGAATACGGCCCTTCTGAACGACTGGGTGAGCGTAACCGGTACAAATCACGGTACCATCACCATCGGCGGTCTGGGCATCGGCACTTCCTATGATCTCTACATCTATTATAGTCAGTCGGACCAAGCCGCGCGTGCCACCGCGTTGACGGTTACGGGCAATGGAACGCCTCTGACGGGGACCATCCAAAACAACTCCGCCGGCGGCGCCACTGCCTACACAAGCGGCGTGAACTATCTCAAGTTCACCCTGAGTCCCGACGCCTCCGGGAATATTGCGATTGATTTTGTGAAGGCTGGCACCGACCCGCAACACGAGGGCGACATCAACGGCTTCCAGATTCAAGCCGTTCCCGAACCAGCCTCTTTGTCGCTGCTGAGCCTTGGAGGCTTGGCGCTGCTGCGACGCAGGCGATCGTAGGATAACCAAGCCAGGTATGGACCACTCCATCGCGCGATGGGCAACCGCACACTCAAGCGATGTTTCAACAGCAGGTCTGGTGAATAACCCGACCTGCTGTTTTTTGCCGGCGGCGCGATAACGCATCCGCCTCTGGCAAGGCTCGGCTGTGGCCACCTCACATCCTTCGGCTACAATGCCGCGATGGTGGAGATTGTTTTAGCGACGCTCAACGCCCGATACCTGCACGCCTCGTTCGGGCTGCGGTATCTGATGGCCAATCTCGGCGAGCTTCAATCGCGGGCAAAGTTGCTGGAATTCGACATCAACCAGCGCCCGACCGATATCTTGGAATCGATCCTAGAAGCCTCTCCGAAAATCGTCGGGCTGGGCGTGTATATCTGGAACGTCACGCCGACCACGCACCTCGTCGCTGAGTTGAAGCGGGTTCGGCCGGACATCACGGTCATCATCGGCGGCCCGGAGGTCTCTTACGAAACCGACGGACAGGAGATCGTCGCCCTGGCCGACTATACGATCACCGGCGAAGCTGACCTCGCCTTCGCCGAGCTGTGTCGCCAGCTTCTCGTCGAGCGCCGACGCCCCCTGCAAAAAATCATCCCCGCGTCCCTCCCCGAGTTCGCCCCCCGCGCCGGCGTCGCCGCCTCCCCTCATCCTTCATCCTTCATCCCTCATCCTTCCGCCCCCGCACCCGCACCCCTTCATCCTTCGCCTTTCCTGTCCCTCCCCTCCTCCCTTTACACCCACGAGGACATCGCCAACCGGATCA
>CAYTAP010000119.1:10876-11672 GCA_964435775.1 uncultured Tepidisphaeraceae bacterium
TACGTCGAGGCGTCGCGAGGATGTCCATTCAAGTGTGAGTTCTGCCTCTCCTCGCTCGATGTGCCGGTGCGGACGGTGCCATTGGAAAAGCTGCTGGCCGAATTGGGAACGCTGCTTGAGCGCGGCGTGCGGCATTTCAAGTTCGTCGATCGCACGTTCAACCTCAACATCGCAACCTCCAGCGCCATCCTCGAGTTCTTCCTCGCGCGGCATCGGCCTGGCTTGTTCCTGCATTTTGAGATGATCCCCAACCGCCTGCCAACACCACTGCGAAGCATCATCGCACAGTTTCCGCCGGGGGCGCTGCAATTTGAAGTCGGGGTGCAGACGTTCAACGAAGCCGTCGCCGAACGAATCAGCCGAAAACAAAACAACGCGAAGATGGAGGAGAACATTCGCTTCGTCCGCGAGCAGACCGGCGTGCATCTTCACGTTGATCTCATTGCGGGACTGCCCGGCGAAGACCTCGCGAGCTTCGGCGACGGCTTCGATCGGCTCATCGGCTTGAACCCGCAGGAGATTCAGGTCGGCATCCTCAAGCGCCTTCGTGGCACGCCGATCGTGCGTCACAATGAATCTTTCAAGATGGTCTACAGCCCCAACGCGCCGTATGAAATCCTGCAAAACAGCGTGATTGATTTCGCCACGATGCAGCGGCTGCGGCGGTTCAGCCGGTATTGGGACCTGCTGGGCAACAGCGGCAACTTCATCCGCACCCTGCCGATGGTATGGGGGGGACATGTAGGGTCCGCCCCGCGGACCAATCCCGTAGGGTCCGCCCCGCGGACCAATCCCG
>CAYTAP010000120.1:0-11273 GCA_964435775.1 uncultured Tepidisphaeraceae bacterium
AGTCTCCACATTATAACGACTTATCGAATAGAAAGATGTTCACAGCAGTGCGGCTAAAGCCGCCCCTACGGCAGATCCATTCGAGAATTGAAAGACCCTGCCAATGCCCGCGGAGTTTCGTGGCACGTCATTTTGCCCAGCGAACGAGCGTCACATTAACCTGGCCGACGGGATTGGGAGGAGGATTCGGGGCAACCAGGGGGACGTCGATCGGGCGGTCGGCGTGCGGCGCGAGATTCGACAAACCGACGAGCGGATTCTCGGCCAGCATATGGCCCTGGGGCGTCACGAGTCGCGCGGTCAAGACGACGTGCTTGGCGGTCGCGTCGGTGTGATTGCTCACACAAATGCTCAGGACGAATGCGCCATTCGTCGGGCGGGTGGCGATCACCCTCGCCTCAATTCCAGCGGTTTGCTGAAGCTGGCTCGGTTTGATGTGATCCGGCCCGATCAATCGCCAACCCCAGACGCCCATCGCCCCCAGCACCAGGACTCCCGCCAGCAGGGTCTTGCGCGTCAAAGGGAGTGTCATGAACGTCTTCATGGTCGGTCGGCGCGGAGCATCAGTAGTATGGATTGGCCGGGTCGGCGCTGGTGTTCACGCCGTGATACGGCGCGTCATAGGGGAAGGCGCGGACGAACTCGACATGGCCATTGACGAACACGGCGTTGCCCCAGAGATGTTCGGCGTCGTTGCGATACCACTGGGCGCGGGCGCTTGGGGCGACGACGCCGCTCATTGTGCGAAACAGGGGAATGCTGCCAACGAGGATTTTTTTGGATGACTGCGAGTAGTAGCTGAGCTTGAGGGTCTGGCCGAGCGGAAGGGGGCTTGTGGCAAAGGCGGCGTACGAAAAATCGATCCCGACGAAGCGGGCGACGCCCATCGGGGCGACGACGCCAATCATCCGGTTGTATCCCGAGGCGTAGAAATAGCTCGATCCATACAGCTCGAAGGCGGTGGCGCCCGCTTGGTACGGCTGGGTGTCGAACCACCAGAGCGGTTCGCCGCGATCATTGGGGGAGCGGAAGACCTCCTCATTTTGCAGGTAGACGTTGAGCGGGCGCTGGTCGGCCGGGAGGGTTCCGCCGAACATTTTGGGGGGGAGCCACGGGTCGTCGGGATCACAGATGCCCGTGGGCCCGCCGAGTTCCTGCGGGGCGGCCAGCGGGGCCATGCCGTTGTTGTCCTGGGCATAGGCGAAGATCGCGATGGCGATCTGCCGGAGGTTGCTCTGGTCGGTGACCAGGTTGGCCGCCGAACGCGCGCGGGAAAGGGAGGGCAGGAGCAATCCCAGCAGCATGACAATGATCGAAATCACAATCAGGAGTTCGATCAGGCTGAAGGCATGATGGGAATGACTCGAACGGCGGATCGTCAACGCGCTCACAACGGCTCCTGAATACTGGCCAACATTTAACAACCGGATCCGACGATTCATGCCCGCGCCGCGGCTCGGCGACGGGTCATCAACCAGGCGGCGGCGACGCCCAAAAGGCCAAGGCTCGCCGGTTCGGGGATGGCGCTGGTCGTGTAGGCGATGGTCGTGTTGCCGATGGCGCTGTTCGTGCTGACGGGCAGGCCGCTCTCGGCATAGACCGGCTTGGTTTTGTCCATCTGCGTGACCAGGAGATAGGTCGCATCGTCGGGCAGGCGCGGGGCGATCTCGTCGAGCAGGTATTGCTTGAAGTCACCGGTATAAAAACCGGCCGGGGAGGCCAACGTCACACCCGCCAGGGCGGCGGTATTCAACTGACCAACTGGAATGAGATACCCGTTCTGTGTGGTGTCGCTGAAGGTGAGGTCGATGTCGGCGGGGGATGGGTCGCCATCGGCATTGGTGGCGAAGTAGAAGTCCGACGCGTAATTGAGCGCCCAGTTTCCGAGGGCGTCGGCGTGCCAGGATCCGGGGGAGACGACGCCATCGACATTGTACTTGGCATCGAGCGTGGCCGGGTCGTTGGGGGCGACCAGATACTGGTTCATCTGCATCGCAGGCGTGGCGACGCCGGTGTAGGCTTGGGCGATTGGGGCAACACTCCATGCGCTGCCGACGGCTTGGGTGAAACCGAGGGTGAGGCTTCCGGTGAGTGACGGCGCGTTGTTGAACTTCGAGGTGCTGGTGTCGCCTGATATTTCAGCCATGTTGTGGCTCAGCGCGCCGGCGGGGTTGAATGTGGATTGAAGAGCTTGATCGTCACCGGCGAAAACAAGCCAGTCGTTGATCTCATTTTGTCCGCTCGATGGCTTGAGTCCAACGGCGCTGGCCAGCGTTCCCTGCGAGTCGGCGGCCTGCGCGTCATTCCAGGTGAGGAGGTTGAAGTTGACGTTCACCCCCGCGTTGGCCGACCCGACAAAACCAACCAAAAGCCCCGCCACGGCCAGATTTCGCACTCTCATTCTCGCGTCCTTCCAAAAAACCAAGAAATACTTAATTGAGATTGTATCTCAATCACATGGTTTTAGAGAGTAATAGGATGTAAATTGGATGTCAAGGTTGGATTATGATTTCGAGAATCGTGGCGTCCGTCTTGGTGACATTGCTTGAATTGTTTGATGTAGGGTCCGTGGTACCCCGCGGACCATCGCCTCGATGGAAACAATGGTCCGCGAGGCGGACCCTACAACCCGTGTGCCTCCAATGGAACGGGACGCGATTGAATTGGCATTGGGAAAAGGGACGGCTCGATCATTACAACCCGTATTCCTTCCACCGCCGGGTCACGAGGTCGCGCGTCGCGGCGTCCATCTCCAATTCCTTTGGCCAGGGACGGACCTGACCCTCCTCGGGGCGTTTGATCGTCGCGTCGAAGCCGATTTTGCTCCCCGCGCCTTTGTGGGGGGCGGCGTGGTCGAGGATATCGACCGGCCCGTGAACGATCTCGCTGTCGCGCGCCGGGTCGCAGTTGCTGAACAGGTGAAAGAGAACCTGCTGCTCATCGTGGACGTTGACGTGCTCATCAACCACGATGATGAACTTGGTGAACGCCATCTGGCCGGCGCCCCAGATCGCGTGCATGACCCGCCTCGCCTGGAACGGGTATTCCTTTTTGATCTTGATGAACGCGCAGTTGTGAAAAACGCCGCTGATCGGGAGGGAATAATCGATCACATCCGGCACGAGCATTTTAAGGAGGGGCAGGAAGATCCGCTCGGTCGCCTTGCCCAGGAAATAATCCTCCATCGGCGGCTTGCCGACGATCGTGGTGGGGTAGATCGGGTCTTTGCGATGGGTGATGGCGGTGACGTGGAAGATGGGATACCAGTCGGCCAGGGAATAGTAGCCAGTGTGGTCGCCGAACGGGCCTTCCATCAGCTTTTCGACGGGATCAACGTAGCCTTCGATGACGATTTCGGAATTGGCGGGGACTTGCAGGTCGATTGTTTTGCATTGGACGAGCGGGATGCCGCCGTTGTTGAGGAAACCGGCCAGGAGGAGTTCCTCGATCCCCGGCGGCAGGGGCGCGGTGGCGGCGTAGGGGAGGCACGGCTCGCCGCCGAGTGCGATGGCGAGGGGCATCTTCTCGTTGCGCTGTTGCCAGAGTCGGAAATGGCGCGCGCCGTCGTGGTGCATGTGCCAGTGCATGGCGCAGCGGCGCTTGTCAAAGAGCTGGACGCGATACATGCCGACGTTGCGCGAACCGGTGTCGGGATGGCGCGTGTGAACGCCGCCGAGGGTGATGTAGCGCCCGGTGCCGGGGTGATCGCGGGCGGCGCGCTCGGCGGCGGGGGGGTCATACACTTCCCCGCTGCGGAGGTCACCATCGAGCGGCCAGCATTGAATGAGCGGCAGTCGCGTGAGATCGGCGGCATCTCCTTCATGGACAACCTGCTGGCAAATGCCGGTGCGGACGATCTTCGGCGGATACGAGCCGATCTTGAGCAGTTCCGGCAGCTTGCGGAGCTTTTCGATCATCGTCACCGGCATTTCCGGCTTGATGAGCTGCGCCACGCGGGCGGCGAGGGCTTCGAGGTTCGGCGTGCCCAGCGCCTGGTTGATTCGCCAATAGCTGCCGAAGGTGTTGATGGCGACGGGGATGTCCGAGCCTTTGACGTTCTCAAAAAGCAGCGCCTTGCCGCCGAGCGTGGCGGCGGGGGAACGATCGAGCTCGGCGTGGTCGTGCGGCGCGGGGGATTTGCTGATGCGGTCGGTGATCTCGCTGATTTCGAGGATCGGATCAACCTGGGTTTTCACGCGGGAGAGCTCCCCCTGATCGTCCAGAAGCGAGAGAAAATCACGGAGGGTTTCGGCGGGCATGGGATCGATGGTAAGCCGCGCCGCCGCAAAGGCAAAAGGTGGCCGCCATCTTGCAAGGTGTCCATTCCAGAAACCCACCCGACCCACTGCCGCGACACACGACGGAATATGCACCACGGATGAACGCGGATACACACAGATGTGGAAAGTCCGTGTCCATCCGTTGTTCATTTTCATGCGGAATTAAATGACGCTCAACCCTCAACGCGAGCTCAGTTTAGTTGTATTTAATGGAGGATTGTGATATAATAATCCTCTCAACGGGGCCACACGCACGAGGGACATTTCATGAGCTACGATGACGACGATGACGGGGACTCCAACAGCAAAAACCTTCGGAAAACGTGGGTGTTTTGCTACAAGCCCGGCGAGGTGCTGGAGGCAGCGCGGAAGAAATTGCAGTACCACAAGGATCGCGTCAATCACTGGCTTGCGCAGGCGGTCGAGGCCGAGCAAAAGCTCAAGGACAAGGGGTTTGAATATCGCCACCGGGAGAACACCCTGGGGCGCGATCTTCAGATCATCGGTGACCCGCAACTGGCCGAGCATCTGACCCACTGCCGGCGCAAGGTCAAAGATCACAAGTTGAAGCAGGACGTCTTCGAATGCTGGGAACGCGCCCTCGCCGGCAAGGCCGAGCGGCAACCGGGGGAGGAACTCGAGTTGAAAATCGGAGATGTGCTTTTCTTTGGGTTGTAAGACCCGATTCGCCGCGACGTGTGACAAGCAGGGCGGCGAGGGGCGGCAATCATGGGCGAGACGCCCATGCTACTTCGCGTACATGCAACTTCTGTGGGGAGCAGGCCGTGTTGCCTCGCACGCGGGATTCAGGAAAATTGGAGGGCGTCGCTCCCGCGACGCCGCGGCGTTGCGGGAGCGACGCCCTCCATCCATGCACATCGGCCACAACAATTGACGGTTCCGCCTCACGTCCCCGTGATCAGTTGACGCTCCTGCGCCCGGCGGGCATAGTGGCGGGAGGTCAGGCGGGAGAACTTTTTCCTTCAATCGGCGTCGAAAGTCATGTCGAGTGTGAGCGGTGAATCTTTTGAAGACGCTCCGGCGGCGGCCGTCGCGGGCGCGGCCGAGGGGCGCGAGGCGATGCTGCTCGGCAAGGCGCGGGCGGGCGATCGCGTCGCGTATGGACACCTGGTCGTCGCGTATCAGGATCGACTTTACAACGGAATTTTGCGGATTGTCGGAGATCGGGATGAGGCGCTGGATGTGACGCAGGAAGCCTTCACGCGCGGGCTGGAGAAGATCGGGACGTTTCGCGGCGAGGCGTCGGCGTACACGTGGCTCTTTCGGATCGGGATGAACCTGGCGATCACGCGGCTGCGAACGGTGAAGCGGCAGCGGACGTTTTCGCTGGATGATTCATCGAACAACCGGCGCGCCGGCGGGCGGCGGGGCGGCGCTGGCGAGGATCATCAGGCGGCGCGGCTGGTCAACCGGCTGGAGGATTCGAGTGATGAATCGCCGCCGGATCGGTTGGAGCGCAAGGAGCGCGGGCAGGCGGTGCTTGCGGCGCTGGGGCGGCTGGATCCGGAGCTTCGCGCGGTGCTGGTCATGCGGGATGTCGAGGATTTTGATTACAAGCAGATGGCCGAGGTTTTGGATTTGCCGCTGGGGACGCTCAAGAGCCGGTTGTTTCGAGCGCGGCTGGCGCTGCGGGATCAGATGCGAACGTATGGACAGTGAATGGACAATTGATTGGACGGCCGGGCGCGCTGGATAAGCCGACGGGTCCTCTGAATCGTTGATCGGGACATGGCGGAAAACACCGAACAGATCGAAGCGAAACTGGCGGCGTATGTCGATGGAATGCTCGACGACGCCGAGCGCGCGCAGATTGAAGCTCACCTCAAGACCAATCCCCAGCACCGGGCGCTGCTTGATGATTTGATTACGCACCGACTGCTCCTGCGCGATTTGCCCAAGGCGACGGCGCCGGCGGAGGTGATCGAGCGGATGGAAGCGCATCTGGAACGCTCGGGGCTGCTCGATGACACGCCGCACGAGTTCGCGCATCCGGGGCGGCGGGAGAGCCGATGGGGTCGGGTGGCAGCGATCGCGGCCATCGTCCTGCTTGTCCTTGGATTGGGGGGAATTGTCACATACGTCACGCGCACCGTGCCAGGCACGACGGTGACGACTGCGCTGAACACGGGGAAGGAAACGCCTGCGACAACCCAACCCGAGACGCCTGGATTGTTTGTTGATGCGCGGAATCCAACGCGCGACGGGGCGAAACCGACGCCACAGGCGGCGGCGTCACGGAAAGATCAATCGCCATCGAATGCCGGCGGGGGGCATGCGCCCCAAGCGCTACCGGCGGGAGATGAAGGAACGCTGGCGAAAGGTCTTGATGCGAGTTTGCCCGGCGCTGCGACTGCGGCGGTGAGCGCGGCACCGGCCGACCGCTGGGCACGGGAGGTTGAAACGCGCCGCCTCGATCGCCTCCTGGGCGACTCCCAGCGCCCGCGCGTGCTCCTGCTGGTGGACACCAACCAATCGGCGGTTGCCAACCGGCAGGTGCTCGCGTTTCTGCAAGCGGGGCAATTCGTCCCGCAAACTCCGACGGCGACGACGCAACAGGCGGCGGAAGATCAAGATGCCGGCATGAGAAACGTGAGCGACGCCGTTGTCGACGCCACCACGCGGCCAGTGGAAGCTTCGAAGGAACTTCAAGGTCGGCCGGCGATGCAATTGTATGTGTCGCAAGTGAAGGCGTCCGAACCGTCGGCCGGCGCCGCGACGACCCGGGCGATGGCCGATGAGACGCAACGTTTCGCGGCGATCCATGACGTGGCACGCGATGACAAGGCGAGCGACGAGCGATCGGCCCAGGTCTATGTCGCCAGCGGCATGACCCGGGGGCAGGTTGAATCATTGCGACAATCATTGGCAAGCAACTCGGCCGATCCGCGTCAGCAGGTGTACGAGCGACCGCTGGTTGCGGTGGTCCCGGCGGAAAGTGGCACGGACGGCCCGTCCGTGGTTTCGCCTGAAACTTCGCAGACATTGGAAGAAGCGAAGACGGATCGCCTGGAAGCGCCCAAGCCCATGGGCGAGACGCCCATGCCACGACGGCAGGATGTCGGCGGCGACGCTCCGGCAGCGCCCACCACGGCGACAGCCTCTGTGGAGGCATTGCGGGCACAATCGCAACATGAAGCGGCGGCAACGCAGCCGACGACCCGGTCGCATGCGGCAATGGAAGCGGGCGACGTGGCATTCCAAGGCACATCGAGCGATGTTGAAAGCACGGAAGCGGAGATGCCGCTGGACGTGGTCATCGTCGTGCAACGGCGGGTTGAAGCACCGATTGAACCAATGCCGACCACCGCGCCGACGACGCAAGGCGCCGTCGCACCGCCTCGGATGATTTTGCAGCGGACCGAAGCCGGTGATCCGGCGCCTGCCACGCAGTCCCTCGCGCCCGCGCTGCACGACCACGCCGATGCGCCGTCGCCGAGCACCGCGCCCGCTTCGCCGGATCCGGCCAGTCACGCCGATGCACCCTGATAAGCCTCACCGCCCCTCGATGGCCCGCGAGTCTCGACGCCCCGTTTGGTTGCATCGCCACTTTGAACCGCGGGGAAGCCCCCTCCCCAACCCTCCCCCGCGCGTACGAGGGGGGAGGGAGAATACGAGCCGGAAGCGTAAGCGACGGACTTCCCCCTTCATCGCGCACTTGCGGGGCGGGGGCTGGGTTTTGGCAAACGCCCGCCTCATGTCCCGTGCGAATTATTTTTTCGATTTGACCTAACCTCCCAACATATTGGATGTCTACTCAGGTGAGCGGCATGAACGGATTGTTCACTTGAGGAGAACGGCGATGGAAACGCGACGGGCGGCCCCACTGATCGGATGGATTGCGGTGTTCGGATACGTCGCACTCTGTGCCCTGATGGGATTCTGGCCGATGTGAATGGACGATGATGTCGCAACGAAACAAACATTTGGGAGGTCGATCCTGCGGGTGAAAACCCGTCGGCCTCTCAAAACAGGCTACACCCCTTCCCATGCCCTGGACGATTTTCCTCCCTCGTCCGGGGCATCTTTTTGCGCGCTGTTGCGAGCATCGTCGGCGCTCTTGGCCGGGCGCGCCATCCATATTACAATTCGGACTTATTCGTCGTGTTAACAACCACCCTGGAAAGAGGAAAATGATGGCTGATTCATACGCACCGGATCCGAAGCTCAAGTTTACGTTTGGTCTGTGGACGATCGCCAACCAGGGGCGCGACCCGTTCGGCGAGGCGGTGCGCGACAAGTTTTCGCTTCGGCAGATTCTCGACATTCTCGGCGACGTCGGCGCGTACGGGGTGAACTTTCACGACAACGATGCCATCCCGATCGACGCGACCGCGGCCGAGGCGGATCAGATCCTCAAGGACTTCAAGAAGGGGATGAAGGCGAACGGGCTGGCATGTCCGATGGCGACGACCAACCTCTTTTCCGATCCGGTCTTCAAGGATGGGGCGTTCACAAGCAACAACGCCCGCATTCGCGCCTACGCAATTCAAAAGGCGATGCGCGGGATGGAATACGGCGCGCAGCTTGGCGCGAAGATGTACGTCTTCTGGGGCGGGCGCGAAGGGACCGAAAGCGACGCCACGAAGAATCCGGTTGACGCGATCAAGCGATTCCGCGAGGCGATCAACTTCCTGTGCGAATACAACATCCAGCAGAAGTTCGGCTACAAGTTCGCCTTCGAGGCCAAACCCAACGAGCCGCGCGGGCATCTGTATTTCGCCGTCACGGGCAGCTACCTGGCGCTGATTCCCACGCTGGATCATCCGGAGATGTGCGGCGTCAATCCGGAGTTCGCGCATGAAACGATGGCGGGTTTGAACTTCGTCCATCACGTCGCGCAGGCGCTGGAGATGAAGAAGCTGTTCCACGTCGATCTGAACGATCAGGAGATGGGGCGCTATGACCAGGATTACCGTTTCGCGAGCGTCAACTACAAGAGCGCGTTTTTCCTTGTGAAATTGCTTGAGGATTATGGCTACAACGGCAGCCGGCATTTTGACGCCCACGCCTATCGCCAGAGCAACGTCGAGGACGTCAAGGCGTTCGCCAGCGGCTGCATGCGAAGCTACATGATCCTGAAGGAAAAGGCCGCCCGCTGGAACGCCGACAAGGAAATCCAGCAGTTGCTCAAGGTGATCAACCAGGGGGATGTGGCGATGGAGAAGCTGACCAAGCGCTTCAACGCGGGGAACGCGAAGAAGCTCCTGGCCGCGCCGCTGGATCGGATCGCCCTGGCCAAGGAGCGGTTGCCGTATGAGCGGCTCGATCAATTGACGATGGAAGTGATCCTCGGGGCGCGGTGAAAGCGCCGGGGCGCCCCTGGGTAATGGTCAACATTTGATGCCCATGTCCATGAATGGAGGGCGTCGCTCCCGCGACGCCGCGGCGCTGCCGGAGCAACGCCCTCCAATGTGCGCTGGCGCCGTGCGTGAGGTCACAAAAACAACGACTTTCTCCTCCTGTCGCCCGAGCGGGATACTTTTGCTTTTCCATTTGACGGAGGATTACGATCCGACGTTGGATGAGGCCGGTTTTCCTGCGCGTTGTGGGGAGTACTCGGCGAGGGCGCACATGGTGCCTTTGTCGGGGCGCGGTGGTGTTGACGGGGGCCTGTTTTATCAGCATCGCCGCGGGCGCGGCCTGGACACAGTCGGCCGGGGGGGCGACACCGCAATCCCCATCACCCGCATCCGCGCCGGCCGCGCGGAGCGCCCACGCGTCAATACCAGATCCCACCTCCCAGTCCGCCGCGCAAAAGTTGATTCATGAATTGTTCCGCGCGGACTTCGCGCAACGCACGCCCGCCGGGCGCAAGGCGCTGGCGCGGAAGTTGATTGAGCAGGCGGCGGTGACGCTGCATGATCCGGCGGCGGTGTATGTGTTGCTGGATGACGCCCGCGAATTGGCCGAGCGGGGGGAGGATCCGGCGATGGCGATGGAGACGATCACGCGGTTGGAGCGCGGGTTCGAGATTGAGGCGCTCCCGCTGCGATGGAGTTCATTGACGGCGATCAACCACGCCGCCGCGTCCCCGGGCGTTCGGGCATCGGTTGCGACAGAGGCGCTGGCGTGTGTCGATCAATCGATCGGCGCGGGACAACTGGATGCGGCGTCGCGCTTTGCGGCGCTGGCCGACCGTGCCGCCGACAAGAGCCAGAGCGTTCCCTTGGCGCTTAAAGTGCGATCGGTGATCAAGGAACTGGCGGCGCTGCGACAGGATGAAGCCCGCTGTCGCGCGGCCGAATTGCAACTCCAACAGAATCCCGACGATGCCGCATCGCACGCCATTGTCGGACGAAACCTCTGCTTCATGCGAGCCGACTGGGAGCAGGGCCTGGCGCACCTGGCGGCGGGGGATGACCCTGCGCTGCGATCCATCGCCGCGCGGGAGCTGGCGATGAAGGGCGCCGACAACCCGGCGGAGGTGATGGCGCTGGCCAATCTGTGGTGGGATTATTCGCAATCACAAAATCGTTTTGCAGCGCTGCACATTCAAAATCACGCGGCCGGCTGGTATCGCCGGGCGATGCCGGGCTTGAGCGGGATCAATCTCGCCGTGGCGCGGCAGCGGATGGGGAAGATCGAGGCCGACCCGGCGCTTCTGTCGCAATTGGCGCCCGGTTTGTCGGCGGAGATCTACGCCGGCCAGCAGTTTCAACACCTCCTCCTGCGCCGAATCGATCCGCAGATCAACAACGACTGGGGCAAGGAAGCGCCCGGCGACGGTTTGCCCAAGGATGATTTTTCAATCCGTTGGCGCGGCTTTATCAAGATCAACAAGGCGGGGCATTACACATTCGGCGTGATCGCCAACATGGGGGCGCGGCTGATTGTCGATGGTCAGACGATCATTGAATCGGAGAATCTGTCGCGCAGCCGCAAGGGAATGTCGGCCGAGGTGGAATTGACGCAAGGCGCCCACGCGATCCAGGCGGAAGTATGGGACGGTGGCGGCGTGGCGAAGATGATCGT
>CAYTAP010000121.1:0-5153 GCA_964435775.1 uncultured Tepidisphaeraceae bacterium
GCTGGCACTGGGGCTTGAACCCAGGACCTCCACCTTACCAAGGTGGCGCTCTACCACTGAGCTATGCCAGCGACTGACGGTCCAGCGACTTTCGGCCGGCGATTCCAACCGATTCGCCACTCCCCGCCGGTCTGTCGTCGCCCAGCGCCACTTCCTCTCCACCGAATCCCGTCGATTGTCACGCCGTGAAGATAGTCCGGCCAGCCCGGATCGAACCACGCCACAACTCGACAGGGTATCCACTCCCCTCTCACGCCATCGGACCGCCAATGCGCACACCGGCAGCGTGAGAAGGGCCGCGAGTATAAATGAGCGTGGCGTAAAGTCAATCCAATGTACTTTTTGAATATCCTCGCTTCTCCCGCGGGTGGAATCCTCGGCGGGTGGTCAATTTTTGCGGCCGATGGGCATGGATGGAGGGCGTCGCTCTCACAACGCCGCGGCGTCACGGGAGCGACGCCCTCCAAGCCGCATGACGACCCACACATTTTCTCTTTTGCATTTCTTCACAATTTCATACCCTGTCATCCATGTGTGAACACCTGACCATCTGGTGCAACGCGGCTTTGCCGGAATGCGTGTTTGATTATCTCCGCGCGGCGGTAAGTCCCCACCAGCTTGTGATCTCATCGAAGCTGGCGGACAACCTGACGGCGACGGGTCCGGATCCGGCGCTGCTGTCGGCGGATGTCGCCCTTGGGCAGCCGGACCCGAAAACACTCCTCACGGCCAATCGCCTGCGATTTGTTCAGATCACCAGTGCCGGATACACGCGTTATGATCGCACGGACCTGCGCGATGCCCTGGGGGCGAGGCGTGCGGCGCTGTGCAATTCCTCATCGGTGTATGCCGACCCATGCGCGCAACATCTTCTGGGCATGATGCTTGCGCTGTCGCGCCGGCTGCCGGAGTCAATAAAAACGCAGTTGACGGATCGGGCCTGGCCGTCGGATGTGGTTCGCGCCGGCCAGTATCTTTTGTCAGAGCAATCCGCTCTTATTTTTGGATATGGTGCTATTGCCCGACGGCTGATCGAATTGCTCGGTCCGCTTCGCATGAACATTCGCGGCATTCGTAGAACAATCCGGGGCGATGAAGTCGTGCCGATGGTTCGCCCGGAGGAGGCGGATGCGGCGCTCGGCGAGGCGGACCATGTAATCAACATTCTGCCCGATTCCGCCGGCAGCGCGGGATATTTCAACCGAAATCGATTCGCGCGGATGAAGCCCTCGGCCGTCTTTTACAATATCGGGCGCGGCAATACGGTAGACCAAGCGGCATTGCGCGATGCGCTGCAATCGCAACGGCTGGCGGCGGCGTATCTGGATGTGACGTCTCCCGAACCGCTTCCCCCCGCCGATCCATTGTGGACAACGCCCAACTGCCACATCACCCCCCACTCGGCCGGCGGCCACCGGGCGGAGTTCCATCGCCTGGCGGATCATTTCGTGCAGAACCTGCGACGATTTGAACGAGGCGAGGCGCTGGTGGATCGGATCATCTGATGGATGAACCTCATGCCACCCGGCGTCTAGGCATGGCGAAGAGGGCCGCGAACACGAGCAGCGTGGCGCTACCGGGTTCGGGCACATATGCATCTTTCAAATCCACGCCAAGTGTTTGCGTTGTTGGATCGTATACCAACCAGTCATAGGCGCCGCCTGTCTCATTCAGGATTTGGATGCCCAGCGGTCCGCCGGGAATGACCAGCGCGGTGGCCACCAGATTATTCATGCCAAAAATGCCATCCAGCGTAAGGCTCTGTTGCGTGAGTGGATCTTTAACCGTGATGTCGGATACCAGGACAGGCGCGCCCAGGTAGTTAAGCGGGTCCTGTTCCATCGTCGGAACCGCCATGTTATCCAGGTAAAATCCGGCGACCGTGGTCGTCCCGCCAATGCCGCCGATGGTCATTTGAAACTGGTGGTCCAGGGGCACGCCCGACAACACTGGATCATCCGTGCCCTCCGTTCCCGCCGCGTAGGTCACCCCAAGAGAGGCGGCCAACGACTTGGAGATCATCGAGGCGGCCGACCCCGTGTCCAGCAGGAAACTCCCCTGCTTTACGTTGCCGTTATACTCAATTGTGACCGACGGTGTGGTGTCCGAATGATCGCCGTCCATCGCAGCCACCGGGTTGGGACCGATGAATGGGTTATCCGCCAGCGTTGGCCCCGGCGCCCCGGCCGGTGTGACGGTCGTAAAGCGATCAAACGAACCATAACTCAATTTGATGTGTCGATTGGTCAGCGGGATGCCGGGATTGGTGTCAGCCTCGGCGGTGTTATACGGTGTTCCCGGCGTGTAGACATAAGTCCGCATCGTGTCCAGAAAGCTGTCCACCGGCTTGGGGTCCATGACCACCACGCGTCCGGCCATTGCGGGGGTTCCGAGGACATCAAGATTTTGCAGGTTGGGATCAGTCGGCGCGGGTACCGGACCGATTTGCGTGCGGACCGGCCCGAAGGTTTGATTGTAGACTGAGGAATAGGTGGAAAGATTATCGACATCAGCGTCGGGGTGATACGGCGCCAGCCCCATGTACACCGCATCCGACACATTGAAGTTATCGGACCCCGCCACCCCCACATCGGAATATACAACCGACTGGCCGCCAAAAGTGGACCGGTTGAGTCCCAATAAATCCGCGGTTTCGTTGCTGAGGAGCAAGCCGCTGGCGCCGGTGTCAAAAAACGCCTGCACGTTGAACGATGTCAGTCCCGCAACACTCGCCGAGAGCGGCTCGCCCCCGGCGGTCAGGGCGATATAGGCATTGATGCGCGGCTGGTCGAGGGCCGCCGGCTGTACGCCCTCGATATCGGTCGCCCAGACCAATGGGGCCGCACACGCCACCAGCGCGAAACTCACCCACCCAGTGTTGAACCTTTTCATTGCGGTCCTCACAACATAATCAGCCCACGCGAATCCCGTCACCTCCCTGCCACGCCTTCCCGCATGTCCGCGAGCATCGTATCTGACACGAGGAGGTATCCTCAAGACAATTTTTGACGAAATTAAGCTCAGAAATGCTTTCGATCGCCTTCTGGGGCATTTGGGCATGTCAAGGCGCCCGGCACATAAGAAATGCACGGCTAGCGCAATGCGATTTCAAAATGAATCGCACCCGAGCCCGAAAGCGTCGATTGCCATGGCGACCGGGCATAAATCCTCCCCCAAGTCATTCCCCGCACTCAAATTGGACGATCAACCCCTTGTCACTATAATGCCACCCGGCTCAGGCGATGTGGTCCGGTTTGTCTCTTTCGGCGACGCCTGGGGCATTTGTGATGGCTTGATCAAAATATCGCTTGCAGGAAAGGAGTTCCAGACAATGGCGGACGAATCATTCGTGCTCCGTGGGATTAATTGGCGCGAGGTTTTTCCGTTCACGCACCTGTTCCGCGCGTTTCGGATCTCCATCCATCCCTCCAAGCTGGTGCTCGCGCTGGCGTGCCTCCTTCTCATTTACGCCGGCGGACGGTTCCTGGACGGAGTCTGGCCGGACAAGTACTCGGTGCCCGCACGCCAGACGACGGTCATGCCCCAGTGGCTGCCCAACGGCATTCACCTGGATATGGCGAAGTTCGACGCGCCATCGTCCGTGAACAAGGTGGGTCCGTTTGTCGGGTTCATGGACCGCGAATCCACGCTGATCAACAACATCACGACAGGCGTGCTCACCTGGACATGGTACGACGGCGTGGTCCTCGGGCTTCTAGCGCTGCTCATCCAGGTGCCGCTGGCCACATTCCTCGCCAACCCTTTCTTTTTCATCCTGTTCTGGATCTGGGCGCTGCTCGTCTGGTCGGTCTTCGGGGGGGCGATCGCGCGTATTGCGGCGGTGCATGTGGCGCGCGATGAAAAGCTGTCCGTGCGCCATGCCCTTCGCTTTTCTACCGGAAAAGTGCTCAGTTTCATCTTCGCGCCGATCATCCCCCTGCTCATCATCCTGGCGATCGGATTGGCGCTGGCAATCGGTGGGTTGCAGCTGTACATCCCCTACGTCGGACCCATCGCGGTCGGCATCCTGTACTTCATCGGAATCGCGGCGGGATTTGTGATGTCGCTCGTCCTGATCGGCACGATCGGCGGCATCACGCTGATGTATCCGACGATCGCGGTGGAAGGGTCCGACAGCTTCGACGCGATCAGCCGGTCGTTCAGCTACATCTACGCCCGCCCGTGGCGGGTGATCTGGTACGGCCTGGTGGCGCTCGTCTACGGCGCGCTGACGTACCTGTTCGTGCGTCTGTTCGTCTTCTTCCTCCTGGGGCTCAGCCACTACTTCATCGCGTGGTTCCTCACCGACTACGGCCAGGGACGATGGCAGGCGATGTGGCCATCGCCGACGCTGTACCCCTTCCCGATGGGAAGCTTGTCCTACAGCGTCAACTTTGACGCCCTCAACTGGGGCGAGGCCATCGGCGCGGGCGTCCTCTCCTTCTGGGTGTACCTCGTCATCGGACTGCTGGGCGCGTACATCATCAGCTACTACTTCTCGGCCAACACGATCGTCTACTACCTCCTGCGACGGAACGTGGACGCCACCGAGATGGATGATGTGTACCTTGAAGAAATCGATGAGGACTTCGGCGACACCCTCCCCGCCGCCACGGCCGCCGGCGAGGCGGCGCCGATCACGGTGACGGAATCGACGAGCGTGGTGGTGACGCAGACGTCAACTGAAAAATCGACGGAGAATGCCGAAAAGCCGTCGATGGAGGACGAAGCGGCGAAGTCGGGTGAGCCTGGGAAACCCCATGAAGGAGAGGGTTCGACGGGGCATTGAGAAGGTGGTCCGCGGGGCGGACCCTACGCATGCGGTGATTTTCAGGCTCGAGCGCGATGGCGCTCGAGCCTTTTTTTATGATTCCCTCTCGTCGAAACAGCGTCGACTGGGGTAAGATCGCGGCATGCGCGTCGCACTCACCGGTGCCAGCGGATTCGTGGGGAGTTACACGGCGGCGGCGTTGTCGGCGGCGGGACACCACGTCCGCGCGCTGGTCCGGCGCACCAGCCGGCGGGATCATATCGAACCGTTCATCCACGAATGGGTCGTCGGCGAACAGGACGATCCGCAAACACTCGCGGCGTTGGTCGGGGGAATGGACGCGGTCATCCATGATTCGGTGGACTGGAACGCGCTGCGTGAA
>CAYTAP010000121.1:5163-11230 GCA_964435775.1 uncultured Tepidisphaeraceae bacterium
CATTCTCGGTTCATTGCGCCTGCTCGATGCGACACGGCAGGCGGATGTCTCCCAGTTCATCTTCGTCAGCAGCGTCGCGGTTTATCACGAAATCCCCAACGAACCCAATCCCGCACTCGACGAAACAACCCCCGCCTGGCCAAGCTCGATCTACGGCGCCTATAAAGCCGCCATCGAGGCGCATCTCAAGGCGTATCACGTCACCTACGGCATGAACACCAGCGCCTGGCGACCGGCGGCGGTCTATGGAATCGATCCGAAACTCCCCAAATCGCAGTGGCATGATCTCGTGGCGGACGTCAAAAACGGGCAATCCATCAATACTCCGCAAGGCGGGAAGATCACCCACGTCCAGGATGTGGCCGACGCCCTGACGCTCGCGGTCGGGGACAATGCCGTGGCGGGGGAGATTTACAACCTGGTCGATCAGTATCTTTACTGGCAGGAAGTGGCGGAATTGGCTGGGGAATTGACGGGATCGGCTTCGGCGATCACCGACCGCAAGGGGGAAGGGCCCAAAAATCAGTTCAATTGCGCCAAGGCCATTGGCTTTTTCAACCGGCATGGCAATACCGTGGCACTTCGCCGGGGAACGAAGGGAGTCAAATCCTATGTGGCGGACCTGTTGGGACGAATCGCGTAATGTGCATTACGTTGCTGGAATTGAGTAACCTTGCCCGAAAATCTGATCATGCTTGTCAGCGGCGGCGGGCGGTGGTACAGTGGACACCCGACTCATAAAGCTGGACGCAAGTTCGGCGGGATGAGGCGACGACCCGATCATGGGTCGATGCTGTGCCAGACAGCGCCCGCGATGGTTGCCCCGATGTGTGGGGAAACCAATCATCGCGGTTACTCGTTTTACATCTTCCGGAAAACTCAGGCCGCTGGTTTGAGTGTTTCCAATACCCAAAGCCTTATTGTGCTTCCGGTGATCTGGTGATTGGTTGCGCACGGGCTGTCGGCGCGCGGGTAGAACTCGCGGCCGTGTGATGGAGAATCGGCGATGGCAAGAACACAAGCGGAATTGGTCAAGGAACTCGTGGATGCAGGGGTGCATTTCGGACACCGGGTCAGCCGTTGGAATCCGAAGATGGAGCCGTACATTCACGGCAAGCGCAACATGATCCACATCATCGATGTGAAGGAAACGCTCAAGGGTCTGTTGCGGGCCAAGAAGCTGGTTCACAACCTCGTGTCGCAGGGGAAGGATGTGCTGATCGTGGGGACCAAGCGCCAGGCTCAGCACGCGGCGCAGGAGGAAGCGGCGCGTTGCGGGATGCACTCGGTGACGGAGCGCTGGCTGGGCGGGACACTGACCAACTTCCGGACGATCCGCGCGCGGCTGAACCGGTTGGAGGAGCTTGAAAAGCTGTGGGAGACGGGGCAGATCGAGACCTATTCGAAAAAGATGAAAGCCACGCTCGGACGTGAGATGACGAAGATCAAGACGAACCTGGAAGGCATCCGGAAGATGGAAAAGATGCCGGGCGTCATGATCATCGTGGACACCCGCCGCGAGCACATCGCGGTGAAGGAAGCGAAGAAGATGGGGGTTCCGACGATCGCGTTGATCGACACCGACAGCAACCCGGACCTGATCGACCTGCCGATCCCGTGCAACGACGACGCGATGCGGGCGGTGGAGATCATCCTCCAGGAACTGGCCGATTCGATCATCGACGCCAAGCAGGCGCGTCCGGACGTGAAGCAGGAGAACGCGCCGGCGCCGCGTCGGCGTTCCAGCCGCGCCGCGTTCCGTGCTGATGAAGGTTCGGCGGAGAAGCCGGAAGACAAGCCTGCGGATCAAGGGCAGACGGATGAGAAGGCCCCCGCCGCAGAACCGGCCGGGGCGGCTCAGTAAGGACCCCCACGGGGTGAAAGAGAACTCACCACGGAGGTCACGGAGTACACGGAGAACACAAGACGATTCACTGCGGAGACGCAGAGAGCGCGGAGAAGGCAAAACAGTTGATTTGTTGTTTTCTCCGCGTCCTCCGCGTCTCTGCGGTGAAATTGTTTTTTCTCCGTGCCCTCCGTGGTGAAATCGTATTTCGTTGACATTCATAGGAGACAAGACAATGGCGGAAGTGACCGCGGCAATGGTACGGGAACTGCGCGATCGCACGGGCGTCGCGATGATGGACTGCAAAAACGCGCTGAATGAAACCGGCGGCGATCTGGAAAAGGCGGTGGAGCTGCTCCGCAAAAAGGGGCAGGCCAAGCAGGACAAGCTCTCCTCGCGCGAAGCGAAGGAAGGACGCGTGGGCGTGGGGACCAGCGCCGATCACAAGCGCGGCGTCATCCTCGAACTCAACTGCAACACGGATTTCACGGCCAAGGCGGCGCCGGTGCTCGAACTGCTCGACGTGGGCATCGCGCAGCTCCTGGCGGACCCGAAGCAGAAGTTGGACGACAACGCCACGGTCAAGGCGCTGCGGACGCAGGCGTCGCAGCAGACCGGCGAGAACCTTCAAATCGGGCGGATCGAAACAATCGACTCGGCCGGGCGGGTCGGCGCTTATTCGCACTACACGGGCAAGGTTGGCGTCCTCGTGGCGCTGACGGGCAATCCGAGCGATGAGCTGATCAAGGACCTGTGCCTGCACATCACGGCGACGCGCCCGCTGGCGCTGACCCGCGCGGAATTGCCGGCCGACCTGGTGGCCAAGGAGCGCGACATCGCGGTCGATCAAGCCAAGCAGACCGGCAAGCCGCAGGAAATCGCCGAGAAGATCGCCGAAGGAAAGATGCGGACGTTTTATGAGGAGCGTGTCCTCCTGGACCAGAAGTTCGTCAAGGACAGCACGAAGACGATCGCGCAGCTTCTGAAGGACCACGGAACGTCGCTTGAGAAGTATTCGCGGATTGAAGTGGGGCAATGAAGGCCGCCGGCGTCAGGCATGAGTCGTGCGCCAGGTCAATGAGTATGCAGTATGCAGTATGCAGTATGCAGTATGCAGTAGGCAGTAGGCAGAAAAGGAATTGCTTAGCTCCGCCGCTGCTTTCCGCCTTCTGTGTTCTACGTTCTGCCTTCTGCCTTCCGCCTACTGTGACGAACCAAGTTCGGTGCCAACTGGAGAATTGAACCATGACCCCTGTCACAACCGCGCTTGTGTTTTTATCGATCTTGTTCCCGGTCAAGGGATGGTTCGCGCCCAGCCAGCCGGTGATGGTTGATGTGAAGCCGCAACAGGATGTGACGCTGGTCATGACCGATTTCCTCGGCGCTTCCATCGACGCGGCCAAGGGGGTTGATGTCAACATCTCCGGCGGACAGGAGAAGACGGTGGATGTGACGGCGGCGTTTCCGGTCGTACAGACGCCGGGGACGTATCTGCTGTACGCGGTACCCAAGGGGAAGGCGCTGCCGGAGTTCGCCGGGACGCCGCTGGTGATCCATGCCCTGAAGGACAATCGACCCGGCGCGCCCGATGGCGTGATGGTCACGCGTGTCGATCCGCTGCAATACGTCGAGATGACCACGGATCACGGGGAGATGACGCTGGCGTTTTATTATGACGTCGCGCCGCACACGGTGGACAATTTTCTCAAGCTGGCCGAGGCGGGTTTTTATGATGGTTTGACGTTTCACCGGATCGTGAAGGACTTTGTGATCCAAGGCGGCGACCCGCTGGGCAACGGCATGGGCGGGCCGGGCTATCAGATCACCGCGGAGTTCAACGACCGCCCGCACCTGCCGGGCGTTTTGTCGATGGCCCGCAACGGCGATCCACTTGAGCAGCAACCCCCCTACCCGCTTCCCCGCGCCGAGTTCGCCAACACCGCCGGCAGCCAGTTCTTCGTCTGCCTCGACTACGCCAACACCAAGGCGCTGGATAAAAAATACACGGCGTTCGGGAAGGTCGTGGAGGGGATGAAGACGGTGGAGGGGATCGCACAAACCCCGCTGGCCGACACGCGGACGGGTCGTCCGGTCAAACCGCCGGTGATCAAGAGCGCCAAGGTGGTCAGCGTCAAACCCGGCCACAATCCCTACCCCGCGATGCAGGAGCAACTGGCGACGAACCAGGAGAAGTAGTGGGCGGTGGGCAGTGGGCAGTGGGCAGTAGGCAGTGGGCAGTAGGCAGGGGGCAGTAGGCAGGGGGCAGAGAAGATCGCACCTGGCGCGGTTCTTCTCATCCTTCATCCTTCATCCTTCATCCTTCATCCTTCATCCTTCATCCTTCATCCTTCATCGTCCCCCCTTTCCCCCCGATTCTTTTTAGAAAATCACGTCATTGGGTCGAAAAATGCAGTGCCGGAGAAGGCTGCACGTTCTTGGTGCGCGCATGGTTTGCGTTCGCCTGGCATCTCACGGCTTGTATTTTTCGCGGCAACTCACACGAGGTTCTGAATGCGGGCAAATCATTTGTTGATGGTCGGAGTGGCGGGCATTGGGGCAATGGCGGGTACGGCGCAGGCACAGTACACGTTTCAGACGGTGCTCGATGACAACCAGGCGACGCCGATTGCGGGCGTGGGGGCCGGGCCGTATTACCCGGGCAATTTCGTCGTTGGAAACAACGGCACAATGGCCGCGATGCTCTTCCCCAACGATGGTGGCGTTTACCTGGTTTATGGCTCGCCGTCCCAGCCGATGACGCTGGTGGCGACAGGTGGGCAAGATGAAGGCACATGGTCGGGGAATACGGCGTCGGGTTACACGTTCACCACGCCGGACACAATGTCGATGAGCGGCAACAACACGCTGACGTTCGGCATCCCGATCGACAACAATGGTGACACGGGTCACGGGATTTATCAGTACACCAACAGCCCGGTTCCTCAGAGCAGCAGGATCATCCGATCATCCGGCAGCGCGGCGGCGTTGGACCCGACGAATACCAGCCCACTGGATATTTCGACCACCCATCAGGTCAACGCGAGCGGGCAGGTGGGAATCAGCGCCTTCACAAATGATGGCTCGACGTTTTCGCCGGAGTATGCGGTTCGCGGGACGACGGCGGGCAATGTCATGGTTGCCAAGGCGCCGGAAAGCTACGCCGATTCGTTCGGCGGGCAAGACCCCCGCGCCAAGGCGATCACGAGCGATGGGACGCTGGTTTTCACCGCCAGCGACGCCAATGGATCGAAGATCCTTCAAGGCGACAGCGGCGGCATCGTCACGCCGCGACTGGAGAGCGGTGGTGGAACCTATTCCCCATCCGTCGTGCTCGCGGCCAATGCGACGCGAACCTTGTTCGAAGATTTTAATAACGGCATCGTACTCCAGTCCAAGGGAACGGGTTGGACAACTGGGGACGGCGCGACCTTCACCACGCTCAGCAGCAGCGGGCAAGCGGAGATGACCGATGGCGGCAAGGTGGCGATCGCGGACAACGATCCGATCACGAATGCCGGGCGAATCACCTATGTCGATTCGGCCGCGAGCCTGTCGCAAATCGAGGTGGCGCATGAAGGGATGACGATCGCCAACCCAAACGCGCCCGATCCCAATGGGACCGGCGACTGGACGATTACATACATCGATCAATCCTTCTCGCCATCGGTCAACGAGAGCGGCTACGTCGCATTCATGGCCGAGATCGTCCAGTCGAGTTCGGACGAGGGGGATGGAAGCGGCACGGATCGCCAGGCGCTGCTTGTGTGGTCGTCCAGCACGCAGCAGCTTTCGGTGGTTTTGCAAACCGGTCAGGATGTGGGGGATGGACGAACGGCATACGGTTTCGGTCTCACCTACGGGACGGGCAGCGCCTGGACCGACGCGCTGGCGGATGATGGAACTCTGGGCATCGGAGTCGCCTATTCGCTGGCGGAGGATGCTGAACCGGGGCTGCACTCGGCGTTGCTCGTGGCGCAGGTGCCCGAACCGATGACGACGGTGCTCATGTGCTTCGGCGCGGCCGGGATGCTCTGGCGTCGGCCACGGAGGACGTGAACGAGGTGATGCGAGGGCCGCGGAGGATTGTCTCCGCGGGGGGAGGGTTTGGGGTTCAGGGTTCGGGGGAGTCGTCAACATATGTGGCCTGGCATGCGGCACCGGCGGAAATTGGAGGGCGTTGCTCCCGCAACGCCACGGCGTCGCGGGAGCGACGCCCTCCAT
>CAYTAP010000122.1:0-11221 GCA_964435775.1 uncultured Tepidisphaeraceae bacterium
ATGTGTCCGGCGAAGGCGTCCAGCAGGCGCTGTTGAAAATGCTCGAGGGGACGGTCAGCAACATCCCCCCCCAGGGTGGGCGCAAACATCCGGAGCAGCAGTACATCCAGATGGACACGACGCAGATCCTGTTCATCTGCGGCGGGACGTTCGTCGGACTGGAGGACATCATCCGCAAGCGACTGGGCAAGCGGCTGATCGGCTTTGGCGCCGAATCGACCAGCGGGGAGACGTCCAGCGAGCGGGCGCACATCCTGGGTCAAGTGCAGCCGGAGGACTTGGTGGAGTTCGGGATGATTCCCGAGTTCGTCGGACGTCTGCCGCTCATCGCCAGCCTGGAACCGCTCGATGTTTCAACACTGATTTCGATTTTGACGCAGCCGAAGAACGCGCTGGTCAAGCAGTACCAGAAGTTCTTCCGGCTCGAGGGCGCTGAGGTGGAGTTCACACCGGCCGCCCTGGAGCGGATCGCCGAGCGGGCATTGCAGCGTGACACGGGGGCGCGGGCGCTTCGCGCCGTGTGTGAAGAGATCATGCTCGACATGATGTACGAGTTGCCGGATCAGCAGCATGGCGGCAAGTACACGATCGATGATGCGATCGTCGAAGGACGACGGCGGCTGTTCGACATCAAGGAAATCGCCGAGCGCAAGGAATCGCCCAAGCGGGAACGTCGGCGCGAATCGGCGTGAGATGCATCAGGCGCGTGTTTAGTTGCATAGAAAGACAAGACCCCCTCCCCAACCCTCCCCCGGAGTACCGGGGGAGGGGGTGGGATTTACGGCGGCGCGAGAATCACCCCTGATGCGTAGTACACTTCATCCACGCGGCATAATCGGAACATTTCAGGGATATCCGGCAGTAATTTGACAAGGCAATCAAGACGATAGTTCCCAAGGGTGGGGTATGTTTTTGCCAACCATTCGCCCTGAGGCAAACGACGTGCTTGGATTGATCACATTCTCGTGGCACCTGTTCACCAGTGGTTCGCCACTGGGCATCGCGGCGTTGTGTTTGATGCCGGTGTTCCTGGTGCTGTACATCCTGACGCGCCGGCCTGACTTTCTGCTGCTGCTTCTCTCAACAGTGCTTTATCTCATCCCATTTGTGGTGCGCTGATCCATTTCTCTCGTGTGGTGAAGCGCCACGGAATCTGCTAACGTTTGCGGCCGGTTGTCCATTGTTATGGACATGCCGACGGCACCGGCGTTGCGGCTCAAAACACGTTGAACCCCGCCAGCGGCGATGATTTGGATTCACGGCCGCCCCACCGATCTTTTGCCGACAAGGAATCAATGACCCATGAGTGATTATGTTGATTTGCAGGTCAACGGGTATGGCGGAGTGGACTTCAATCAGGATGACCTGACGCCCGAAGCGCTGCATCAATGTTGTCTGAAATTGAAGGAAGACGGGGTTGCCGCCATTTTGGCGACGATCATCACCGATCACACCGAGCGGATGTGCCACCGGCTTCGGCGCTTGGTCGAATTGCGAAATGCCGATCCGCTGGCGAAGCAAATCATCGCGGGGCTGCACATTGAAGGTCCATTTCTGAATGAAACCGATGGGTATCGCGGCGCGCATCCCGCGGATGCGATCCGCCCGGCGGAAGCAAGCGTTGCGGAACAATTAATCGAATCGGGTGATGGATTGGTGCGGATGTTCACACTCGCGCCGGAGCGCGACGCCGGAATGAGGGTGACGCGTCTGCTCACGGCAATGGGGATTGCCGTATCAGCCGGGCACACCAACGCGACCCGTGATGAACTGATGGCTGGGATTGATGCGGGGTTGTCGCTGTTCACACACCTGGGCAATGGATGTCCGCAGCTCCTGCCCCGGCATGACAACATCATTCAACGCGCGCTCAGTCTGGCGGACAGGCTGATGCTTTGTTTCATCGCTGATGGCGTGCATGTCTCGTTCTGCGCCCTGGGTAATTATGTGCGGTGCGCCGGCGTGGAGCGCTGCGTCGTCGTCACCGATGCGATGGCGGCGGCGGGATTGGGCCCTGGCGAATATCGGCTGGCGCGGTGGCAAGTGAAGGTGGGGGAGGATTTGGCCGCGTGGGCGCCGGATCGAAGCCATTTGGTGGGGTCGGCGGGGACGATGGGGCGGAGTGAGACGAACCTGCGGACGCATCTTGGGTTGAGTGGTGAAGAGTGTCACCAGCTTTTGAGTGTCAACCCGCGTCGGGTGTTGAGTGGAGTTTAGCTGGGCGTTTGCGGGGTCCGTGGTCATCCGCGGGCCATCGTCACGATGGGGCAATGGTCCGCGGGGTACCACGGACCCTACAAAAAACTTATAGGTTGTAGGGGCGGGCGCGGTTGTGGCGTGGAATGGGATTTCTTGTACCATTCGCCACGGGATTTTCGACGGACAGGACAATCGTTTTGGCACGGCGGGAACGCCGTGAAAGGATTTTGATTATGGCGCGCAAACGTGAAGAGGTGTGTGGAGCGGCATCCAAACAACTGGCGGCGGCGGCGGGGACTTTGCCGCGGATGAAGGCGCTGATTGGCTGTGATGGGTTCGTGGACAACATCATCGCAGTGGTGGACAAGCGGCAGGACCTTGAGCGGTATGAACCGGTCAAGACGATCGAGCAATTCGGGAAAAAAGTGCTGGCGGCGGCGGGGCAATCAAGCAACTATGAAATGGTCGTGACGGTGCAGAAACTGGGGGGCAACGGCCCGATTATGGCCAACGCGCTGGCGAGCGCGGGGATGGCGGTGACGTATTTCGGCAACCTGGGATATCCGAGCATTCATCCGGTGTTTGAGGAGTTTTGCCGGCGGGCGGAGGTCATCAGCATCGCCGAGCCGGGACAGACCGACGCGTTGGAGTTCACCGACGGGAAACTGATGCTCGGCAAGCACCAGACCCTCAAGGACATCAACTGGGAGAACATCATTGCGCGGGTCGGGAAGGACAAACTGCAAAAGCTGGTTCGTGACGCGAAGCTGATCGGGATGGTCAACTGGACGATGCTTCCATTTATGAGCCACATCTGGGAGCGCTTGGTGGAGGAGATTCTCCCCGGCATCAACCGCCATGATCGACGATTGTTTGTCGATCTGGCCGATCCGGAGAAGCGGACACATGAGGATATTCTCGCCGCGCTGAGGCTGCTGAGCCGGTTCCAGGAGCATGTCGATGTCATCCTGGGGCTGAACCTCAAGGAATGTTCGGAAGTGCTCGAGGTGCTGGGGTTGCCCGCGCCGGCGGACGCCGAAGGGGCGATTGAGCAAAGCGCCAAGGCGATCCGTGAGAAGCTCAAGCTGTCGTGCGTGGTCGTCCATCCGCGCAAAGGGGCTGCGGCGGCGATTGAGGGGGAATCGGCAACCTTCGCCGGGCCGTTCGTGCAGGAACCGAAAATCAGCACGGGCGCCGGGGACCATTTCAATGCCGGTTTCTGCCTCGGGCGGGTGCTGGGATTGAAGTTGGACGAGTCGCTGTGCGTGGGGGTGTCCACAAGTGGTTACTATGTGAGAACGGCGATCAGCCCGAGCGCGTCGGAGCTGGCGGAGTTCATCGCCAAACTTCCGCCTCCGCAAGGGTGAGCAATTGGACTATGATGACGCGGGATGACACGGCGGCTGCCTGTGTAGGATGAAGCGCGCACGCAACAAATAACCAAAGGATGATGACCATGGCGACTGGACAAACAACACTGGCGACCGGCGAGCGACTGCATGGATTTCGCGTCATTCGCACAACGCCGCTGGCGAATCTGCGATCAACGGCCATTGAACTGGAGCATGAGGGGACCGGGGCGAAGCTGCTGCATTTGTACAACGCCGATGCGGAGAATCTGTTTTCGGTGACTTTCCCGACCCCACCGCCGGACAACACCGGTGTGCCACATATTCTTGAGCATGCGGTGCTCGGGGGTTCGAAAAAGTTCAAGGTGAAGGATCCATTTTTTGAGATGGTCAAGATGAGCATGGCGACGTTCATCAATGCGATGACCGACAGCGACAACACGATGTATCCCGTCGCCAGCAACGTCCGTCAGGATTTTTACAATCTGGCGGATGTTTATTTTGATGCGGTGTTTCATCCGGAACTGACCGAGAACACATTTAAACGCGAGGGTCATCATCTGGAGTTCGCCAAGCCGGGGGATCGCACAAGCGATTTGATCGTCAAAGGGATTGTTTACAATGAAATGAAGGGGGCATATTCGAGTCCGGATTCGCGGGTGGGGGATTATGTCAGCCGACATCTTTGGCCGGACACGCTGTATGGGTTGGATGCCGGCGGGGATCCGGACGTGATTCCGACCCTGACGTACCGCGACTTCCTCCATTTTCATGAAACGCACTACCACCCTTCCAACGCATACTTTTTCTTCTATGGGGACATTCCGACAGCCGATCACCTGGCGTTTTTGGAGGATCGGCTGAATGCGTTTGAACGGCGGCCGGTGAAGGTGGACTTCAAGCGACAGCCTCGCTGGAGCGAGCCGCGCAAGGCGACGGAAGCTTATCCAATCGCCAAAACTGATCCGACGACGGGCAAGACGTATCACGTCCTGAGCTGGATTGTGGGGGAACAGACCGATGTGGAGCGGATGCTGGCGTTCAGCGTGATTCAGCAGATCTTGCTGGGGCACCAGGGCGCGCCGCTGCGCAAGGCATTGATCGATTCCAAACTGGGGGAGGACCTGACGCAGTCGTATTATTCGCCGGGGCGATTGGAGAGCAGCTTTCATGTGGGGATCAAGGGGAGCGAAGCGGATCGGGCGCAGGCGTTTGAAGCGCTCGTGCTCAAAACACTGGGGGAGATCGTCGAGAACGGCATTGACAACGAGGACATTGACTCGGCGTTTCAACAACTGGCGTATCGATACCTGGAAATCTCGGGGATGTATCCGCTGAACCTGATGAGCCGGGCGACCTCGCTTTGGATTTATGGCGGAGATCCGCTCACGCTCCTGCGCGCGGACGAACTCATGGCGCAACTGCGTGCCAAGTCGGACAAGGATCAACGCTTTTTCACGCGGATCATTCAGGACCAGTTGCTTGACAACACGCACCGATTGCTGCTGACGGCCGTCCCGGATCGGACATTTCAGGAAAAGAAGGATGCTGATTTCGCGGAGGCCATGCGCCGGAAGAAGCGGGCGTTGGATGATGGGAAGCTGGCGGAGATTGATGCGCAGGCCGCAGAGCTTGAGCGCCTGATGAACACGCCCAACCCGCCTGAGGCGCTGGCGGCCCTGCCGCAATTGCGGGTGCGCGACTTGCCGCGCCGCCCGCGCGAGATTCCCACGCGTGTCGAAACACTCGGTGGCGGGGTCACGCTTCTCAACAACGATGTCTTCGCAAACGGCATCAACTACCTGTTTGTCAATCTCGACCTGGACGCCCTGCCCGATGACCTCTACAGGTACCTCCGTCTGTATGGGGATTGTGTGCATAAGATGGGCGCCGCCGGCAACAGCTATGTGCGGATGGCCGAGCGCGTGGCGGCGAACACCGGCGGCCTGTCCTTCGGGGCGGGCGTGACCACGATGGCCAACAATCCCAACAGCGGGCGTCGCTCGGCGACATTCTCCATTCGCTTTCTTGATGGAAAGGCGGAGGCGGCGCTGGGCGTTCTGCATGACTTTCTTTTCGCCCTCGATCCGCGCGATGAAGCGCGGCTGATGGACGTGCTCATGCAGGCCAAGGCGGCCGACCGATCGCGCATCGCCAGCAATGGGTTGGGGCTGGCTCTGAGTCAGGCGTCTCGACAAATGACGGTGGAATCCGCATTGAGCGATGTCATGCACGGTTTGCCGCAGCTTCGGTTGATCCGCGCTCTGGCGGACAGGCCGGTCGAAGGTGTGATGGAGAAGATCGAGGCCATCCGCGGGTTTCTCACTGGCGGGGCGTCGATCACCGCGAGTTTCACCGGCTCATCACATGTGACGCCGATAGTCCACAAGACCCTTGAACGGTGGGCACGGAGCATGGGGAGCGGCGCTGGCAACAATTCCGCGCGGCAACCGCATGCGGCACAAGCGCCGCCGCGCGATGGGCTGGCCGGTCCGATGGATGTGGCGTATTGCACGACAGTGCT
Source organism: uncultured Tepidisphaeraceae bacterium (assembly GCA_964435775.1). Classification (GTDB taxonomy): domain Bacteria; phylum Planctomycetota; class Phycisphaerae; order Tepidisphaerales; family Tepidisphaeraceae; genus CAYTAP01. Next base: position 6,073 of record CAYTAP010000122.1, read on the forward strand.
ACCGGCGCCGCATTTGTCGGACCCCGATGCGCCACTGCTCTCCGTCGGCGCAAGGCTCGTGGGCATGGGCTACGTGCTGGAGGAAGTGCGATTCAAAGGCACGGCGTACGGCGGCGGGTGCGGCTACAACGCCTTGGGGCGTATGTTCAGCTTTCACTCCTACCGCGACCCATGGGTGAAACGGACGCTGGATGTGTTCAAAGGCGCGGCGGATTATGTTCGCAACTCCAATTGGACGCAGACCGACGTCGATCGCGCGATTATCGGCACCGCCAAGGAGGCCGAGCGTCCCATTCGACCGGCCGATGCGACCGGCGCGGCGCTCTCCCGCCACTTGCTCGGCGACAGCGCCGAACTGCGGGCGGCGCGGCATGAATCGCTGCTCGGTGCGACGGCGGCGAAGGTGAAAGGCGTCATGAGCACGCTGTTTGAAAAGAACATGGACAAAGCCGGCGTGTGCGTCGTCTCGAGCCGCCCCCGATTGGAAGAGGCCAATGCCCAGCTCGGGGCCGGCGCCCTGTCGATTCAGGAAATCTTCGAGTCGTAAGCTTACCGCTCGGACGCGGGAACAGGAGGTTTGGCCTCAGGGGCGCGTTGCTGCTCCTTGTCTTTGGCTTTCTGTTCCTGCTTGCGCCGCCACGGCGACCACAGTTGGATGATCTGCCGCTCTTCATCGGTGTCGCGCAAACGGCTGCGATGAGAGGAGAGGATGTCGCTGCGCGTGATGATGCCGACAACCTGTCGCGTCGCCCGCGACACCACCGGAAGACGCCCTACATTGTGGCGAACCATGTGGTCGGCGGCATCGCGCAACGAAAGGTCCGCGTAGACGAAACTAGGCGGGCGGGTGATCAATTCACCCAGCCGCGTGGATGGGGACGCCCGCGGGTCCAGCAGATTACGCCGGGTCAGCACCCCCACCAGCACGCCGGTGTCGTCCATGACGGGGAATCCTTGATGGCTCGTGCCCTCAGCGCGGGAAGCGATCCACTGTTGCACATTCGCGATCGTATCCTGTGCCCGCAGTGAATGGACATCGGGCGTCATGATATCGCGGACATGGAGGCTGTCGAGGAAATCGGCGACGTAATCGGCGGGCACCTTGACGCCTCGGCGCGCGATCTTTTCGGTCATGATGGAGTAGCGCATCGTCATCGCCGAAACCACGAACGCAGCCGAGCATCCACCCAGCAGCGGAAGAAGCCCAAGGGGCTGCAGCGTGGTTTCAAACGCGAAAACCACACTTGTCAGAAGAGCCCGCGAGGCGCCCGCGAACAACGCCGCCATCCCCACCAGCGCCGCGACGCGGTAATCGATGCCGGCATTCGGCAAGAGGTGAGCGGCCCCCACGCCCAGCGCCAGCCCAACGCCGCCGCCAATCGTGAACAACGGCGCAAGCGTGCCCCCCGACGTTCCGCTGCCCAGCGAAATCGCCCATGAAACGAATTTCAGGATCACGAACACCAATGCCGCCGACCAAAGGGGTTGATCTTTCAAAAAGTGGGTGATGTTGTCATAGCCCACGCCCATCGTCTTGGGCGCGAAATATCCGACGACGCCGACGGCGACCGCGCCGATCGCAGGCCACCACATCCAGTGAACCGGCAGCTTTTCAAACAAATCCTCAACGAGATACACGGCTTTGGTGACGAATGAGGCGACCAGGCCCATGATCGCCCCGATGACAATGTACGACGTCAGCGCCACACCGCCCGGCGAGGCGACCAGCGGCATCGGGAAAATGGGGTATGGCTCCTGGAAAATAAGGCGCAACCCCGCCGCCGCCGCCGAAGCCAGCGCGACGGGGATGATGGAACGGGGTCGAAACTCAAAAAGCAGAAGTTCCACCGCAAGCAACACCGCTGCCACCGGGCAACCGAAGGTCGCCGCCATGCCGGCGGCCGCGCCGGCGGAAAGCAGGATCTTTCGCTCTTCGGCGGTCGTGCGAATGAATTGCCCAATCAACGAGCCCAGTGCCCCGCCGGTGGCGATAATCGGCCCTTCAGCGCCGAACGGTCCGCCGGTGCCAATGGCGATGGCAGCCGAAATGGGCTTGAGGAACGTCAGGCGGGCGGGCACCTGGCTTTGGTTGAGAAGAATGACCTCCATCGCTTCGGGAATACCGTGGCCGCGGATCGCCTTGGAACCGTATCGCGCCATGAAACCGACGATGATCCCCCCCACCACCGGAACCGCAATCACCCATAACCCAAGATCATTCCCGGCCGGCGACACGCCGCTGTCCAAAGCGAATATCCCGTGAAATGAAATGTTGGTGATGAGCCCGATCAGGTGCAGCAGGATGTGGGCGACGAATGCCGCGCCGATGCCGATGACGATCGACAGGAAGCAGAGGAAAACGGTGCGCATGTCCACCATCGACTCTCCGTCGGCGATGTTGTCCATCTCCAGCGTGGGCCCCAGCGACATGGACACGGGCAACCCACCCGTCGTTGACGCACGTTCAACCTCTCGTTCAGCCATGGACGATTCCTTTTTATCCTGTTCTGCCAAGGTGCACCTTCAAACTAAACTTTTGCGATATAAAGCGTATGGAGCCTCGTCTTCTGAGGCTCTTGTTGCTCTCGATGTCAATTCATGTGTGGATGATGCGGCCGGAAGTCTTGTGATTCACGCCCGACGTTTGCCCCCGGACTGACGCGCCATCCTGCTTTTTGACGCCGACGCCTTCGCCCGCTTGGAAGGCGTCGCACGCCTTTTGCGTTCCGCCGTTTCCTCGAAGAACATCGTCGGCATCTCAGCTGCCAATCCCATGCCGTGAACCAGTTGCCCCAGCAGCTTGGCCAATTGTCGACGGACGCCCGGTTTAAGGTTCCCGACAGCCGTCAGCAGATGCTCCTGCGCGGCATGGGGCGTTAATGCGATCAGACGCTCACCTGCCTCGGTCAATGAGAGCTCCACCCGCCGGGCATCCACCTTCGAGCGAATCCGTCGAATGAGGCCCCGCTCGGATAGTCGCTGCGCCACCACGGACACCGAGCTTTGATGCGTCAACGTTCTTGCGGCCAAGTCATTGAGCGACAACGCGTTATCACGCCGCAGGCGCTGCAGGACAAAGAGCTGCGCCGCCGTGAGACCCACAGTGCGCTCCGCCTCGCGTGAGCTGACACGCAGCAGCTGCACGATTCGACGGATCGAATCGACCACTTCCCGCCCCTCGCGCGTCAATTCACTCTCGGCACCGGCGGAACGACGCGTCACACTTGCATGGCTTCCCATAGAACATCGATCATAGCGGCCAACCCCTCCAACGCAAACGGATCGACGCCCTCAAATCCCATTTGACCCGTTCACCCCCCGTTTGTGGACCGCATCCGTGGCCCATTCATTTCATTTCGCCGACATATTGCAACCATGCCACCCGCTGGTACACTGTGCCGCTTCCCCATCCGCCGCAGGCGTCGGGTGGGAATACCGGGGTGTAGCTCAGCTTGGTAGAGCGCTTGGTTCGGGACCAAGAGGTCGCAGGTTCAAATCCTGTCACCCCGACTTTCGTCGAAAGAAGGCCCTTCGATCAAAACATCGAAGGGCCTTCTCTTTGTCGTTACAAGACTTGTGTCGCTCAGGCACCGTTTCAATAACGCCCGCGTCAGAATCTTCCGCCGGTCGTCCGTTCCAGAAACGGTCCACAACTCCGCCGCCTGTTGCGAGAATTGGAACGCATCCTGGACCTCCCGTTTGAGTTCCCCGCCCGGGGCCGCCGCGTCGGCCAGACGCTCGCGTAGCCGCTCGGCCTCGATCTTGAGCTCGGTACTCTTGGCGGTAAAGACATCCTTCTCCACGCCCCCGGCCAGGTAGCCGTCCAAGAGGCGCTGCTGCATCTGCTCCAGGTCCGCCAGTCGCTTGCGAACGCCACGATGCTGCTCCTCCCGCACGCGTGCCTGGTCGTCGCACATCTTCACCAGATTGGTTTCCAGCCACCCCCGGCGGCGCTCATCCTGAATCCGCATCTTGAGCAGGTCGCGGTGGATCGCCTCCTCGAGCTGATCCTGCCGCCAGCGGACCACCGGGTGGTCAGGTGCCGGATCGAGGTTCCCGCATCGGTAGTAGACGTACTCGTGGACCTTGCCACTCTTCATCCGTCGCACGATACGCTCGCCGGTGATACCGAATCCGCAGTGGGCACACTGGAACATGCCGCCCGCCAGGTAGTGATTGGCATCCCGCACCCGGCGGTTCTTGCCTTGGAGCAGGTCCTGGCACTGCTCGAAGACCTCCAGGTCGACGATCGGCTTATGCTTACCGGCGTAGGTCTGCCCGCGGAACGTCACCATCCCGACGTAGAAGCGGTTGTTGAGGATGTACGACAGCGCCGTGCGGTGGAATCGCGGGTAGCTGGGCTGGTAGGTGTAGCCCTCCCGCTCCATCGCGTCGGCGATCTGATGGAAAGTGTAGCACCCGCTGCTGTAGAGCTCGAAGATGCGCTGCACGGCGATGGCATTGACGGGGTGAGGCTGAATCGGCTCGTCCTTGTTCCCGGCCACGTTCTGGTAGCCGTAGGGCGCGAGGCCGGGCGCCCAGCCCTGACGGACCTTCTCCTCAATGCCTTTGAGCACCTCCGTCCGCAGGTTGTCGGAGTAGTACTGCGCCACCGCGGCCATGACATTGAACGACAGGGCGCCGGCGGCACCGGGGCCGAACTGGTTCTCGACGAACGCGAGTTTGATCCCGCAGGTATCCTCCAGTTCCTGGAGCCGCACGGCATCCCGCATGTTGCGGCAGGTACGGTCGAGCTTGTGGGCGAGGATGTAGTTGATCTTCAGCTTGCGGGCGTTGGCCTTGTCCCACGCACCATACGGAGGTGGACAAAGCGCCTCAGACGTACACCGTTGAACGACTAACGGAGTTCAAGCGCAGGCATGAGGCATGGGTGCGGTCGACCCTGTCCAGGCCCAATCTGGCAGGCACGCGAGCGCTCTCGACGCCGGAGATGATCACCGAGACGGTACACAGCACGGTGCTGCCGGTGCTCGAAGCGCCGCTGCGTGTATTCTCGGCTCCCCCGAAGACCTTTGACCCTGCCGCAATTCGTCAACAGGCCCTCCACAGTGCTCCCTACATACTCCAAGACAAGCAGTTGATCACGTTCGAGTCGTTGACGAGTCCCGGCAACGCGTTCTCGTCATTA
>CAYTAP010000123.1:0-11149 GCA_964435775.1 uncultured Tepidisphaeraceae bacterium
GATGCGAATCCCCTTGATGTCGATGACGACGTTGTTTTCCTTCTCATCGACATCGCCCTGAAAGGTCTGCCCGTTTTTCGTGTGAACAATGCCGGGCTTGGCCAAGAGCACTGAACTGAGCAGGCATACGCCCAAAGAGCCGAAAAACCATCGTCTCCACATCGGTCGTCTCCTCGAAAATTGATGTGTGTTACTCTATGCAACGCCGGGAGATGCCGCAAGTTTACAACCGCCGCGTGCCAGAGGGTGGGTCCATGACGGAATCGGCGGTTCTCTTGTTCCCTCCCCCGGTATTCCGGGGGAGGGTTAGGGAGGGGGTTTTTCGGCCAGCTCTCGATCAATCGCCTCCTGCACAGACTCCGGTTTCTTGCGCATGCTTCGCGCGAATGCGATCAGCCGCGCACCATGATCGCGCTTGGACGGCATCGGAAGGATGATGCGCCTCATGCGACGCGTTCGTCAAATAACGGCCCCCTCCCCGCAGGGTCTTTCAATTCTCTCTGTAGGGGCGGCTTCAGCCGCCGTCTTCCTCCAAAACGGCGGCTGAAGCCGCCCCTACGGCAGATTCATTCGAGAATTGAAAGACCCTGCCCCTCCCCGACCCTCCCCCGGCGTACCGGGGGAGGGAGAAAAGCCGCCGGAAGTGTCATGGACCCGCAGAGGGTTTGACGGTTCGCTCACGGCATCGTGGTTTTTCCATCGCGTGGATCAATTCGTGCATCCGTTGCGTCGCGGTACGCCCGATACTTTCGCACGCACGCGGCGTGCGGTCAGCAGCATATGCTGAAGATAAACGGCGTCACCCTTTGGCATAGAGTATTCGCGCTTCGTCGAGCACCTGTTGTCGAATGGCCGGAGCGAGTGCCCGCTCGGTTACCAGGTCAACGGGGCGCTGATCGAACAATTTGGAGAGCTCGCGGGCAATGTCATCCAGCGTGAAAAAATCCGGGATGTGGCGAGGGTCGAAATCGACCAGAAGATCGATATCGCTGTCTTGCGCAAAATCACGTCCGGCAGCGGAACCAAAAAGAGACAACTTGCGAATGTGATACCGCCTGCAAATATTCGCAAGAGCCGCTGTGGAAATTGTCGCAAGCGATGCAACCATCGGAGCCAAGCTTAAGACACTGCATGACGTCAGGCAAATCGGGCGGTTATTGCCGCTTCATTTCTTTTTCCAACAACCGTACGTTGCGCAGGTTGGCTTTGAAGGCGACGTCAAACGCATCCCCGGCGAAGGGGATCATTCCGATGAGCCATTCGGCGAGCAGGTTGCCCAGCATTCGCGCGCGGGTCGTTCGGCTGAGTCGATGCCGCCTGGCCAGGTAAAGCGGATACAACCCCGCGAGGAGCCCCAGCGTGTCGCCCACGACGGGGACGACGCCGACAATCCCATCCAGGCCGAAGCGAATGCCCGCGATGTGGAACTTCGCATCCAGCCAGTTCGCCAGCCATCGCGCGCGACGCAGGTCCGCGTCGATGTCCGTGCCGGTCGTCTTCCGTCGCGCTCGTGCGCGGGTCAAGTTGAGAGGCAAAGCAATCGTCATATTCAAATGATGATATCGGTTGCCGCGAGCTTCGTTGGGTTATGAAACGGCTTGTTGTTTCTAATGTTCAATCCGCGACCGCCAGCGCGCGACCAGCCATGCCCGGCATTCACGCAAGGATTTCGTCCATCCGACGAAACACCTCCGGCGACAGTTCCGCGCCGCTCGCCTTGGCGTTCTCCTCCACCTGCCCCGGCCGGGTCGCGCCGATGATGCAGCTGGTGATCCCCGAACGCTGCAGGCACCACGCCAGCGCCAGCTGCGCCATCGTCAGCCCGTTCTCCTCGGCCAGCGGCTTGAGATGCTGCACTTTTTCAAGGCGTTCCTGATTGGTCACCAGGTCGGACATGAACTCGTTTTGCCGTGAATCGGCCGCGCGGCTGTCGGCCGGCGCCGGTTGATTGGGCTTGTATTTCCCTGTCAACACCCCCTGCGCCAACGGCGACCAGACGACCTGCCCAATCCCCGCCTTCTCGCACAACGGCAGGACCTCCTTCTCAATGGTGCGATGAACCGCGCTGTACTGCGGCTGGCTTCCCCTGGGTTTGTAATATCCGCCGCGGTCGCAGATGAGCAGCGCCTCGGCGATCTTGCTCGCCGGCCATTCGCTGAAGCCCCAGTAGAGCACCTTCCCCTGGTGGATCAGATCGTCCATCGCGCGGATCGTCTCCTCGAGCGGCACCGCGTCGGCCAGCCCTTTGGCGGCGTATCGATGGCATTGATAGAGATCGACATAATCCGTCTTCAGCCGCCTGAGCGAGGCGTGACACTGCTCCATGATGTGCTTGCGCGACAACCCGCGATCGTTGGGCCCATCCCCCATCGGGAAGAAGACCTTGGTCGCCAGTACGATTCCTTCCCGTCGGCGGTCCTTGAGCAGATGCCCCCACGCCTCTTCGCACCTGCCGTTTGCATAGGCGTTGGCGGTGTCGAAAAAGTTGATGCCGACATCGAACGCCTTGTTCATGATATCGCGGGCACGTTGCTCTTCCAGGGCGTTGCCGAAGGTCAGCCAGCCGCCCAGCCCGATTTCGGACAGTTTGACGCCGGCGTCTCCGAGGGTTCGGTATTTCATGAAACGGTTCTCCTTTGAAAAACCAAGGGTAGCGCTATCGCTGATTTCAACAACCTGCCGCAGTCCGTCCGATTCCATGATCCGCAGCGTTGAAGGTATGCTGAACGACCGTGACGCCGCAACAGCAAACGACGCGATTGACTCGCCAGCGGCTGATGGCCATCGGTCTGATGTTCATCGCCCTTGGCGTCGGCGGCTGCCTGCAACTGACGGCCGAGCACCCGCCTTTTATGCCCAAGAGGCTCCCGGACATCACCTTTCACGTCCGCATCCCCTCGGCCAACTTCACCGAGCGCCTCAATATTTCCGCCACGGGGGACCTGTATGCTCAAAGCAGCGAGCGCGGCATCGCCACCGGTATGCTGAGCGATGTTCAGGTGGCTGAATTGCAAAAGGCCTTCGCTGGATGGGCCGGGCTGCCGCCGACCTATCCATCGGAAACCGGCGGGCCGATTTATGTCATCGCGTATGAAGGGCATGCGGTAACGGGTGGTTCCCTTTCCGCCGCGTCGCCGCTTTTTCAGCAAGCGGTGGGGGAGTTGCAAAAGGTGATGGCTGCGATGCGATGGGAGAGGTAGGGATTTTCGATTTTTAATTTTTGTTTTTCGGATGGAGGATGTTCGATGCTCGCGCGAGTCAATTTGCACAGTCTTCAATCGCAAATCGAAAATCGAAAATCCGCTATCCTCCTGCGATGGCCCCGACGATGTAAAACGCTTCGGTTCCATCCGCGACGGCCTGTGGGAGGGGGGTGTCAGGGGACTCGTGGGAGAGATCCTCCTCGCAGGCGAAGAAGCGGACCATGCTGCGGCGCTTGTGGGTGACATGGTCGCGGATCGCCCCGCGGAGGACGGGGTAGTGATCCTCCAGGGCATCAAGCAGCGCGCGCTGGGTGATCGGCGCGGGCACATCGAGCGTCACCTCGCGGGCGGTATTCGCCAGAACCTGCAGATGTTGGGGCAGGATGACGCGGATCATGGCGGACATTTTACCCTCGGTTCGGAGAAAGTCTCCGCGGACGCGCAGAGAGTCGCGCATGAAGCAAGTAGCAAGTAGGGTGGGCCTTGGCCCACCGATTATTGTGGCACCCCGCGATCATGGAGAGCCAAAGCCCACCCCGCGATTCTCCGCGCCCAGGGCGCCTTGGCGACGAATCTCACGCGAGCGTTTGCACTTCCACGGAGACGACCGGCGGGAGGTCGCGGACGATTGGGGACCAGGTGTCGCCGCTGTCGGGGGAGGCGTAGACCTGGCCGCCGGTGGTGCCGAAATAGATGCCGCAGGAATCGAGTGAATCGACGGCCATCGCATCGCGCAGAATATTGACGTAGCAATTGCTCTGCGGAAGCCCGTTGGTCAGCGCCTCCCACTCGTTGCCGCCGGTGCGGCTGCGGTAGACGCGGAGCTTGCCTTCGGGCGGGTAATGTTCCGAGTCGCTCTTGATCGGGACGACGTAGATCGTCTCGGGCTCATGGGCATGGACATCAATGGGGAAGCCGAAATCGGTGGGGAGGTTGCCGCTGATTTCATGCCAGTCGTCGCCGGCGTTGTCGGAGCGCATGACATCCCAATGTTTTTGCATGAACAGCGTGCTCGGGCGCGAGGGATGGAAGGCGATGCGATGGACGCAATGGCCGATGGTCGCTTCGGGGTCGGGGATGTACTGGGACTTCAGGCCGCGGTTGATCGGCTTCCAATTTTGGCCGCCGTCATCGGTGCGAAAGGCGCCGGCGGCGGAGATGGCGATGAAGATGCGGTTGGGGTCGGCCGGGTCGAGCAGGATGGTGTGAAGGCACATTCCGCCGGCGCCGGGCATCCACTTGGGGCCTTGCTGGGCGCGGAGGGCGGGGAGTTCCTGCCAGGTTTGCCCGCCGTTGGTGCTTTTGAAAAGCGCGGCATCCTCGACGCCCGCGTAGACGGTGTCGGGATCGGTGAGCGATGGCTCGAGATGCCAGACGCGCTTGAACGCCCAGGGGCGAAGCGTGCCGTCGTACCATTGGTGCGAGCCGGGGTCGCCATCGTAGACGAACTTGTTGCTTTCGCCCTTGGCCGGGCCGTCTTCGGGCTTGGGGATCTTCTCGCCGCCGGGCACGGTCCATGTTTTTCCGCCGTCATCGGAGCGTTGGATGATCTGCCCGAACCAACTGCTCGACTGGGAGGCATAGATGCGATTCGGGTCGGCCGGTGAGCCTTTGAGGTGAAACAGCTCCCACCCGCCAAAGTGCGGGCCGGCGACGTTCCATTTTTTTCGCTGGCCGTCGGACGTGAGGATAAACGCGCCCTTGCGGGTGCCGACGAGTACTCGGACGTGGCTCATGTGGTTCTCCTGTTGATGCAGGCTTGAAATTAGTCACGCGACACGTTATTATTCATATGTGATCGTTTCATTTAAGGATGGCGACACCGAAGCAATGGCGGCCGGGCGCCGTGTGCGACGATTTGCAAACATCGAGTCCGTCGCACGGCGCAAGCTGCGACAGTTGCAGATTGCCGAACGGCTTCACGATCTTCGCATACCGCCAGGCAACCGGCTTGAATTGCTGCATGGAAATCGTGCCGGCCAATACAGCATTCGCATAAACGATCAATTTCGCATTTGCTTTCGCTGGACATTGGCCGGTCCGGTGGAGGTTGAAATCGTGGATTATCATTAATGGAGATTCACCATGAAAAAGCTCAAACCAGTGACACCGGGGGAATTGCTCCGTGAGGAGTTTTTGATTCCCTTCAAACTCTCGCAATATCGACTGGCCAAGGAACTGGGCGTGCCGGCGCAGCGGATCAGCGAGATCGTGAGCGGGCGGCGCGCCATTACGGCGGATACCGACCTTCGGCTCTGCCGGTTCCTCGGCTTGTCGCCGGGGTATTGGTTGCGCGCCCAGGCGGCTTATGACACGGAGGTGGCCGAGGCGGCGATGGGCGCGGAACTGCTGAAGATCAAGCCATGGGTGCATGCGGTGGCATGAGCCGGGTTGTGGTGGGCGCGATGGCATGTTTCAACAACCCGCGCGTAAGGCGCGTTCTACATTGACCGGGAAACAAGAATCAACCAGTGGACTCCGAAGCGGTCGGCCACCATTCCGAATTTCGGAGAAAAGAAGGTTTTGCCCAGCGGCATCAGCACTTTTCCACCGTCGGCCAGGGCATTGAAGGTCCGGTCGGCATCAGCCACGGTGTCAACCGTGATCGCCAATGAGAATCCGTCAAACTTGGGATCGCCTCCGCATCGCCCGTCGGAAATCAGGACGCGGGTGTGGCCAATCCGCACATCGGCGTGCATCACTTTCTCCGGCGGGGGGACCGTTCCGTCGGGGCAGCGCTGACTGGCCGGATCGGGATTGTCCTTGTAGCGCATGAGCATCGTGACTTCGGCGCTCAGCGCCTTTTGATAAAAGGCGATCGCCTCATCGGCCCGGCCGTCGAAAAACAGATAGGGTTGAACGTCCATGACATCTCCTTGCACATGAGATATGATTATGTAGCGTTCGATACATATAACTTTGCCGCAAGAACGTGTCAAGAAGATTATTTTTGGGAGTCGATGCGATGTCCAAGGGGCGGCCGAGGCAATTTGATGCGGACAAGGCGCTGGATGCGGCGATGATGTTGTTCTGGCGCTACGGGTATGAAGGAACGTCGCTGGCGGCGTTGACCAAGGCGATGGGGATCAACGTGCCGAGTCTGTATGCCGCGTTTGGAAACAAGGAAGCGCTGTTCAAGAAAGTGGTGGAACGGTATGTCCAGAACCCGGCATCCTATTTTATCAAGGCGCTTCAACAGCCGAAGGTGGGTGAGGCGCTTCTCAATGGCGCGATTGAGATGGTGATGAACCCGCGGCATCCCGATGGGTGCATGCTGGTTCATGGGGAACTCGCGGGGGGGCCGGCGGTCAGGAGGATGCGGACGTTGCTGGGGTTGCGGCGGCGGGCGGCGGAGGCGGCGCTTCGCAGGCGACTGGAGTTCGCCGCGGGCGAGGGGGATCTGCCACCCGGCGCCGATCCGGAAGTGCTCGCGCGATACCTCGTCACGGTGATCTGGGGGATGAGCGTGCAGGCGGCCGGTGGAGCGAACCGCGCCGAGCTGGACCAGGTGGCGGCGATGGCGATGGGCGTGTTGCCGACATCGTAAGACTGTGGCGTGACGGCTCCATTCCCGCGACGGGGCGCATCGGCTAAGCTTCGTCATCATGCCTGAACGTCAACCCAACATTCTTCTGATTACGACCGACCAGCAACGTTATGACGCCCTGGGCATCAACGGCAATCCCGTATTGCGTACGCCCAATCTGGATGCCCTGGCGGCGCGGGGCACAAATTTGTCCCGTTGTTACATCACATGTCCGATCTGCATACCGGCCCGCCGGTCGCTCATCAGTGGGTTGCACCCCGACACGCATGGAATGCCGGGGTATCGTGAGGGATGGGAGTTTGATCCGCCGCACACGCTGCCGGGGTGTCTGCGCGCCGCGGGATACCAGACGCAGCTCGTGGGCAAGCTGCACCTGCATCCCCAGCGCAAGCGGTATGGATACGATCACATGATTCTCAGTGATTCGGCCAATGATCGGCCGACAAGCGCCTATCAAAGCCACAATGATTACACCACCTGGCTGCGCGACCAGGGCGTGACGCATCATTCCAACGCCCATGGCATCGGGGGCAACGGTCGGATCGGCCGGCCATGGACGCTGGGGGAGGAATTGCATCATACGAGTTGGGTGGCCGAACAGTCGGCGCGGTTTTTCGACACGGCGCGTGATCCGTCGGTTCCCTGGTTTTTGCATGTGAGCTTCGTGGCGCCCCATCCCCCGCTGATTCCCCCGCAGGCGTATTGGGATCGGTATGTCGGGCGTGAGGATCTGCATCCGAGGATCGCCTCCTGGGCGCCGCAAGACTCGCCGCGGAAAGGGATCGCACCCGATTCAAAAACCGGGCCGTTCGATCCGGCTGAAATCCACGATGCCATCGCCGGGTATTATGGGCTGATCAACCACATCGACGACCGGATTGCCTATTTGATCGACCGTTTCTTCGAGCATGGCAACCCGCGCAGCCAGGAACCGACCTACATCCTGTTCAGTTCGGATCACGGCGAAATGCTTGGCGATCATCATCTGTTTCGCAAAACGGTTCCGTATGAAGGTTCAACGCATGTTCCGTTTTTCATCAGCGGTCGGAACATCGACATGCCGCGCGGCACTTGCGATGCGCTGTGTGGATGGGAAGACATGATGCCCACGATTTTGGATCTGGCGGGCGCGCCCATCCCCGAAGGGCTCGATGGACGATCGCTCGTGCCGGTGATGCGCGGCCAGGCGCCGGGCGTGCGGGATGTTCTGCACGGCTTGTGCATTGGCATGACACGACATCGCTACCTTGTCGCCGGGCGCCATAAATACATCTGGTTCACCGACACGCATGAGGAGCAATTGTTCGATCTCGAAGCGGATCCCCATGAGCTGCGCGATCTGTCGGGGGATGTCGGGATGTTGGAGCCGATGCGCGACCTGATGGCGCCGGTCGCCAGCGGCGCCGGTTATCCGTATGACCGCGCCGCTCTCAAGCCTTGCGCCAATCGCACGCCAGTGGCTCTGGGATTTGAGGACGTCAAGTAATCATTCAGTTCCCGTCCGCGCTTGGCCGATAGTGGTAAGAGCGCCGGGAGGATGGTGCGTGGGAATGAAAAGTTGCTTCGTCTTGTCCGGTGGTTAGATTGATGAAGCGACCATTCCCATGCGGTTCCGCGCCGACGCACCAAAGTCGCGTGGGCGCGTCTTCAATTTTGTGAGCGGTAGGTCCATGTCCATCGCAATCATCATTCTCGGCGGCGTTGCGCTACTGCTTTACGGAACGCGGACGTTGCGGAAGGGGCTGGATCGCCTGCTCGGTGAGAGGCTGGGGCCGTTGCTGCATCGTCTGGCGGAGAATCCTTCGCGGGCGGTGGGGGGAGGGGTGGGGATGGCGCTGCTCGCCCCCAGCACCACGAGCTTTCCGCTGCTGGCGTCGCAGGCGGTGCGGGGGGGGTATATCACGGTTCCGCGGATGCTGCTTGTGCTCCTGGGGGCGGATGTGGGGCTGACGTTCATGGTGCAGTTGCTCGCGCTGCATGTGGAACGGTTCGCGCCGGTGCTCATTCTGGTCGGCGTCGTTTTGTATCAGTACACGCGGGGGGCCAAGACGCGGGGCGTGGGGCAGATCATTCTCGCCTTCGGGTTCCAGTTCATGGGAATTGGGCTGATTCAGCAGGCGACGGGCGCTATCAGCCCGACCGGCGACATGCACGAATTGCTGACAATGGCCGCGAGGTATCCAGGGTGGATGGCGGTGCTCGCGGCGATCCTGGCGGTGGTGTTGCAATCAAGCACGGCCACGATTGGGTTGATCCTGGGCCTCAGTCATCCAACCACGGGCGCCGCGGGGTTGTCGTTGCCGCCGGAGGTGGCGATCTCGGCGGTGGTGGGCGCCAACATCGGAACCGCGCTGACACTCCTGCTCGTTGGTTGGCAGGATCAGCGGACGCGGCTCCTGGGGGCTTCGGCGATCGTGGGCAAAGTGCTGGTGGGTATCCTGATCCTGCTGCCATGGGTGCTGCCGCTTGTGCTGGATGTGCTTGAGAAGATGACGCCCGATGACCTCGGGCGGCAGGTGGCCAACGCGCACACCGGATTCAATCTGATCAAGGCGGTGCTCCTGCTGCCGCTGATCACGCCGCTGGTTTGGCTGGCCGGGCGGCTGTTGCCCGGTCCCAAGCCGGGCGAATCCGAGCGCGAAGGCGTTGAAGGGGCGATCGAGGGTCCGCGTTATCTTTCGACCGGGCCGATCGACGGAAGCAATCTGGCGCTGAGTCAGTCGATGCGGGAGATTCTTCGCGTCGCCGACATCGTGCGCGGGATGCAGGAGGATTTGTGGCAGGCGCTGCGGAACGACGATGAGGAGCTGGCGCGGCGGGTTGGTGATCGGGATGACCTCGTGGATCGGTTGGATGGAGACATCAAGCAGTTCCTGGCGCGTCTGGATGTTCATGCGCTGGATGCGGACCAGGCGGCCGAGCGGTTGCGGCAACTGCGGTATCTGACGGAGTTGGAGAGCATTGGCGACCTGATCGACAAGAACCTGTGCGAACTGGCGCTGAAGAAGATTCGCTTGCGGGTGTCGTTTTCGAAGGAAGAGTGGGAGGAACTCGATGGGCTCGATCGTCTCATCAGCGAAAACCTGTTGATCGCCGATGCGGCGTTTCACACGCGCGATCGGACCTTGGCGGAGAAACTGCTTCGTCACAAGGACCACATTGACCAGCGGGTGCGGGAATTGCGTGATCGGCATTTTGCCCGCATGACCGCCAGCACGCTGGGCGCGCCCCAATCCAGTGCGGTGCATCTGGATTTGTTGACCAACCTTCGGCGGATCAACAGCCATGCGTCGCACGTTGCGTTTTCCGTGCTTCAGGAAGTGAGCCTGGGCACATCGGCGACGGCGGGCAAGAATTGAGAATCGCGGCAATCGCCACGCGGCGGCAAATGTCGGGCGTCAAATAACCGATGAACAAGAAGGGATCGATGGCCGGGCCGGGTGGGTCCGGTAATATCCCATTGGGTTGCCAGCATTCGAGCGCTCCATCATGCCGCCCATCGCGTCAACTTCAGCAGCAGCAGCGGCGGCCGCCGACGAGATCGGCCAGCGAATGCACGAACTGATCGCCGAGTTGTATCCGATCTGCCGCAGCCTCACCGGCGACGGTGTGCGCCAAACCCTTGCGGTTCTTCAAAAGCATCTGCCGATCGAACTGCACGAGGTCCGGAGCGGGACACGGGTGTTTGACTGGACGGTTCCCGAAGAATGGAACCTGCGGGAAGCCTACATCGAAGACTCATCCGGCCGGCGCATCGTGGATGCGCGCAACAGCAATCTGCACGTGGTGGGGTACAGCGTGCCGGTGGATCAAACGATGTCGCTGGAGGAATTGAAGCCGCATCTGCACACGCTGCCGGATCAGCCGGACCTGATCCCGTATCGAACCTCCTACTACGCGAAAGTGTGGGGATTTTGCCTGGCGCACTCCACGCTTGCGGAGATGGGGGACGGGCCATATCGCGTGCGGATCGACAGCACCCTGGCGCCGGGGAGCCTGACGTATGGGGAACTATTTTTGCCAGGCGCATCGGATCAGGAAGTGCTGATTTCCTGTCACGTCTGCCATCCGTCGCTGTGCAACGACAATCTTTCCGGCATTGCTGTGGCGATGGAGCTGGGGAGGCATCTGCGCGGCATCGAGCGGCGCTATGGATATCGATTGATCTTCGTTCCCGCGACCATCGGCGCCATTGCATGGCTGGCGAGCAATGAGTTTCGACTGCCGCTCGTTCGGCATGGATTGGTGCTGGCGTGCGCGGGGGATGCGGGGGAATCGACCTACAAGAAAAGTCGCCGCGGGAATGCCGAAATTGATGTGGCGATGGAGAAGGTGTTGAAGGACGCCGGGGAAGCGTACGAGGTGCAGCCGTTCACGCCGTATGGGTATGACCAGCGGC
>CAYTAP010000124.1:0-11132 GCA_964435775.1 uncultured Tepidisphaeraceae bacterium
GAGTTCCTCGATCGCGCCGTGCCACAGATGGACAAGGAAATGGGCGCGCAGTTGACCAAGCTCCTCGATCGCCAGGGATTGAAGTTCAAGTTCAAGACCAGCGCCGAGTCGGCCAAGGTCGCCAATGGGCGCATCGCCGTCACCATCGTCAGCGATGGGAAAAAGAGCGTCGAGGAATGCGACAAGGTGCTCGTGGCGGTGGGGCGGCGGCCACTCACCGACGGGCTGGGCGCCAAGGAGCTCGGCATTGCGATGGACAAGAAGGGGTTCATCCAGGTCAACAAGCAATTCGAGACCAGTGTCCCCGGTGTCTATGCCGTCGGCGATGTCATCGGCAATCCGATGCTCGCGCACAAAGCCGAGGAGGAGGGAATCGCGGCGGTGGACATGATGGCCGGCAAGAGCGGCCATGTGAATTACCACGCGATTCCTGGCGTCGTCTACACGCACCCCGAGCTCGCCCAGGTCGGCATCACCGAAGAACAAGCCAAGGCCGACGGCATCGAGATCAAGATCGGCAAGTTCCCCTTCCTCGCCAACGGCCGGGCCAAGGCGATGGGGGAGACCGACGGGCTTGTGAAGGTGATCGGCGACGCCAAAACCGACCGTATTCTCGGCATCCACATCCTCGGCTCGCACGCCGGCGACATGATCGCCGAAGCGGTGCTTGCCGTGGAGTTCGCCGCAAGCTGCGAAGACCTTGCCCGCTGTGTTCACGCCCATCCCACGCTGGCCGAGGCGCTCAAGGAAGCGGCCCTCGCCGTCGACAAGCGGGCGATTCATATGTGAGGCAATGCGCATCGGGGGTGATACGCATCAGGGGGTGATTCCCGCGCTGTTGTAAATCCCACGCCCTCCCCCGCGCACTCGCGGAGGAGGCCTGGGGAGGGGGTCCTCTCTTCCGACGAAAACCCGCGCGGGTGCCCAACCGGATTCGTATCGGCTTTCGTAGGGTCCGTGGTACTCCGCGGACCATTGCCGCCACTGGCGAAGTGGTCCGCGGAGTACCACGGACCCTACACATAAAAAACCGGGCGACTCGATCTCGAGTCGCCCGGCTCACTTTCATTGAGACGTCCTTACGAATCGGCCATCACCGTCGTCCGCCGCGATCTCCGCCGCGTCCGCCTCGGTTTCCGCCTCGCCCGCCGTTGTCATGTCGGCCGTGGTCGCCGCGGTCGTCGTGATCGCCTTCCGGTCGCTCGCTGCGAACTGGTTCCGGGTCGCTCTCGCCAAGCTCCTTCATCGCCGCCTTGCGACTAAGTTTGATCCGACCCTGGTCGTCGATCAGGAGCACCTTGACCTTCACCTCGTCGCCGAGCTGGACGATTGAGCCAACCGATTCGACATACTTGTCGCTCAGTTCCGACACATGGCAAAGCCCATCCGTGTCCGGCGCGATTTCGACAAACGCGCCGAAATCCTTGATGCTCACCACCTTGCCGGTGTAGATCCGCCCAACCTTCACCTCCGCCGTCATCGCCTCGACGATGTCGCGGCACTTCTCGGCCGCCGAACCATCCACGGCGCTGATGTAGACCGTTCCATCGTCCTCGATGTCGATCTGCGCGCCGGTCTCTTCCTGAATCCGCTTGATCGTCTTGCCGCCCGGGCCGATCAGCTTGCCGATCTTCTCCGGATCGATCTTCACCGTCAGGAGACGCGGAGCGTACTGGCTGATCGCCTCGCGCGGCGCCGGCAGTGTTTGCGCCATCTTGTCGAGGATCACCAGTCGCGCATCCTTGGCGCGGTGCAGGGTCTTGCGAATGAGCTTGTGCTCAAGTCCTTCGGTCTTGATGTCGAGCTGAATCGCGGTGATTCCATCGCGCGTTCCACAGACCTTGAAGTCCATGTCGCCGAAGTGATCTTCCTCGCCGATGATGTCGGTAAGGAGCGCTTCCTTGTCCCCTTCCTTGACCAGCCCGATCGAGATGCCGCCGACCATCTTCGTGATCGGCACACCGGCATCCATGAGCGCGAGGCAACCGCAGCAGCTTGAGGCCATCGACGAACTGCCGTTGGATTCCAGGATGTCGCTGATGATCCGCACCGTGTAGGGGAACTCCTCCACGCCCGGCAAAACCGCGACGAGACTTCGCTCGGCCAGCGCGCCATGCCCGATTTCCCGCCGCCCGGGACCGCGGATCGGACGAACCTCGCCGACGCTGTAGCTGGGGAAGTTGTAATGGAGCATGAACTTCTGGCTGTATTCGGGGATCAGCCCATCGACCATTTGCTCATCGCTGCTCGTGCCGAGAGTAATCGTGCACATCGATTGCGTTTCGCCGCGCGTGAAGACCGCCGACCCGTGAACGCGGGGCAACACGCCAACCTCGCAAGTGATCGGGCGAATGTCGGTGTACGACCGCCCGTCGGGGCGAACGCCAGCGAGAATCGCCTCTCGCGTCGCCTGCTCCTCGACCTCGCTGAAGACCGCCCGAACCTGCTTGGCTTTCTCCTTCTGGGCGACGATCGACAGGTACGCGGCGTCGGGATCGGTGATCGCCGGCGCCATCTCCGCCAGCAGATTGTCCAGCACCTGCTTGGTCGCATCCGAGCGATTCTGCTTTCCGGGCTGGCCTTTGATCTCGCGGATCTGATCCGCAACCTTGCCGCGAATCGCCTCCACGAAGCTTGCTTCCGGATGCTTGACCTCGCCGACCTTTTCCTTGCCCGCCTTCCCCTGAAGCTCCTCGATCATCCCGACGATCTCGATGATCGCGTGATGTCCGAACTCAATCGCGTCGGCGACCTCGTCCTCCTTCACCTCGCGCCCGCCGAGCTCGATCATGTTGACGTAATGCTTGGTGCCGGAAACGACCAGGTCGAAGTCACTGTATTCGAGCTGTTCGATGGTCGGGTTCAACACCACCTCGCCGTTGATGCGCCCGACGCGGACGTGGGCGATGGGGGTGAGGAAGGGGATGTCACTGATCCCGACGGCCGCGCTGGCCGCAATGCCCGCGAAAATGTCCGGGTCATTCTGTCCGTCAAACGAGAGCACGTTCAGATGAACCTGCACCTCATCCTTGAACCCCTTGGGAAAGAGCGGCCGCAGCGGGCGGTCAATCAACCGCGCCGTGAGGATTTCCTTGTTGGTCGGACGTCCCTCGCGCTTCATGAACCCGCCGGGAAACTTCCCCGCCGCCGCACGGCGCTCGCGGTAATCCACCTGAAGCGGGAAAAAGTCGATCCCCTCACGCGGGTTGGCGCGGACGACCGCCGCCAACACCACCGATTCCCCGTATTGCACCGTCACCGATCCCCCGGCCAGCTTGGCATAGCTGCCGGTTTCAATTGACAATGTGCGCCCGCCGATTTCACGCTCTACTCGTATCGCCTGCATAAAGATCCTCGAATGGCCTCTGTTGCATGATGAACAAAACCACGGAGGAATGAATCCACGCTGGATTCGAGGATGAAGGAAGAAGGATGAGTGATGAAACCGTCGCCCGGCCGCGGGTGATCCCGCCGCATGGGGTCTGCTTCATCGATCATCCTTCATCCCTCCTCCTTTGCTTGCCGTGGTTGACCGGTCTCTGGTTTCCGTTTCACGTCCGAGGCCTTATGGGCGCGGCGGAGACAGTCCCGGTTGTCATTGATCGGAAAATGGACGGCGTTGAACAGATCACCTCACGCCGCCACCTGCCCTGGAATGCACAAAACCCGCAAGGCAACCTCTTTGCGGTTGCCTTGCGGGAGCGTTGTCCTCTTACTTTCGCAGCCCCAGGCGCTGAATAATCCGCAGGTATCGCGCGCGATCCTCGCGGGTCAGATATTTCAGCAGGCTGTTTCGCCGGCCCACCATCTTGAGCAGGCCCCGACGCGACGAATGGTCCTTCTTGTGCGTCTTGAGGTGCTCGGTCAATTCATTGATCCGCGTCGTCAACAGTGCGATCTGCACCTCCGGCGAACCGGTGTCTTTGTCGTGAATCTTGTATTCGGAAACAATCCCCGTCTTCTGTTCAATCGCCATCGTCATCGCAAACGCTCCTGGACACCAGGCCGCCAGCCTCCGGTTCACCGTCAGCCAACCGCCGGTCATATTAAGGAAACCGCCATCGCCACATCGGCTTTGGCAAGGCCAACAAGGGTAGTCAACCCCTCCCCTCAATGCAAGATGAGGCGAAACCAAACCGCGTTTTCGTGGGGATTTCCTAGCTTGAAGCCGCCACCGCCGCGGCGTCGCGGATCAGCTTGCAGTGCAGCACATCCAGCCGCCGCGCCACCTCACCCATGTTCTCCGGGCGGCGCTCGGGGTTAGTGCGCACGCATTCCATCACAAACCGGCTGAGCACTTCCGGCACCGCCGGATTGATCTCCCCCGGAGCTTGGATTTGCTCGTCGAGCAGAAAGCTGTTGCGCCCCTTCTTCAACGTGAACAGGGTGGGAAGCTTTTGCCCGCACAGGCACCAATACAGCGTCGCGCCGAAATTGAACACGTCCGTTTGCCGATTCACGGGCAGGCACTTGACCTGCTCCGGCGAAATAAAGTCCGGCGTCCCCTGGATCCGTTCCTTGGCCGTCCCGATTTTGCATGCCTGACCCAGGTCGATGATCTTCACTTCGCCATTGCCCCCGACCAATATGTTCGCGGGCTTGAGATCACAGTGGACGAACCCGGCGTCGTGCAGCGCTTCCAGCCCCCGGGCAACATTGATGAAGATCCCGACTGCCGCAGTCACATCGTGCGGCGGAAAGGTCTCCAGCGAGATCCCATCGAATAATTCCATGACCAACCCCGCCTCGGTCACCCGCCGGAGCAGGGTCTTGCTCGTCTTCACTTCAAAAACCCGTCGCAGGTTCGGATGCACAAGCTGCCGTCCGACCTCGTATTCATTTTCAAGCTGTTCGAGGAATCGCACGTCCTTTTCCTTGCGGATCACGACATGCTTGAGGGCGTAAATCTGCCGCGTCACCGGATCGCTGACCGCATGGATCACGCTGCCGGCGCCTTCGCCGACAAAATCGATGACGTCGTAGCCGAAGAGCGTTTGTGCGGGCGTCGGCGAAGGCGTCGGTCCTGCCGGTGGACGCCGGGCGTCCATGCCGCGTGGCAAGTTGTGTGTGGTGGTCGTCATATCCTGCTGTCCAAACGTCGCCCGTCGCCGTTGCCCCGGTGCGGTTTCCATCGCCGCCATCCATGCGGACCGTCCCATGCAATCAAACGGCTCATGGGGTCAATTATTCTACCGGGGAGATTCCATCCTGTTGCCGATACCCGCCTCATCTTGGTGCAGTGGCGGGTCGTCGGTGTTCCCTCAGACACCGCCGGATCATACCGCCCGTTTGGACGTTTGCCACCCTGTAAATCGATCGGCGGGCGCGTTTTCCATCTTGGCGCGATTCCCCCGCCCCCGCACATCGGGAATAAACCGCGCATCCGATGCGATTGCGCCAATCGGGTGCATATACACTTTCATTTTCCACTGCTTTTACAAACCATCCCACCTGACTACGATTGGCCGCGATATGGAGAGTTCGTTGCCTCAGCCGTCGTTTGACCTCACCGGGCGCGTCGCGCTGCTGACCGGCGCTGGTCGCGGCATTGGATTGGGCATGGCCCGGGCGCTGGCGTCGCTTGGCGCGGCCGTGGCGATTCAGGACATCGACCTCTCCATCGCCGAGCGAGAGTCGGCCGACATCATCGCCGCCGGCGGCAAGGCGATCCCGCTCGGCGGCGACGTCACCAATTTATCGCTGCCTGAAAGGATCGTCGCCGACGTCGCGCGCCAATTGGGCCGGCTGGACATCCTCGTCAACAACGCCGGCATTCAAAGTCGCAACCCCTGGACAACCCAGCCGATGGACGATGCCGAACGCGAGCATCGCGCCAATGTCCTGGCGCCGCTGCTGTTTTCGCGCCACGCTCTCGAGCATTTTCGATGCGGCGGTTATGGACGGATCATCAACATCGGTTCCATCCAGGGCATGACCGGCAATCCCGGCATGCTCGCGTATTCGATGTCCAAAGCCGCGCTGGTCAACCAGACCACCGCGCTGGCGCGGTCGCTGGCCAAAGAAGGGATCACGGTCAACCTCATCGCCCCCGGCTACATCAATACCCACCGCAACCAGCAGGACTTTCCCGACATTCAAACGCTCCGCGAAAAAGGCAGGAACATCCCGATCGGTCGCATCGGCGAACCAAACGACTTCGGCGGCATCGCCGCGCTCCTGGCCGGCGAGGCGGGGTCATACATCACCGGGCAAGTGATCTATGTCGACGGAGGATTGTCCACCCGTTGATCCTTGTCCGCGCGCTGATCCACGTTCGTCAGTCGTCACTGGATGTGAACCCGCTCGTCACTGGATGTGAAATCGCTCGTCGCCTTGCCGCATGAAAGCAGAACATGAAGCTCTCCCCATTTGTATTGCTGTCCGATCCTCGCGCCTATGTCGCATGCCCCTGGGACTTGACCGCCGATGAACCGTATCGCGTCCACTGGGTCGAGTTTTTTAAGCGAAACCTCGCCATGACGCTGACGCTCGGCGTCGCCGCGAGGGAAAAGCGAGGCCAGACGCGTGCATCGCTTGACGAGGCCGCCGCCGCATGCCGCGCGGAGTTCTTCGCCCGTTTCGACGGCTTTGTGCGTGAACCGGCCGACCATCATCGCCGCCACGGCGTCATCACCGTTCTGACCCTCGACCAGTGGCGCGACGAAATTCTGCGCCAACACGGGTTCGTCGATGCCTTCATCGACCTCAAGCAGCGGGAAAACGAAGCCGCCTTGCCGCTTCTTCCGGCCGTCTGCGCCGACATTGACGCCCGCGCCGGCCTCGATCAGATTCGCGCCCTCGTCGAGGGTGTTTTCGCCGGCAATATTTTCGACATGGGCTCCGAACCGACCGCCAAGGCATTCGTGGATCGGGGTCCCGACTTTTTCACCACCCGCGCCACCCTCAAGCCCCGCCCGTGGCTCGTCGATGATTTTGATTCCCTCGCCGAGGCGCTGCTGCAGCGCACGTTCGCCAGGGTTGTTTATTTCATCGACAACGCCGGAAGTGACTTTTTGCTTGGCGCGATGCCGATGATTCGCTGGTTCGCCGCGCGGGGCACGCATGTTGTGCTGGCCGCCAACGAACGGCCCACCCTCAACGACATGACCGTTCATGATGTCCGCGACTGGTGGCCGAGGATTGTCGACACTGAACCGTCGATTCGCGATCTGCCCATCGAGATCATCTCCACCGGCACCGGCGAGCCACTGATCGATCTGGCGCTGGTCAGTGATGAACTCAACCATGCCGCCGCCGACGCCGATCTCGTGATCCTTGAAGGAATGGGGCGTGGCGTCGAAAGCAACCTCGACGCAGCCTTCACCTGTCCGGCGCTGAACATCGCCATGCTCAAGGACCTGGCCGTCGCCTCCCGCCAGGGCGGAACGCTTTATGACTTGGTCTGCCGGTTTCGGTGAACAGGGATGAAGGATGAAGGATGAAAGAACATGCGCGAGACTGTCTTCTCTGCCTACTGCCTACTGCTCACTGCCCACTGTCCACTGCCCACTATTCCCTCACATCCACCTCTTCCGCATGAACAGGTAAACCAGCGCCGCCTCCACCACGCCCATTCCCACCACCACCCACCAGAACCCGGCGGCTGAGTGGAGCAGCGGGATCGCGTCGAAGTTCATCCCGAAGAAACTTGTCACCACGGTCAGCGGCAGGGCAATGACGGTGATGAGCGTCAGCGTCTTCATGATCTCGTTGAGGCTGTTGTTGACGCTGGACATGTAAATGTCGCGCGCCCCAAGCACGAGGTCGCGGTACAGCTCGATGGTTTCCACCGCGCGGTTGAGATGATCGAGCACATCCCTGAAATAAATCCGCGTTGTCTCGCGGATGAAGGGAATCTCCCCGCGCGTGATCTGCGCCATGACATCGCGCTGCGGACCAATGATCTGCCGAAGGTGCAGCAAATCTTTCTTTTTGGCGGAAATGCGTCCGAGAATCGACTGGTTCGCGCGACCGGCCGCCTCGTCTTCAATGTCGTCCAGCTCCTCCTGCAACCAGTCGAGTATCGGCTGGTAATGATCGATCAACCGGTCGAGCAGCTTGTACAAAACGACGTCGATTCCCTGGTCCAACAACGCCTTGGGATCTGACTTGGCGCGCTCGATCAATCCCGCGCAGCTGCGCATCGGTCTTTCATGGCTGGTCACCAGGTATCGTCCTGAAACGAAGATATCCAGCTCCTTGGTCTGAAGGTGCTCCTTGAATGTTTCCAGGTCCGGTCCATGGATGACCATGTAAAAATAACCTTCCCGATGCACATCGCCGGTGTGGTTGTAGTTCTCGATCTTCGGGCGTTGCTGGTATTCAATCGTGTCCTCGATCGCCAGCGGGTGAAATCCGAACACATCGTCGAGCAGGTCATACTCCTGGTCCGTCGGCTCGTTCATGTCGAGCCAGAAGACCGCGCCGCTGTCCGCCAGCGCCGCGCGGAGCGATGGGATTGATGGATCGGTCGAGATGCGTCCGTCCCCGAAGCGGATGAAGGCGGTCAGCATGCCGCGAAGTTTACCGGACGCGAACCGATGGGAGTAGCCGCAGCGAGAACCTCGCGTTGAACTTTCTGTGGTAGGGTCCGTGGTACTCCGCGGACCATTTTGTCCATCGTGGCAATGGTCCGCGGAGTACCACGGACCCTACGAAGACTTTCCCACAATATGGGGGCACGCGAATCCCCATTCCCTTCCCCCATTGTACACAATGGGGGAGGGCGGGGAGGGGGTCTTTTCCTGCAGCGGGGCGTGCCTTGGCGCGGCGCAAAAGAAAGCAACACGGATAATTCTGTCCGTGTTGCTTCAGGATCGCTTTACCACACACACATCTCACGCGCGCTGGTGATTCAATGATGTGCGAACATCACTTCTTCTTCCGCTTGGCTGCGGCCTGCTTGATCGCCGCATGCGCCGCCGCCAGGCGGGCGATCGGCACGCGGAAGGGGGAGCAACTGACGTAGTTCAATCCCACCATGTGACAGAACTCCACGCTCTTGGGATCGCCACCATGTTCGCCGCAGATGCCGCACTTGAGCTTCGGCTTGACGCTTCGCGCCTTCCACACCGCCAGTTGCACGAGCTGCCCGACGCCCGCCACGTCGATGCTCTGGAACGGATCGCCGTCGAGCAGCTCCTTTTCCAGATAATCCGGCAGGAAGCTGTTCACGTCATCGCGGCTGTAACCGAAGGTCATCTGCGTCAGGTCGTTGGTCCCGAAGCTGAAGAACTCGGCGGTCTCGGCGATTTCATCCGCCGTCACCGCCGCGCGGGGCACTTCGATCATGGTACCGTACAGGTACTCCACCTTGACGCCCTTTTCCTTCATCACCGCGTTGGCCGTGTCGGTGGTGAAGGTCTTGAGGTAATCCAATTCCTTCTTCGTGCCCACCAGCGGAATCATGATCTCCGGCAGCACGTTCACCTTCTGCTTCTTGCACTCGCAAGCGGCCTCGATGATCGCACGGACCTGCATCTCCAGCATTTCCGGATACGTCACCGCCAGCCGGTCGCCGCGATGCCCGAGCATTGGGTTTGCTTCGTGCAGTTGCTCGACGCGAGCCTTCACCTGCTCGAGGCTCAGCCCCAGGTTTTTCGCCAGTTCCGCCTGGTCCTTCTCGTTGTGCGGCAGGAACTCGTGCAGCGGCGGGTCAAGCAGACGCACCGTCACCGGCAACCCATCCATCTCCTTGAAGATTCCGATGAAATCCTCTCGCTGGTAGGGGAGGAGCTTGGCGAGCGCCTTTTTGCGCGATTCGGTGTCCGTCGCCAGGATCATCTC
The DNA here is from genome assembly GCA_964435775.1 of uncultured Tepidisphaeraceae bacterium. Taxonomy (GTDB): domain Bacteria; phylum Planctomycetota; class Phycisphaerae; order Tepidisphaerales; family Tepidisphaeraceae; genus CAYTAP01. Next base: position 9,787 of record CAYTAP010000124.1, read on the forward strand.
GCGCATGTGCGAAATGCGGGTCGGATCGAAGAACATGTGCTCCGTGCGACACAGCCCGATGCCTTCGGCGCCGAAGTCACGCGCGGTCTTGGCATCCGTCGGCGTGTCGGCGTTGGTTCGAACATTGAGCGTGCGGTATTTGTCCGCCCACTGCATGATCTGCTTGAACGGCCCGGTCAGACTCGCGGGTACCGTCGGCACGGCGCCGGTCATCACTTCGCCGGTTCCGCCGTCGAGCGACAGCACGTCGTTGACGCCGTAGGTCTTGCCGTTGACCGTCAGGGTCTTGTTCTTCGCGTCGATCTGGAGCGATCCGGCGCCCGCGACGCATGGCGTACCCATGCCCCGCGCGACGACCGCCGCGTGGCTGGTCATTCCGCCGGTGCTCGTCAGGATGCCTTCCGACACGTGCATGCCGCCGATGTCCGCCGGCTCGGTCTCACGCCGAACCAGGATGATCTTCTCGCCCGCGGCCACGCGCTGCTCGGCTTCCTCGGCCGTGAATGCGATCTTGCCCACCGACGCCCCCGGCGACGCCGGCAACCCCTTGGCGATCACATCCCGCTGCGCCTTGGGATTGAACGTCGGATGCAGCAACTGATCGAGCGACGCCGGATCGACCCGGAGCACCGCCGTTTTCTCATCGATCAGCTTTTCCTTGACCATGTCCACCGCGATCTTCACCGCCGCCGCGGTTGTCCGTTTGCCGTTGCGGGTCTGGAGCATGTACAGCTTGCCCTTTTCGATTGTGAACTCGAAGTCCTGAACATCCTTGTACCGCTTCTCGAGGATGTTCTTGATCTTGAGCAGTTCGCTCCAGCTCTTCTTGCTCCACTTGCCCATCTGGTCGCAGGGGATCGGCGTGCGGATGCCCGCCACCACGTCCTCGCCCTGGGCGTTGATCAGGAACTCGCCATAAAACTTATTCTCGCCATTGCTCGGATCGCGTGTGAACGCCACGCCGGTGGCGCTGTCCTCCCCCATGTTGCCGAAGACCATCGACTGGACGTTGACCGCCGTCCCCGCCAGGCCGCGAATGTTGTTGATCTGTCGATAGCGGATGGCGCGCTCGCCCATCCAGCTCTTGAAGACGGCCTCGATCGCGTGCTCCACCTGCACGAGCGGATCCTGCGGAAAATCCTCGCCGACGCGGTCGTGGTACACCTTCTTGTAACGCGCGACCACCTCTTTCAGGTCTTCGGTCGTCAAATCGGTGTCGAGGGTGGCGCCCCGATGCTGCTTGACGGCGCTGAGCTCATGCTCGAAGTGTTCGTGATCCACCCCCATGACCGTGTCGCCGAACATGTTGATCAGCCGGCGGTAGCTGTCGTATGCGAAGCGCTCGT